>JAFWYO010000031.1 GCA_017517715.1 Bacteroidales bacterium
CCCCGCCCTTCGGGCACCCCTCTCCGAGAGGGGATGGCTACGCAGTCCTTTTCCTTGCATATTGTTACATCAAAAGAACTGGCATCCCGACCGCTACCGCGCCATCCCCTCTCGGAGAGGGGTGCCCGAAGGGCGGGGTGTGTCGCACTCTCAAACCGCCACCCGCAAACCACCACCCGCAATCCTAAGCGATCAACAAATCCATCGCCACCTATTAAAACCCATTAATCAAATTTAACACAGCTTCTAAAAAAACTTAAAAAAACAAAAATATTCATTTTTTTTTTGCCAGTATCGAATTTTGTGCTAAATTTGCATCCAAATACCAATACCACATCATTCTTGTTGATGAGTTGTAAATACTCTGAAAACAAGGGTGTTGTGGCTGTAAAACGAGAAAAATTTTTATTAATCAAAATTCAATTACAATGAAAAAAACATTAATGGTTCTTAGTTTTGCACTGTGTGCCACCTTTGCGTTCGCACAGTCAAACAAGTCGGTGAGCAAGTATCAGGTCATCGACAAAAATGTAACCACCGAGAACGAGACCATCGCTCAGAAGGCTGGTTACACCGGTTCCATCTTCACCAAGGATGTGACCCTCTTCAGCTGCGACTTCTCGCAGGACCAAGTTGGTTACACCACGGGCATTGTGGGTGCCGGCGAGATGGTCAACGGTACCGCCATTGGTCAGCACGGCCAGGTTGCCGCCCACGCTCAGTGGCGTCGTCTGCCCAGCAACAGCTATGCCGCTATCAGCGCTATGGACTTCTTCGGCCCTACCAACTACCCCGCTTCGAGCGATGAAAACAGATGGGGTTGGCGTTGGTTGGTTTGCGGTGAAGCTGGTGGCACTCCGTTTGCCAGCAACACCCCCGAAGCTGGTATTATGGTTATGACTATGATGGACCAGATTACCCAATGGGGTGGTCACGGCACCATCGCTACCTTCGACGCTTATATGAAGTTTGGCCCTGTCAACACCACCGGCCAGCCTCTCGTCCGCGTCCGTTTCTATCAGTTCTATCGTGCTTTCAACAGCGACCAGTGCTGGATTGACTATAGCACCGATGGCGAGACCTGGAACGGTATCGAAATCAACGTCGCTCACGTCGACCTCGCTGTCAATTCCAACATCAAGGGTTGGAAGACCGTCACTATGCCCTCGGCTCTTGGCAACGAGAGCAATGTCTACTTCCGTCTGCGCTGGTTCTGCTCCGAGCAGAATGGTGCCTACGGTTACTTCTGGTTTGTCGATGACTTCCAGATTATCGATGCTCTCGACAACAGCCTGAACCTCCGTTCGAACAAATATTTCGAAGGTTTCTATCAGATGATGCCCCAGAACCTGCAGCTGCCCGTTGTTTGGGCTGCCGAGTTCTCGAACGACGGTAAGAACAACCAGACCAACTTCACTGGCCACATCTACACCTACGCTAGCGGCGACGCCAATGCTACCGAACTGGTCAGCAAAAACATCGGTACCGTTGTTCCCGAACCCTTCGATGTCCGCTCGGTGGTTATCGACCCCCTCGGATGGTATGACAGCGCCGATGATAGTCACGGCTGGTCTTATAATAATGAAAACGTTCCCACCGGCCCGACCGCCTATCTGCCCACTGCAACTACCGGCACTCGCCACTTCTTCAGCGACCTGACCAGCGACCACTATTCGACCCATATCTATGGTGACACTGGTACGTTCGACACCCTGCGCTACAACGTCAACTGGCAGACCACCAGCGATGGCCACCCCTATGGTATCTGGGGCCGCGACCACGGTGCAATCCGTAAATTCTCGTACTACTGCGCTGGTTTGGTTGGTCCAAGTACTTTCAGCACTACCCTTGGCGAGACTATGGCTAGCTCGGCTGGCTACGGTGTCTTCGTTTCCTATGTCACTGGCAACCAGGTTCCCACCGATGCCAACGGCAACCCCTGGCGCATCCTTGGTATGGAAATGGTTTCCTCGACCGAACTGGGTCATCAGGGACAGGGTTCGCACATCGATCCTATTGTGTTCCGCGATGAGGAAGACTCGGCTGGAACTCTCCACTTCTACTATGTCAACACTGGTGCCAGCACCCACGTCATCAACAGCAGCGAGGTCTTCTCGGCCAGCCAGCTGGAAGACCTGACCTATGAGGTCTATGGCAACTATCCTACCGTTAAGATTATGTTCCCCAACCAGCCCGAACTGCTCCCCAACACTTCGTTCCGCGTTGGTTATGAACTGACCGAAGAGTCCGACTTCCTCGTTTCGACCGCCGGCAACTACTACTACACTCTCGAAGACTCTAGCGCTGTTGGATTCTTCGACGAAGATGGTATGAACAGCTACGGCCACGCTTTGAACATCATCAACCGTTACAGCGTTATGGTCAGCGACCCGTACGATGGTCAGATCCATATGTACAGCACCTCGCAGTATCCTATGATCCGCCTCCTCGTTGGTCCTTCGTACTATGTCCCGAAATATGGCATCAGCCTCGAGTGCGACAATCCTGACTTCGGTTACTTCTCGGATGGCGCCGACGACCTCTGCGGTACTGTCGACAGCGTGCCCGAAACCGGTTCGGCCAGCTACCTCGTCATTCCTCAGGAAGGCTACAAGATCGACAAGATCCTCTACAATGGCGAAGAAATCGAATGGTCGATCCGCTACGACGAAGACAGCGTTGCCTACGGTCAGGTGACCATCGAGAATGTCAACGCCCACGGCACCCTGAAGTGCTTCTTCAAAGAGGGTATTGGCTTCGACCCCGTTGCCAATGTTTCTATGAGACTCCAGCCGAACCCCGCTACTTCCAACGTCAACATCGTTATGAAGGGCGCCACCGGTGTTGTCAATATGGCTCTTATCGATATGAGCGGCCGCGTTGTCACCACCTCGCAGTTCAATGCTGAGAACGGCTACAACCTCAATGTCTCGAACCTTGCCAAGGGTGCTTACTTCGTACGCATCACCAACAACAAGTTCAACAAGATTGAGAAACTCATTGTTCGCTAATAATCTTAGCTGAATATAAAAGACAAAAGGCCCGCGCACAGCGCGGGCCTTTTTGTTTTTTTGGGGGGGGAGGGAAACTAGGCGAGCTAGGCAAATTAGGCAGACTAGGCTTATTAGGCAAACTAGGCAGGTTAGGCTTATTAGGCAAACTAGGCATTTTAGGCTGCCTAATTTGCCTAAAAAACCTAGTCCGCCTAGTCTCCTAGAGTATATTCCCCAGCTGCTCTTTGATCTTCTCCAGCTCGTCTTTCATTGCCACTACTAGGCGTTGTATCTCCACGTGGTTGGCTTTGGAGCCGGTTGTGTTGATTTCGCGGCCCATCTCTTGGGCGATGAATCCTAGTTTCTTGCCGCTGCCTTCTTCGTTTTTCATTACTTCGCGGAAGTAGTCGAGATGTTTCTTCAGGCGGACTTTCTCCTCGGTGATGTCGAGTTTTTCGAGGTAGTAGATGAGCTCCTGCTCGAAGCGGTTCTGATCCACCTCCTTGACTGCTGCATCGGCCAGCATTGTGCGCATACGCTCCTTGGCGGTGTCGATGCGTTCGGACTCGTATTGCGGTATCTGTCCCAGATAGTGCTCTATCAGGTCAAGGTGCTTGACGAAGTCTTTTTCCAGTATGTTCCCTTCGAGGAGGCGCGTATTCTCAAGGTCGCAGATGGTTTTCCGGATGGCATCTGCCAGGCTCTTCCACTCCTCGTCGCTCAGCGTCGCATCGTCGGCAGCGGTCCAGATGTCGGGTTGCTGCAGCACTATGCCGAGCAGCATCTTCTCGTCGGCAGCGCTGCCCAGGTCGTTGGCGAGAGCCACCAGCTCGTTGTAGCGCTGGCGTGCCAGCTCGTTGTCGATGTGCGATGCCGTCGAGGCGCCGTGCTCTTCGCTGATGACAAAGTCCACTTTGCCTCGCTCCAGGCTGTTCAGCATAGAGCGTATTTCGAGTTCGTGCTCGCGGAGGTCGGCAGGCAGTTTGACGTTGGCATCGAGCTGCTTGCTGTTGAGGGTCTTTATCTCGATGGTGTATTTCGTTTCGTTCAGGTTGTATTGCCACTTGGCAAAGCCAGTCATTGATTTCATAGATGCTAATTATGGAAATTATTAATGAATAAAGGATGCTTGTGCTTTTTCTGTTGGAATGTTTGGGCTATTGTCTGTTTGGGGTTTGGTGCGGCTCGATGCTCGTTTTTGCCTGGTCTTTAGCCTGTTCGGCTATCATTTCCTCGAACGCGGGTGTGGCATAGGTGCGGTATCCGTCGCTGTCGCTGTAGATGAAGAATACGGCCTGCGTTCCGCTGTCGTCGGGGTGCTGCCCGATGAACTGCAGCGCGCGGTCGAGGCCCATAACCATAAAGGCTGTGGCCAGGGCGTCGGCACGCCAGGCGGCGGTGTCGACGACCGAGACGCTAAGCAGTGTGTGCTCCACGGGACGACCGGTGGTGGGGTCGATGGTGTGCGAGTAGCGTATGCCGTTGTTTTCGTAGTATTTGCGATAGCTGCCCGATGTTACTACCGCCTGGTCGTGCAGCGTGATGGTCGTCTCGATTTCGGGGCTGCTGTAGCGGTTCTCGGCGGGCCGCTCTATGCCCACACGCCAGGCGCTGCCGTCGGGTTTGCAACCCTTGGCACACACTTCGCCGCCGATGTCGACAATATAGTTGGCTATGCCTTGCTTTTCAAGGTATTGGCCTATCAGGTCGCTGGCATATCCTTGTGCTATGGCGTTGAAATCGAAAGTGGTGGCGCTGAAAGGTTTGCGGACTATCGGACGGCCGAGGGTGTCGTAAACGATGGAAGGCTGAGGGCCCACATAGCGCAGCAGGCTGTCGATGGTGGTATCGTTGATTTCTTCGCGTTTCGAAAAACCAAAGCCCCAGGCTTTTACCAGACGTCCTACGGTGCAGTCGAAGGCGCCGTCGGTCAGCTTGTTCATCTCGACCGATTTTTCGACCAGAGTGGCAAGGAGGCTGTTGACCAGGCTGTCGCCACGGTCGTTGACGCGGCGCAGCAGGGAGCTGTCGACCCACAGCGAAGCGGTGAGGTCGAAGTCCGCCAGCAGAGAGTCGATGTCGCTTTGAAGGTTGCGCTGCAGGGAATCGTAGTAAGTTACACTATAATAAGTCCCCTGAGCCTCGCCTTGCAGTCGGACAGGTTGCGGCATCCGGTTGCAGGCTGCAAACAGCAGAACAGTCATCAACGGTAGAACAGCCATCGATAGCCAGACCTTCTTTGTATATCTTGTTACTTTGATTTTCATTAAATAATATCCTAAAAACCTTTAACCCTTAACCTATAACCTATAACCTCTAACCTCTAACCTATAACCTTTAACCATTAACCTTTAACCTCTAACCTTTAAACTTTTATATGAAAAAAAGCGTTCGGGATTCCGAACGCTTTTTTATGGTCGGGAAAATGATTTACTTGGTGAGGACCACGGTGCGTGTAGCAACGGTGCCGTTGAGCATCTCGATGCGGACGACGTAGGTGCCGTTGTTGAGCTTGCTGAGGTCGACAACGTTGGTGTTGCCAGCGTTGATGACTTGCTGTCCCATCAGGTTGAAGACGCTGATGTTTTTGAGCTCTTCGGCGCTGTTGATGTTGATCTGTGCGGTGGTGGGGTTGGGGTAGAGCTGCAGCAGGTCGTCGTTGACCTCCTCGATAGCGAGGTTGGCAAGGATGGTAATTGTAGAGGTGCTCTCGCAGCCGGTGCTGTTGTTGGTGCCGGTGAGGCTGACGTCGGTGTTGCCCTGGACGTTTTTCAGCGTGATGCTGTCAGCGGTCGAGCCGTTACTCCAGGTGTAAGCCACTTTCTGGTTGCTGTTGGCATAGAGGGTTGCATCCGAACCGGGAGCCACGCGCAGGTCGCCACTGATGTAGACTTCGGGCGAGCGGTTGATGGTGACGTTCATATAGATGACACTGTCGCAGCCGTTGGCACCTTTCATACCGGTGATGGTGTCGTTCTTGCTGTAGAGGTAGGTGTACTCAGTGTTGTTGATGGTGACGGTATAGGAGTCGCAAGCCTTCTCGGTGAAGGTGGTATAGGTTTTGTTCTTGATATTGAAGGTGATGGTGACAAGGCTGTCGAAGCATCTTTCTGCCGTGCGTGGATGGAAGACGTTGCGCAGAGCAGCAGAAGAGGTCGAGTAGGTGCTGTTGTCGATGGTGTATCCGTCCTGAGTGACGGTGATCCAGCTGGACTGGGGAGACCAGCGGAAACGTGCTCTTTCGCAGGCCACGATGGTCGAGTCGTAGTTCTTTGCCTCGGGCTCGATGATGGTGAGGTTGAGCGTCAGCAGCGAATCGCAGTGCTCGTTGGTGGTATCTTCGTAGATAGTGATGCCCGAAGTAGTGAGGGTGTCACCTTTCCAGATGTACGATTCGCAGGCAGTTACGGTATACGATTTGATTGCCGACGTTGCCAACGAGAGGGTGATGGTGACGGTGCTGTCGCATCCTTCTGTGGATTGGAAAACTTGTGTATGCTCGCCGCTGGTGACGTATACGCTGTCGCCCCAGGTATAGGTGCAACCACCCTGGATGGGGGTGGAGATGATGGTGTTGTATACCGGGTTGATGGTGAGGTCCAGTATGAAGAGGGTGTCACCAGAAACGTGGGTATGTACGCCAGAGGTGGTGTAGGTTGTTCCGTTGACAGACCAGGTGTAAGAGGTACACGCGTTGACGGTAGAGTCAATGTGGATGGATGCGTTGTGTTGAGCGTTCATAGCCAATGGCATCATCATTGCAACCAAAAGAAGGAAGAATACTCTTTTTTTCATCTTGCAGATTGATTAATATTGTTATACTTTATTTATTTATTATCTATATATAAAATTAACTTTCAATACGCTATGCGATATCTTGAGGCTTTTGGCACCAAAGTATCAATATGCAAAAATAGTAAATTTTTTTAATATGGTGGAAAAAATTTTATTTTTTCTCTTTCAGGATGAGTTCGGCGACGTTTTCGACGTGCTGTGTGTGGGGGAACATATCGACGGGCTGGATGCGTGCTATGTCGTATTTTTCTGCCAGCATCTGCAGGTCGCGGGCTTGCGTGGCGGGGTTGCAGCTGACGTAGATGATGCGCGGTGCCTCGACGGCGAGGAGCTGCTGGACCACCTTTTCGTGCATTCCGGCACGGGGCGGGTCGGTGACGACAACGTCGGGACGTCCGTTCTCGGCAATGAAGCTGTCGGTCAGTACTTTGGCCATATCGCCAGCAAAGAAGGTGCAGTTGTCGAAACCGTTGAGGCGTGCATTGAGGCGTGCGTCGACAATGGCTTCCTCCACATATTCTATTCCCGTCACGTGCCGGCACATACCGGCCAGGAACTGGGCGATGGTGCCGGTGCCGGTGTAGAGGTCGTAGACGTTCTCGTTGCCTTGCAGATTGGCGAATTTGGCGACGTGGCTGTAGAGGTGGAACGCCTGCTCGGAGTTGGTTTGGTAGAACGATTTGGGGTTTATGCGGAACTGGAGAGGCTTGCCGCCGCCATAGCGAGGCATCTGCTCGGTGATGTAGTCCTGGCCGCTGTAGGTGTGCACCTCGAGATCGGTGTATGAATCGTTGAGTTTGCTATTTATAATGTATAATAGGGATGTGATTTCGGGGAATCTGTTTTTGAGGAATTCGAGCATAGGCATCAGCAGTTCGTCGTTGCGCTCGGCGACGATGACGATGACCATCCATTGTCCGGTCGAGGTGTTGCGCACCACCAGATTGCGCAGAAATCCGGTGTGATTGCGGATGTCGTAGAAGGGGATGGCGTTGCGCAAGGCATAGTCGCGCAGGGCGTTGCGTATCTGGTTGCTCGGTTCGCGTTGCAGGACGCAATGCTCGATGGGCAGGACCTTGTCGAAAACCATCGGCACGTGGAATCCGACGGCGCCGGGGTCGTTCTCGTCGCGCACTTCGCCGTCGTTGAGCCAACGTTTTGTCGAGAAGGTGAATTCCAACTTGTTGCGATAGAAAAAGATGTTTTCCGAGCCGTCGATGGGCAGCATTCCCGAGGTGTCGATGTGCCCCAGGCGCTCCAGGTTGTCCCGCACCTGCTGCTCTTTGCAACGCAGCTGTCCTTCGTAGTTGAAAGTCTGCCATTTGCATCCTCCGCAGATGCCGAAATGGGGGCACTGCGGCTCGACGCGCAGCGGCGACGGCCGTTTGAGGGCGACAGAGCGGCCTTCGGCATAATTCTTCTTTTTCTTGATGATTTTGAGGTCGATGATGTCGCCAGGAACCACAAAGGGGACAAAGATGACCATACCATCGATGCGGACGATGGCCTTGCCTTCCGCACCGGCATCGCATACTTCAACGTCGGGAATGATGATTTCCTGTTTTGTCTTTCTCATTTTCATTGGGTTGCGCTACGAGTTACAATAAAAAAGAAGTATTGGCGGCAATACTTCTTATCTTCAGTTTGGCAAATGTTATCTCCGGTAACGGAGATGTACCGGCACTTATTATCGTTCGTCAGAAACGGTCAGTTTCTTTCTGCCTTTTTTGCGGCGAGCAGACAAAACTTTTCTGCCATTTGCCGTCGACATTCTCTGACGAAAACCGTGCTTATTTGCTCTTTTTCTGCGTGATGGTTGAAATGTTCTCTTCATTTTTACTCAATTTTGGAAGTGCAAAAGTACACATAATTTTTGATATAGAAACAAAAAAATGTTCAAAACTTTCTGAGCGAATAATTAAATCACTGAAATACAGCTATAAAAATATTTATTTTAGAATGTTTTTTTCTGTTTCAAAAAAAACTTGTACATTTGCATTTTGATTTTTCATATACTAATATTACAAAATGATGGATAAATCAATGTTTAATGCCAGGTTGGCAGATATGTGCAGGTACTCAATGTTGGACAAGACGGAGATCCAGGCCGAAAAAAACCGCTTTCCCTACTGCTCGCTGTTGCAGATGATGGACATATTGAGCGACAAGGCTACCGGCACCTCTCGATGGGAAGAGCGTTTCTTGCCCAAGGCAATGCTGTATCTTATTGACAATGCCAGATTTGAAGATTATTTGCGCAAGGCCGAGTATGGCGAGTTCCAGGTGCCTGCGGCGCCCAAGCCTGTAGCGGAGACGGAAAAGCCCAAGGCGAAACCGAGCCCGGCCGCGGAGCAGGATGCCTTCGACATTATGAAGGAAATCAATGCCTATCAGGAAGTTTCGTTCAAAACGGCTCCCAAGAGCGTCATCCTGTCCAAATTTCTCGAATCGGGCAATTATAATCCTGACGAAATGGAGGACAAAGAGGATGTGCCGGTCGAAGTTCTTGGAAAAAAGAGTATCGCCAAGGATGAGTCGTTAGAGACTGAAACTCTTGCAGTTGTGCTCGAAAAGCAGGGCCGTTGGGAACGCGCTATCGACGTATATGAAAAATTAATTGTCAAATATCCCGAAAAAAGTAGTATTTTTGCAGTCCGAATTTCGGAACTGAAATTAAAATTGGAAAATAATAAAAAGTAATAAATTATGTACAACTTTATCGTAATTCTCATTCTGATTGTCAGTGTCGTTTTGGCGCTGGTGGTTCTTGTCCAGAATTCGAAGGGCGGCGGACTGGCTGCCAATTTTTCGGCTCCTAACCAGATTATGGGTGTTCGCAAGACCACCGATTTCCTCGAAAAACTCACTTGGGGTCTTGCCATCGCCTTGGTGGTGCTGAGCCTTATCGCCACGATTTCTATCAATAGCGGCAAATCTTCGTCGACCACCAAAAGTGCTGTCAATGCCGACCAGGTCGAGCTGCCTTCGGCTGCCGACGCAATGGGTGGCCAGCAGGCTCCAGCAGCCCCGGCTGCTCCCGCTCCGCAACAGTAATCGTAGCTGACGCATCGAACTTTAGAGAGGTTTGCCGTTTGGCAAATCTCTTTTTTTAACCCGATAGCCGATGAACAGAGTCGAACGCCTGATATTCTCTTTCTTCCCGCACGAGCCCACCGAAGGGCAGCGTGCGGCGTGCGCCAAAATGATCGACTTCCTGTTCGACGGCGACCCCCGGTCGGCATTCCTGCTGCGCGGCTATGCTGGAACTGGCAAGACATCGCTTGTGGCGGCACTGATCAAGGCGGCGCCCTACCTGAAAATCAAAACGGTACTCCTTGCCCCTACGGGCAGGGCGGCCAAGGTGCTGTCGGGCTATTCGGGCCGCAAGGCGTACACGATACACAAGAAAATCTATATGTCGGTGACCGATGCCACCGGCGCCGTGCGCAGCGTCAGGGCCCTCAACAAGCACAGCTATACGCTGTTTATCGTCGACGAGGCGTCGATGATCAGCGCCAAAGCGGAGGAGGGGTCCTATGTGGGGCGCAAGTCGTTGCTGGAGGATCTGATTGATTATGTTGCCGATGGCTCGCATTGCCGTCTGATGCTGATAGGCGACGGGGCCCAGCTTCCGCCGGTCGGTTCGGACGAAAGCCCGGCATTGTCGTCGGATTTCCTTGCCTCGTTTGCCGGCCTGAAGGTCTTCGAAACGTCGCTGACCGAGGTGGTCAGGCAGGAACACCAGTCGGGCATTCTGGCCAACGCCACAACGGTGCGCAACCGCATAATGCAGATGGAGCCGGGCGACGAGGTGGAGATGCCGCTGTTCAGCCTGGACGGCATCGACGACGTGGTGCGGCTGCCGGGCGACGAGCTGGAAGACACGCTCAACCGCGAGTATTCGGCCGGCTCGACCGAAGACGTCGTCTTCGTGTGCCGCAGCAACAAACGGGCCAATTTCTTCAACCAGTCGATACGCAACCGTATCCTTTTCAGGGACGACGAGGTGGGGACGGGCGACTATCTGATGGTGGTGAAGAACAATTATCATTGGCTCGACGACGATTCGGAGATGGGCTTCATTGCCAACGGCGATATTGTCGAAGTCCTGTCGGCGCGCAATTTCCAGGAGATGTACGGCTTCCATTTTGTCGACGTGACGCTGCGTTTTGTGGATTATGCCGATGCTGCGACGCTGGACTGCAAGCTTCTGCTCGAGACGCTGCACTCCGAATCGCCGTCGCTGACGCGCGACGAGTCGCAGCGGCTTTATACAAGTGTCCTGGCCGACTATGCCAACTTGCCGACCCAGGCCGAACGGCTTAATGCTGTCCGCACCAATCCGTACTACAATGCCTTGCAGGTGAAGTTCGCCTATTCGCTGACGTGCCACAAGACGCAGGGCGGCCAGTGGCCGGTGGTGTTCATCGACCAGGGCTATCTGACCGACGATATGATAGACCGCGAGTTCCTCCGCTGGCTCTATACCGCCATAACGCGTGCCACCAAACGGCTGTATTTCATCAATTTCGATAGCCGCTTCTTTGCCGACGGCGACGGCTTTTAGCCCGAATCGCGCCCCGTGGCGGCGCGACAAAAATCCGCTAGCCTTGCGCAACGGCCCCGCGCCACCCGCTTCGCCCGTTCCTATATCGTTCCTATATCGTTCTTATATCGTTCTTA
>JAFWYO010000032.1 GCA_017517715.1 Bacteroidales bacterium
CTTGTCGAAATATGGGAAGTTGAGAATCAGGAAGTAATAGTCGTCGTATTCGTCAATCTTGGGGCGCTGGTTGGTGCTGCGCACGTCCTCGATGTCCAAAGGGTGGAATTCGTAGTTTTCAAGCAGATAACGGAAGTCATCTTCGCTCGGATTGGTGATATGTTGCCATTTCAACGTTCCGTTTTGGATGGTTTCAATCATATTTTCCTCCCTTCTTGATTAGGCGATCACATTGGTGGTCAGTGTTCTACATTGCAAATTGACGAATTGGTTCGAACTGCAAAAATAAGTAAAATTTTTGGATTTCGGCAAAGCCTGATGAAAATAATTGGCCGATGGACGTTTTTCGACGCACATCCTGGACTCGGAACCGCGCCTGCAATTCACCCAAAAAACGGCACTTTCACGTAAAAAAAGATGCACTTTCTCTGCCCGTTGTACGCTATATGTACGCTATATGTACGGTATTTGTACGCTTTCGAAGCGTACAAATACCGTACATATAGCGTACATATAGCGTACAACGGGCAGAGCGGGTGCTGGTAATCAGGTACTTGGAAGGGCGCTGTGAACGCAAGGCCATTTGCCGTTTGATGGGGCGTGTTTTCCGTTCGGCAACAGGCTGCCGGTCCCTCATTTTGTAGCGTATGCCGTTGCTGTCCTTACTGTCTGGGTAGTAGGCAATTGTGTATTGCAGGTAGCTTTTCTGTGGCTCTGTGGTCGAGATGACGCGGAAATCGTTCCAGCGCAGTTTTCCTTCATTCCAATAGCGTTTATTGTTCTGACTCTGAGCCACTGACGTGAAGACCAGAAGGGCGATGATTGGAAGAAATTTTTTCATAGTGGATTGTGATTTGTGAATATTGATTTGTGAATAGTGAATAGTGCGTGTTCGTGTCACAGGTCACTATTCACTATTCACAAATCACTATTCACGCATTAGTTCTTGTGGTTGCCGGCGAAGAGCTGCTTGATCCACTCGCGGTTGAGGCGGGCGATGTTCTGGCGCTTGATCTGCTTGGGGCATTCGGCTTCGCAGGCGTAGGTGTTGGTGCAGGAGCCGAAACCGAGTTCGTCCATACGGCAGACCATCTTCTTGACGCGCTCGTGGGCCTCGACCTGTCCCTGAGGCAGCATAGCGAGATGGGCCACCTTGGCGCCGACGAAGAGCATAGCGCTGGCGTTCTTGCAGGCAGCCACGCAGGCTCCGCAGCCGATGCATTCGGCGGCATCCATAGCCATATCGGCGAAGCGCTTGGGGACGGGGATGGCGTTAGCGTCGGGTACGCCGCCGGTGGTGACGCTGACGTAGCCGCCGGCCTGGATGATCTTGTCGAAAGCGGAGCGGTCGACGACGAGGTCGCGGATGATGGGGAAGGCTTTGGCGCGCCAGGGTTCGATCCATATTTCGTCGCCGTCGTTGAACTTGCGCATATGGAGCTGGCAGGTGGTGATGCCGTCGTCGTTGCCGTGGGGACGGCCGTTGATGTAGAGGCCGCACATACCGCAGATGCCTTCGCGGCAGTCGTTGTCGAAGCAGACGGGGTGGGCTATGTTGTCGTTGATGAGTTGTTCGTTGAGGATGTCGAGCATCTCGAGGAACGAACACTCAGGAGATATGTCGCTGACCTTGTAGGTCTCGAAGCGGCCTTTTGCTTGGGCGTTCTCCTGACGCCATATATGAAGTGTGAAGTTCATTGTCTTATTGTTTGTTTTACGAAAACGATAACGAAAAAGTGGCGGTTGCCGTTTGGGTTTTCGTTTTTTGTTTTCGTTTTAATTCTTATAGTTTCGTGTTGCTATCTTGATGTGCTCGTAGTTGAGTTCTTCCTTGTGGAGCGTTTCGGGCTGGTTGTGGCCCTGGTATTGCCAGGCGGCGACGTACATAAAGTGCTCGTCGTCGCGCTTGGTTTCGCCGTCCTCGGTCTGGCTCTCGGTGCGGAAGTGTCCTCCGCACGACTCCTTGCGGTGCAGGGCGTCGGCGGTGATGAGGTGTGCCAGCTCGAAATAGTCGGCCAGGCGGAGGGCTTTCTCCATCTCGGGGTTGAAGGTCTCGATGTCGCCGGGCACTTTGACGTCTTTCCAGAACTCGTTTTCAAGTTCGTCGATAAGGGTCTGCGCCTTGGTGAGGCTTTCCTCGTTGCGGCTCATACCGACATATTCCCACATAATGTGTCCGAGGGCTTTGTGGAAGTGGTCGACGGTCTTGGTGCCGTGGATGTCCATCAGACGCTGTTCGCGCTGGCGTACAGCCTGTTCGGCCTCGTCGAATTCGGGCGTGTCGGTGGGTATGTGTCCGACGGTGATCTGGTCGGAGAGGTAGTTCTGGAGGGTGTAGGGGAGGACGAAGTATCCGTCGGCCAGACCCTGCATCAGGGCGCTGGCGCCGAGGCGGTTGGCACCGTGGTCGCTGAAGTTGGCTTCGCCGGCGGCGAAGAGGCCGGGGATGGTGGTCTGCAGCTCGTAGTCGACCCAGAGGCCGCCCATTGTGTAGTGGACGGCGGGGTAGATCATCATCGGCGTCTCGTAGGGGTTCTCGTCGGTGATTTTCTGGTACATCTGGAAGAGGTTGCCGTATTTCTGCTCGACGACCTCTTTGCCCAGTCGCTTGATGGCGTCGTTGAAGTCGAGGAAGACTGCGAGGCCTGTGGAGCCGACGCCGTAGCCGGCATCGCAGCGCTCTTTGGCTGCGCGGCTGGCGACGTCGCGGGGCACGAGATTGCCGAAGGCGGGGTAGCGGCGCTCGAGGTAGTAGTCGCGGTCTTCTTCGGCTATGTCGTTGGCTTTGAGCTTACCGGCGCGCAGGGCTTCGGCGTCCTCTTTCTTCTTGGGCACCCAGATGCGGCCGTCGTTGCGGAGGCTTTCGCTCATCAGGGTGAGCTTGGACTGGTAGTCGCCGTGGACGGGGATGCAGGTGGGGTGTATCTGGACGTAGCAGGGGTTGGCGAAGTAGGCTCCTTTGCGGTGGCATATCCAGGCGGCGCTGCCGTTGCTGTTCATTGCGTTGGTGGAGAGGAAGTAGACGTTGCCGTAGCCGCCTGTGGCGAGGACCACGGCGTGGGCGGCGTAGCGTTCCAGCTTGCCGCTGACGAGGTTGCGGACGATGATGCCTCGTGCGCGTTCCTTTCCGTCCTTGTCTTTCATCAGCACGAGTTCTTCCATCTCGCAGCGGTTGTGGAGACGGACGGTGCCGCGCTCGATTTCGCGGCTCAGGGCGCCGTAGGCTCCGAGGAGGAGCTGCTGGCCGGTCTGTCCGCGGGCGTAGAAGGTTCGGCTGACCTGCGCGCCGCCGAAGGAGCGGTTGTCGAGCAGTCCGCCGTAGTCGCGGGCAAAGGGAACGCCCTGTGCGACGCACTGGTCAATGATGTCGCCGCTGACTTCGGCCAGACGGTAGACGTTGGCCTCGCGTGCACGGTAGTCGCCACCCTTGATGGTGTCGCGGAAGAGGCGTTCGACGCTGTCGCCGTCGTTCTGGTAGTTCTTGGCTGCGTTGATGCCGCCCTGGGCAGCAATCGAGTGGGCAC
>JAFWYO010000033.1 GCA_017517715.1 Bacteroidales bacterium
ACCATTCTCATCTTCCTGCTCCCCTTCCTTCTGGCTGTCATCTTCTTCGGAATGGCGGTGGGCAACCTCTGCGTGCGGCAGAAGATATCGCCGATGCTCTGCTTCGTCTTCTTCAGCCTCGTGCTTTTCTTCAGCACTGGAATGGTGTGGCCGCAAGAGAGTATGCCGCGTTTCTGGTACCTCTTCAGCTACATCTTCCCCTCCACACCCGGCGTGCAGGGCTACGTCAAGATTGCCTCGATGGGAGCACAGCTGGCCGAAGTGCGCACCGAATATATGGCCCTCTGGATACAGGCTGCCGTCTATTTTGCCGCTGCCACACTGATACTCAGCGCCCAGATATTCCTGCGCCGCCGCCAGAACATCATCACCCACAATCTGCGCCGCGTACGCCAGGAAGGCATCGCCGCGCTGGCCGACAGCCCCCTGGCATCATCATTCAGACCTAACCGCAAAGACAATAACAATACAAACACAGATACACTATGAGCACCACCAAGAAATCCAGAACAACAATCCAGTTCTCCAACTTCCGCAACACCTTCCGGGCCCTCAACGCCTTTTGGATTGCCATCGTCGGTGGCCTGATGCTCACCGCCATTTCTATGCTGGCACACGTGCACAGCGGATGGAAACTCGAAAGCAATTTTCATCTGATTTACTCCTTCGCCGCCAACTTCCTGCTGCTTTTCATCATCCTCATCACCAACTTCAAGGTCATCAAAAGCACGCACCTCACCATCCGCTGGAAATACGTGGTCGGCATCTCCTTGTCCATCGTCGTGTCCGTCCTCTTTTCGGCCTTAGCGGGGTGGCTCCACCGCGTCCTCTACGACAACATACGCCTGTCCGACATCAACAGCGTCAACCTTACGCGCGACATCATCGTGGCCACCTTCGCCGTGCTCATCTCCGTGATGCTTTACAGCATCACGCGGCGCCAGCAGGTCACCCTCGAAAAAGAAAAACTGCAGACCGAAAACCTGATGGTCCGCTACGAAGCCCTCGAAAAACAGATCGACCCGCACTTCCTTTTCAACTCGCTTAATACCCTCAGCGGCCTCATCGGCAACGACGACAACAAGGCGCAGCAATACCTGCACCAGCTGGCATCGTCCTACCGCTACATAATGCAGGCCAAGCGACTGGTGACACTCGAAGACGAGCTCAACTTCGTCGACTCGTACAGCCAGATGATGCAGATACGCTACGGCGACAACCTCAAAATCGAGCGCCACGTCGACAGCCGCTACCTGCACTATCAGCTCATCCCCATCAGCCTGCAGCACCTGATAGAAAACGCCCTGAAACACAACACCATCAGCGATCGCTACCCCCTCACCGTCACCCTCGAAACAACAAAAAACGGCACCTTCCGCGTCAGCAACCCAATACGCCCCAAGCAGGAAGAAGTAGGCAACTCGGGCCTGGGCCTGGCCAACCTGCAGAAACGCTACCAGATGCTGAGCCAGCGCGACATCGTCATCAGCAACACCGACGGCACCTTCTCGGTCGAAATACCGCTCATCGAACCCATCCAGGCCGCACAGATAATGACCACCATCCTCACCGAACAACATTGAAAACCAGCCACAGCGGCCCGCCCCGACGCCAACGGCCGGCCGCCGTCGCAAACCCCGAACAACAAAGAACAATGAAGGCAATAATCATCGAAGACGAACAGATAGCAGTACAAAACCTGACACGCCTGCTGGCCGAGACAGAACCCGACGTCGAGGTCACCGCCAAATTCCAGACCGTCGAAGAAACCGTCGAATTCTTCTCGGCTTTCGGCAGCCAAGGCCGCGCCGCCGACGGCTACCCCGACATAGTCTTTATGGACATACACCTGGCCGACGGACTGGCGTTCCACATCTTCGACAGCGTCAGCATCCTCTGCCCCATCATCTTCACCACCGCCTACGACCAATACGCCCTCGACGCCTTCAAGGTCAACAGCGTCGACTACCTGCTCAAACCCATCAGCAAGGACGACCTGGCGCGGGCCATAAACAAAGTCAAGCACTTCGCCCCGTCGCCACAGGGCTTGGCAGCGGCAGGCGCCCTGTCGGCCGAAACCATCGCCTCGCTGATGGAAACAGTGCAGCACCGCAAGTACAAGTCGCACTTCCTGATGCCGCTGCGCGACAAGCTGGTCCCGCTGCCCGTCAGCGACATAGCCTACATCTACCTGGACGAAAAAATAACCCGCATCGTCACCCTGTCCGACCAGGCCTACGTCCTCGACAAACCGCTCGACGCCATCTACGCCCAGCTCGACCCCGCCAAGTTTTTCCGCGCCAACCGCCAATACATCATCGCCCATTGGGCAGTGAAGGACATCTCGGTGTGGCCGCTCAGCAAGCTCCACATCACCCTCAAGGTCCCCACGCCCGAAAAAGTAATCATTTCGCGCGCCCGCACAACGGAATTTAAGGACTGGTACACAGCCTGATACCCGTCTCAAAGCAGATCCTCAAGGGCGAGGGTGCCGCACTGGCGGCACCCTCGCCCTGTTTTTGTCTCCTTTTTGTCTCCTTTTTGTCTCCTTTTTGTCGTCTTTTTGTCGGCCTGACAGCTGCTGTCAGTCGCTGACTTTTTGTCAGTCCGACCGTCCCCATCAAAAATCGTGCCAAAAAACAGACGCAAACCCGAAACACCCCTCGAAACCTGTTGATAACTCCAAAAAATCGGCCAAAAATGCCCTTTTCTAACCCCCTGATTTCGAGGTACCATCTTCTTACCAAATTTTACCCAAGTTCTTACCAAATTCTAACCAACTTCTATTGTTGAAAAATATGATAAGAATTTTTTCAGAGTTTAGTTTGAATATCAAGCAGCGGGGGCGGAACCCTGGTCCCTGTCCGATTGATCGGGTGGCCACCGCCATCGTGCCCCTCGGGGGCTGCGGTTGCGGCACAGAATGTCGGGTTTGGCATTTTTGCCCTGGCGGCAAGTGAAGTTTTTTTGGTCGTGAAAAAGATTTTGTGTATTTTTGTAGGTTGAATTCTTGGAAAAATAATAATAAAAAACAACGATAAAATATTGTAATTATGTACACTAAATTCCAACAGCATCTTCAGAAAGAGCTGGCCGATATCGAGGCCGCCGGTCTTTACAAACACGAACGCATCATCGAGAGCCCCCAGGGCGCCGAAATTATGGTCAAGGGCAAGAAGTGCCTCAACTTCTGCGCCAACAACTACCTCGGCCTTGCCGACAACCCCGAGCTGATCGAGGCCGCCAAGAAGGGTATGGACGCCCGCGGCTACGGTATGGCTTCGGTCCGCTTCATCTGCGGCTGCCAGGACCTGCACAAGCAGCTTGAGAAGAAAATCGCCGAGTTCTTCGGCACCGAGGACACCATCCTCTACGCTGCCTGCTTCGACGCCAACGGCGGTGTTTTCGAACCCCTTCTGACCGAAGAGGACGCCATCATCAGCGACGCCCTGAACCACGCTTCGATCATCGACGGCGTGCGTCTCTGCAAGGCTCAGCGCTATCGCTACGCCAACGCCGATATGGCCGACCTCGAGGAGCAGCTGAAGGCTGCCCAGAAGAACCGTTTCCGTATTATCGTCACCGACGGTGTCTTCTCGATGGACGGCAACGTCTGCCCGCTCGACAAGATCTATGAGCTGGCCAACAAATATGACGCTATGGTTATGGTCGACGAGAGCCACTCGGCCGGCGTTGTCGGCAAGACGGGCCGCGGCGTGACCGAGCGCTACAACCTGCGCGGCAAGATTGAGATCCTGACCGGCACCCTCGGCAAGGCCTTCGGCGGCGCTATGGGCGGTTTCACCACCGGCAAGAAGGAAATCATCGATATGTTGCGTCAGCGCAGCCGTCCGTACCTGTTCAGCAACTCGATGGCCCCCGGCCTGGTTGCCGCCGGCATCCGTATGTTCGAGATGATGAGCGAGACCAACACGCTGCAGGACAAGCTGCACGAGAACACCGACTACTTCCTGCGCCGTATGAAGGAAGAGGGTTTCGACTGCAAGCCCAGCGAGAGCGCCATCTGCGCCGTGATGATCTACGACGCCGCCAAGAGCCAGAAGTACGCTGCCAAGATGCAGGAAGAGGGCATCTTCGTCACCGGATTCTACTATCCCGTCGTGCCGAAAGGCCAGGCCCGCATCCGCGTCCAGATCAGCGCTGCCCACGAGCACGAGCACCTCGACAAGTGCATCGAGGCCTTCAAGAAGGTCCGCAAGGAGATTGAGGGCTAAACGGCATATCTTTTCTGTCGGCGAATGAAGCGAATCTCGCGAAAGTTTCGTCGACGAGGATAAGCATAAACGACTAAAGGGAGTTCCAGCTGGAACTCCCTTTAGTTATTTTTAAAAATACCTCAATGAGGGGTTTTTGAGGAGAATATCGAATACTTCGATGACTTTTTTGCGGATTGCAAATCAGACGCTACGATGGATGATTGTAGTATAATGGCGGAGAGGAGTTATTTTTTCACGCGGGCACGTTTTGGAGATTTGAATCTGTTGATGGATTTGACGGGAGAGGCAGTGTTGCAGATGCGTTCGAAGTCGGAAGAGAGCGAGGTTTTGCACTGAGGAATTTCGACATTGTCGACGGCGATGAAACGTAGATATTCGACGTGATGTCTTTTCTTGACTACCTTACGTTCTGCGGGTGGACGATAGCCACCAATGTCTTGATGCTCTTTTGTAATGGTGTCGTATGTGTCGTATTCGACAATGGAGTCTTGATCGGCGAACCAGGCTTGATAAGATACTGTAAATTCAATGGTGTTGCCTGCGGAGTTGACAAATGAATACCAATCGTTGTAGACAATGTTATTACCCATCCGGGTGCCATAGCCCGAAACAGTAGAGTAGGAGACACCTTCGACTACGAGTTCGTTTTTGGTGTCAAGATTTTCGCCGTTCTGGTTAAATCCGATGCTGCTGAGGTAGAGGATTGCGTTGTTGACATTGCTGTCCAGTTCTTCTTTGGTGTTTAGATTTCGAGTTGTGTAACAACTTGAGAGGGAGAAGATAGCAGCGAGTAAGATTGTGATTTTTATTTTCATAAAGGTATATTGATTTGTTTCTGTTGGGAAGTGTAGTACCGTCGGTCTTATTTTATGAGTTACCGTTGTTTGTGATGGTACAGTGTAGTTTTGGCGGTTGGAATTATTGGGTGCAAAAATACGACAAAAATTTAATATGGGGAAAATTTTTTCTATTGATTTGTTTTGAAGGCGCTATTTTGCGGTAGGACAAGCAGGTCGAAATACTAATTTTTCGGATTAATTCCGAAAAATTAGTTTTTGCTTTTTTACAAAACTAATAAAGAGCGGCTGTTTTTTTTTTATCCCTTTTGTTGTTGTGGGTTTTGCGGATTGCAAATCCTTATATTAAGTTGCGTCGGATTGCAAATCCGACGCAACGGAAAAAGGAGTATATCTCGTTTGGTGACGACGAAGCAAAGTATTTGATACAATGTGCCGCGGAGATACCCTATTATACTTTTTATATCATATCGCATATAAAACTGTTAAATTTTGTCAAATTATATACGAAATGATGTAATGTGCAATTTTTTGTGTAATTTTGCAGCCGAAAAGATATAATTGAGCTATGTCCAAAACAAAGTTATCGACAGTGGTGAAGTCGTTGCGCAAAGAATATGGCCTCACCCAAGAAGAACTCGCTATGAAGTCTGGCGTCGGCCTCTGTTTTGTCCGTAATCTGGAACAAGGCAAAACCACATTGAGAATGGACAAGGTGAACCAACTCCTTGACCTTTTTAACTACGAACTAACAGCAACCAAACGAGTATGAGGCAGGCGGAAATATACAGAAAAGGCATTTTGGCAGGTGTCCTGACGGAAGACAGCGGAGAATATCGCTTTTGCTATGATGATTCATACCTCCAAAATGAGGATTCACAGCCCGTAAGCCTGACGCTGCCTTTGCGGAAGGAAGCGTATGTAAGTCCCGTTTTGTTTGCGTTCTTCGACGGGCTGATACCGGAGGGCTGGCTGCTTGACGTGGCACTTCGCAATACCGATATCAGCATCCTCGACCGTATGTCGCTTTTGCTGCTATGTTGCAAAGAATGTATCGGTTCCATAAGTGTTGTGTCAGTGTCTGATAATGAAGGAGGTGTGTAATGTGTAAATGCTTGTATTGTTATAAAGATTTGTCGGAAGGAGAGGTCGACTTTCATCCGCATTGTGCAAAGAAGATCTTTGGCACGAAAGAGGTTCCACTGTTGGAATACCGTCACGAGGACCTTGATCGGCTGGCCGAACAAATCATCCGTGCCCAGACGTCGCTGACTGGCGTGCAGCCCAAACTGTCGTTGAACCTCACCAGGCACGATGGCACAAGTCGGCTGACTATTGTGGGACTTTGGGGAGACTATATTTTCAAGCCACAGACGGAGAGCTACGCGCAGTTGCCAGAGAACGAAGACCTGACTATGCATCTGGCTGAAGCTGCAAAAATAAAGGTTGTGCCCCATTCGCTCATACGTCTTGCTGACGGTCGTTTGGGTTACATCACCAAGCGTATCGACCGTACAGAGAATGGTGAGAAGATAGATATGGAGGATATGTGTCAGCTGACGCTGCACCCAACAGAATATAAGTACAAAGGATCGTACGAGCAAATTGCCAAAACCATCGCCACATACAGTGACACTCCGAAGCTCGACCTCGCGAATTATATGCAGCTACTGCTGTTCTGCTTCGTTATAGGAAACAACGATATGCATCTGAAAAACTTTTCACTATATCGTCCTGCAAAGGACTATCGGATGACCCCTGCATACGACCTTCTTAATGTGGCTATTGCTAATCCTGAGGACAAAGAAGAGGTGGCACTTACACTCTCCGGGCGCAAGACAAGGTTGCGTTTAAGTGATTTCGTGGATGCCGCAAAGTCTATGGGGTTGGAAGAGAACTTGGTGTACAACCTCATTGGAGCTCTTCTGAAAGCCCTGCCAAAGTGGCAAACGTTGATACATAACTCTTTCCTGTCTGAAGAAAAGAAAAAAGAATATGAGGAGTTAGTACTGTCCAGATTGCGCCGTTTGCAGAATTAGGGGTGGTGTTTTGTAAGATGCCGCCGCAACTGGTGACTCCCGAAAATTATTTGGAGTTTCTTTGAGTGGCTTGGCAATAAATTCGGATATCCTGCGTTAGAAAACAAAAACAATTTAGCTTATGAAACGAGTAAATATCTATCTTTTCCTTAGTGCCCTGCTGCTGATTGTGCTGGGCGTGGTGTGTATTCTGAATCCGGGCGAAAGCTTCGTGACGATGGCCTGGCTGGTGGGTCTGCTGATACTGCTGACGGGCGTGTTTGGCCTGCTGTTTGGCCTGCGTGCGCAGCGCTACCTGCCCAATGCCGGTTCGACGACGCTGCTGGCTGTGTTCCAGATTGTTGTTGGCCTGATGTTTCTGGCCAACGGCCTGCTGGCTGCCGAGACGCTGATTGTGGTCTTCGCCATCTGGGTGATGTTCGAGGGCATCTCGCTGTCGGTGCTGTCGTTCGACTACAAGCGCTCGGGCTACGACCGCTGGTGGCTGATGGCCCTGCTGGGCCTGTGCAGCCTGCTGCTAGGTTTTGTGGCGCTGTGCAATCCCGAAAAGGTGGGCACGCTGTTCGGTATCCTGCTGGGCATCGGCATCTTTGCCAACGGTGTGGAACGCATTGTGGCCTACACGGCCCTGAAACGCCTCGAAGGCCGCGTGCGCGACTTGAAGGAAAGCGCCACGGCTATCAATATTGACGAAAAATAAACTTGTAGAGAACTTGTAGAACTGGTTGATTCCCGCCTCGCGTGGTTGCGCAGGCGGGAATTAACTTTATAAATTTTGTGGGGTTTCGCTCGCTTCGCGAGCAGGTTTTTTAAAACAGGAATTACCAGTAATTGGCCAGGAATTAACATAAATAATTTTTTTGTTTAACAGCAATTACCAGCAATTGAACAGCAATTACCAGCAATTACCAGCAAATTTTTTTAACAATAAAACCGGCAACATTACAATTATCAGCAATTCGCTCGCTTTGCGAGCATTATAATCTATAAGATCTATAGATTTCGCGAGGCGGAACGCCGAACAGGCGAAAAAAAAGAAAATCCACAAGATCTCGCTCGCTTGCGAGCAGGAAAAACAGAGAAAAAATAATTTACAAGATTTACAAGATTTCGCTCGCTTGCGAGCAGGAGGCAAATTCTATGAGATTTAGCTCGCTTGCGAGCAGGAAACGAGCAATCTACGCGATTTGCGAAATTTCTGTCCGCCTTTTCTTTGTCAGTATTTCCAAGTTTTGTATCTTTGTTTTTTGGAAAAGAAGGCTATGGCCGTTGTAACGGTTTGAGCCTTTGTCCGTTATTGAGAAAAATATTAATTAAAGAAGTAATAAAATAATAAAATATCAATTGCAATGAAAAAAATCCTTATCGTCGGTGCCGGCGGACAGATTGGTTCTGAGCTGACACGTAATTTGAGAGACATTTATGGTGACAACAACGTGGTGTGCAGCGACTTGCGTCCGCTGAAGGGCGACCCCTACGAGCGTGGCCCCGTCGAGCGCATCGACTCGACCCAGATTATGCAGATTGCCACTGCCGTGAAGCAGTACAATATCGACACTATCTATAACCTGGCCGCTATCCTCAGCGCCACGGCCGAGCTGAACCCGATGCTGGGCTGGAACGTCGGTATCGGCTCGTTGGTCAACTGCCTCGAGGTGGCCCGCCTGTTCGGCTGCGCCGTCTTCACGCCGTCGTCGATTGGTGCCTTCGGCCCCTCGACCCCGCACGACAACACGCCGCAGGACACCATCCAGCGCCCCAACACCATCTACGGCGTCACCAAGGTGACTGGCGAGCTGCTGAGCGACTACTATTTCACCCGCTTCGGCGTCGACACCCGCAGCGTGCGCTTCCCCGGCCTGATCAGCTACCAGACCCTGCCCGGCGGCGGCACCACGGACTATGCCGTCGAAATCTACTACGCTGCCGTCAAGGGCGAGAAATTCGTCTGCCCGCTGAAGAAAGGCACCTATATGGATATGATGTATATGCCTGACGCCCAGAAGGCTATGATCGACATTATGGAGGCCGACCCCAGCAAGTTGGTCCACCGCAACTCGTTCAACGTCACCTCGATGAGCTTCGATCCCGAAATCATCTACAACGCCATCAAGAAACGCTATCCCAACTTCGAGATGGTCTATGAGCCGGAACCCATCAAGCAGGCCATTGCCGACAGCTGGCCCAACAAGATGGACGACAGCTGCGCCCGCACCGAGTGGGGCTGGAGTCCGCAGTACGACCTGGAGAAGATGACAGACGATATGATCCTTAACCTTAAAAAGAAACTTTTATAACGACACACTTGTCGCAAAGCCGATGTGCCGATGGTTGATAACCGGCAAAAGCAATTATGAAAAAAGTAAGATTTTTCTTTACTGTCATCGCTGCCGTCGCTTTGATGTGCCTCACCACCTCCTGCGGCAAGACCGGGAAGAAAATCCTTGGCGACTGGGAGGTGACCTCGTGCGTTGCCACCTCGGCCAGCGTTTTGGACTTTGAACCCGAATTCCTTGGAAGTGTATGGACTTTCAAAGACGACAACACGATGACGATTACTCAGGATGGCGAATCCATCAGCGGCACCTATACCATCGTCGACGATGACGACCTCGTTATGAACTTCACCATAACAGACGACGAACCTGCTAAAGTGGTTTTGGATATGGACATCGAGGACATCAGCAAAAGCGAGATGACTCTTGATGGTGATGCCACAATGACCATCGTCGAGATGCCGCTAAGCGACAAGATTGAACTCAATATAGTTTTGAAAAAGAAATAATTATGAAGAAAATACGCATTTCTCTCATTTGTGCACTTGCAGCAATGGCGCTTGCCACAGCCTGCTGCAACAAGGAATGTGAAGCCACAGCCGCAACCAGCGACAGCACACAAACCGTAGTCGCCGCCTTGGATATGAAACCCGTGGCCGAACGCACCAATATGGGTGCCAAGATCTTCGTCACGCCCCAGCCGGCGCTGATGATTGGCACCTACGACGAAAACGGCAACCCCGACGTGATGATGGCCGCTTGGGGTGGCCAGTGCGACAACAACCAGGTGTGCTTCCGTCTGTCGCCCCACCGCACGACGACCAACCTGCGTGCCACCAAGGAGTTCACCCTCAGCTACGCCACCCAGCGCGATGTGGCCGAGAGCGACTACTTCGGCACCGTCAGCGCCAACGACGTCCCCGACAAGATTGCCCAGACCGGCTTCACCGTCACCAAGAGCCAGAACATCAACGCCCCCATCATCGACCAGTATCCGCTGACGATGGAGTGCCGCGTGGTGGAAATCATCGAGCGCGAGGGTGACGGCTGCTTCGTCATCGGCGAGGTGGTCAACACCATTGCCGACCCGTCCATCCTCACCGACGGCCGCATCGACCTCGACAAGCTGCAGCCCATCGTCTTCGACGCCTCTATGCCCTCCTACCGCAGCGTGGGCGGCGTGGTTGGCGGCGCCTGGGATGCCGGCAAGAAATTCATCAAGTAAACAGCATTTTAAACAATAAAACCTATGAAAATCAACAGACTTATAGCAGCTTTCACGTTGGCTGCCGTTATGATGCCTATTGGCAACACAAAGGCCTGCACCAATTTTCTCTTCACCAAGGGTGCCACCAAGGACGGCTCGACGATGATCACCTACGCCGCCGACAGCCACGTGCTCTATGGCGAGCTCTACTATCGCCAGGCCGCTACCTACCCCGCTGGCACGATGTTCCAAGTCGTCGACTGGGACAGCGGCAAACCCCTGATCAAGATTCCGCAAGTCGCCCTGACTTACAGCGTTGTGGGCAACATCAACGAGTTCCAGCTGGCCATCGGCGAGACCACCTACGGCGGCCGCCAGGAGCTGGCCAACGAGATTGAGGGCGGCATCGACTACGGCTCGCTCATCTACCTCACCCTGCAGCGCGCCCGCAACGCCCGCGAGGCCATCCAGGTGCTGGCAGGTTTCCTCCAGGACTATCCCTACCACAGCGAGGGCGAGAGCTTCAGCATCTGCGACCCCAACGAGGTGTGGATCTTCGAACTCATCGGCAAGCGTCCCGGCTTGACCAAGGCTGACCTGTCGAAGAAGCTGAAATACACCTACACCGACGGTGCTGTGTGGGTTGCACGCCGCATCCCCGACGGCTACGTCTGCGGTCACGCCAACCAGGCCCGCATCACCCAGTTCCCCCAGGAGCCCAAGAAGTTCGCCAAGGCCAAAGGCAAGGGCCTGCACACCGCCATCAGCAGCAAGCACCTCGACTATCTCTTTGAGCCCGAAGTCGAATGCGTCTACAGCCACGACGTCATCACCTTCGCACGCGCCTGCGGCTGGTACAACGGCACCGATGCCGACTTCAGCTTCACCGACACCTATGCCCCGCTGACTTTTAGTGGCATTCGCGGTTGCGATGCCCGCGTCTACGCTATGTTCCGCCGCGTCAACGCCAGTATGAGCAAATACGAGAAATACGCTATGGGCGACAAGAACGCCGAGCGTATGCCCCTGTGGATCAAGCCCGACCATAAGGTTGACGTGAAAGAGGTTATGGACCTGATGCGCGACCACTATGAGGGTACCGCTATGGATATGACCCAGGATGTGGGTGCCGGCCCCTTCGCCTGCCCCTACCGCTGGCGTCCTATGGGCTTCAAGGTCGACGGTAAGGAATACGTTCACGAGCGCGCCACCTCGACCCAGCAGACCGGCTTCAGCTTCGTGGCCCAGTGCCGCAGCTGGCTGCCCCGCAAGGTGGGCGGCATCATCTGGTTCGGCGTCGACGACACCTACAGCACCGTCTACTGCCCGATGTATTGCGGCATCACCGACATCCCGCTGTGCTTCCGCGAGGGCAACGGCGATATGCTGACCTACAGCCCCACGTCGGCCTTCTGGCTCTTCAACCGCGTCACCAACTTCGTCTACAGCCGCTACAAGGATATGATTGTCGACCTGCAGAAGGTGCAGACCGACCTCGAGGAAGGCTTCATCACCGATGTCGAGAAGTTCGACAACCGCGCCAAGAACGCCACCGAGAACGAAGTGATCACCCTGCTCAACGACTTCAGCGGCCGCCAGGCCAAGAAGATGATGGACGAGTGGACCAAGCTGGACCAGTACTTGCTCGTCAAATACATCGACGGCAATATCAAGAAGGAAGAGAACGGCAAGTTCAAACGCACCGAATGGGGCGGCTGCGCTATGCCCAACCAGCCCGAATATCCGCAGTGGTTCTATCGCCAGATAGTGAAAGACCACGGCAACATCATCGAGGTGAAGTAACTTCGTACGAAAACGAAGACGAAAATGAAAAAGGTGGCTCCATTGCGGAGCCACCTTTTTTATTGACGTCTGTTTTAGGCTTGGCAAAGATTATACTTTCGACTTTTGTTGTTGGTCAAGCATTTGAAGGTACTGGTCGACGTAGGCGCGTGTGTGGTCGTCGGGTTCCTGTTCCAGCACCCATAGCAGGTCTTTGCGGGCTTCGTCCAGCTGGCCGAGGTTCATATTGTAGGCGGCACGGTTGACGTAGGCCATCAGGAAATCGGGGGCTATCTCGATGGCCTGCCGGAAGTCCTCCATAGCGCGGTCGTGCTGGCCCAACATACCGTA
>JAFWYO010000034.1 GCA_017517715.1 Bacteroidales bacterium
CTCAACAGCCTCTACAAGGAACTCAGCGCGCTGAAAGCCAAGAATATCACCTGTTTCATCGATGCCTGCTTCAGTGGTACCACGCGCGAAAACGAGATGCTACTGGCCGGACGCGGAGTGGTGATAAAAGTCAAGGAGGATGTTCCGCGCGGCAACGTGGTGGTCTTCACCTCCGCCACCGGCGACGAGACCGCCCACCAGTACAAGGAAAAGAAGCACGGCCTCTTCACCTATTATCTTCTCAAGAAGCTAAAAGAAAGCAAGGGCAATGTCACTCTCGGCGAGTTGGGCGACTACATCACCACCAACGTCAAGCGCACTTCCTTTGACGTGAACAACAAAATCCAGACCCCGACAGTCATACCATCCACAACAATGATGCAGAAATGGCGCAACATCAAATTATGATAATTGGAAGTTAAAAGGGAAGTTAAAATGGAAGTAAAACAGGACAATAGATATGTATTGTCCATTTTAACTCCCACTTTAACTCCTCGTTCTACTTCCTTTCAATAATTCAACATTATGTCCCCGTACCAAAGAGGTCATTTCGACCATCGTTCGACCATCCTTCAACCATCCTTCAACAATCGTTTAACCATTATATATGGTCGAACGATCGTTGAACGAACGTTAAACGAACGTTGAAGGATCGTTGAAATGGCCTTTCAGGTACTTCTTTGTTATTGATTTTTAACCTTTAATCTTTCACAGTATGGCAATCAAAAAAACGACACTTCTTTTCGTCCTGCTGACGGCAGTTTTCCCCGCAGCCTTCAGCCAAAACACGCCCCACCTCTTCGACTTCGTCGAAAACGGCAAAGTGGGCTTTATGGACAGCACCGGCCGCACCATCATCGCACCTCGCTTCGACGCCACCCGCGGCTTCGAGCAGGGTAGGGCAGGGGTCCTCCTCGACAACAAATGGGGCTTCATCGACACCAAGGGCAACATCGTCGTACAGCCGCAGTTCGACGGCGTTGCCGACTATCAGGACAGTATGGTCCTCGTATGGAACGACGTCTGGGACAGCGACGAATACGGAGAAGCCATCTACGGCTATGTCGACTATCAGGGCCGCATCGTCCGCAAACCGCAGTTCCATATGGCTTTCGATTTCTACGAAGGCCTCGCAGCCGTCAATGTCGGCAACTACGACAACCCCCGCTGGGGATTCATCGACCGCACTGGACGTATGGCCATCGAGGCACGCTATTCCGAATATGGCCGCTTCTGCCAGGGGCTGGCATCCGTCAAAGACCAGTCCGGAAAGACCGGCTTCATCGACCGAACAGGCCAGATGGTCATCGCGCCGCAATACGACGGCGCAGGCTATTTCTGCCACGGCCTGGCGCTGGTCCGCATCGGCAACGACACCTCCGCGCGATACGGATTCGTCGACACCACAGGCCACTACGTCGTACAGCCCAAATACGGCCAAGCATTCAACTTCGACCCCAAAGGCTTCGCCTATGTCAAAACCGCCGAATTCCTGCACCTGAAAGCCTACCGCCACCCCGTCGATGCCGGCAAGCGCGGCATCATCGACACGCAAGGACGTGAAGTCGTGCCCGCCATCTTCGAGTCAGCCTCGATGCCCAGTGAGGGCCTCTCGGCAGTAAAGGTTGGCCAAAAGTGGGGCTACGTCGACCTCGACCGCAAATATGTTGTTGATCCTCAATACCAGACCGCCGGCGACTTCAGCGAGGGCCTGGCCTGCGTCAGCCTCGACGGCAAGTACGGCTACATCGACCGCTCCGGCCGCGTCGTCATACCGCTGCAGTTCTACAAAGCCCATCTTTTCAGCGAAGGACTCGCAGCCGTCAATGTCGGCGACTTCGACAATCCCCGATTCGGCTACATTGACCACTCCGGCCACTTCGTCATCGAACCCCGATTCAGCCAGGCATTCCATTTCCATCACGGCCTCGCTCTCGTCCGCTGGCCCGGCCACGAAGGATACATCGACCGCTCCGGACGCATCGTCAGGCAGTGGCCCAGCGAATTGTGATCCCCTTTTGCCGCCCGACGGCACCCCAACCCACCTCGCGGCACCATCCCCCGCCTCCGCCGCCAATCCGCTCCGCCCGTTCCTATATCGTTCCTATATCGATCTTATATCGTTCCTATATAAAAATATAAGAACGATATAAGATCGATATAGGAACGATATAGGAACGGCCCTAGCGGGTGGCTGCCGGAACAGGCCAAAAGCTTCGGCAGCACCTCCTGTCAGAAGCCGTCTGTGCCTAATCGTGTGGCAAGCAGGATTTCGGTTGTTTTGCGACGTATGTTCCGAAACAATTTTTCACGCCTTTTCATAGTATTTCCATTTTTTTTCGTATTTTTGTACTCTTAAATTATAATGTAAATAATAAAATATTCATATTTAATACAATGATTACCAATAATTTCACCGCTCGTCACAATGGCGTTTCCAAGCCCGCTGACGAAGAAAAAATGCTTAAAGCCATCGGTGTTTCATCGATGGAAGAACTTATTGACAAGGCCGTCCCCGCCAGCATCCGCCTCAAAGAGCCTATGCCCATCGCCGACGGCATCAACGAATACGAATTCCTCAACCGCTGCCGCGCTCTGGCTCAGAAGAACAAGATGTTCAAGAGCTATATCGGTATGGGTTACTACAACACCATCACACCGGCTGTCATCCAGCGCAATGTCTTCGAAAACGCTGGCTGGTACACCGCCTACACTCCCTATCAGACCGAAATCAGCCAAGGCCGTCTCGAGGCCCTGATGACCTATCAGACGATGGTCAGCGATATGACTGGTATGCCTCTGGCCAACGCGTCGCTCCTCGACGAGGCCACCGCCGGCGGCGAATGTATGATTATGTTCTACAACAGCCGCAGCCGCGCCCAGCAGAAAGACGGCGTCAACAAGATTTTTGTCGACGACTGCATCTTCCCGCAGACCCTCGACGTGATGCGCACCAACGCCGCTCCGCGCAACATCGAAATCGTTGTCGGAAAGGCCAGCGAGGTTAAGCTCGACAACACTTTCTTCGGTGCTATCGTTCAGTATCCCAACCAGTTTGGCGAGATGTGCGACTACACCGAGTTCATCGCCAAGGCCCACGAGCTTGGCATCTTTGTCGGTATGGCCACCGACCTGATGGCTTTGGCCCTACTCAAGACCCCCGGCGAGATGGGTGCCGACTGCGCCTTCGGCTGCAACCAGCGCTTCGGTCTGCCGATGGGCTTCGGCGGTCCTCACGCCGGCTTCTTCGCCGTCACCGAGGCCTTCAAGCGCAGCTTCCCCGGCCGCATCATCGGCTGGAGCGTCGACGTCAAGGGCAACCCCGCACTGCGTATGGCTCTGGGTATGCGCGAACAGCACATCAAACGCGAAAAGGCTACCTCGAACATCTGCACCGCTTCGGCTCTGCAGGCCATTATGAGCGGTTTCTATGCCGCTTGGCACGGCCCCGAAGGCATCCGCGCCATCGCCACCGACATCCACGCCAAGGCTACCCGCCTCGATATGGAGCTGGAACGCTACGGCTACAAGCAGCACAACCGCGTCTATTTCGACACGCTGGCTATCCAGTGCCCCGTGCCGACCGCCAAGGTGCGCGAAGTGGCTGAGGCTCACTGCATCAACTTCCGCTACATCTGCGACGAATGCATCGGCATCAGCATCGACGAGACCACCAGCCGCGAGGACATCGAGGCCATCGTCGCCGTGCTGGCCGAAGCCGCCGGCAAGAAGGCCGAAGCCCTCGAATGCAAAGGCCTCTGCAACAAGGCTATGGACAACATCCCCGAAAACCTGCGCCGCACCAGCAAATATTTGACCCACAGCGTATTCAACAAATACCACAGCGAGACCGAAATGATGCGCTATATGAAGAAGCTCGAGGTCAAGGACCTGAGCCTGAACCGCGCAATGATTCCGCTGGGCAGCTGCACGATGAAGCTCAACGCCGCCGCCGAAATGCTGCCGCTGAGCTGGAGCCGCTTTGCAGGTATGCATCCTTTCGCTCCCGCCGACCAGGCCGAGGGTTCGCTCCAGATGATCAAGGAGATGGAGGATATGCTGGCCATCGTCACTGGCTTTGCCGGTGTCTCGCTGCAGCCCAACTCGGGTTCGGCAGGCGAATACAGCGGCCTGACCGTCATCCGCAACTACCATATTGACAATGGCAACCCACAGCGTAACGTCTGCCTCATCCCCGCTTCGGCACACGGCACCAACCCCGCTTCGGCCGCCAAAGCCGGTATGACCGTCGTCGTTGTCAAGTGCAACGAACTCGGTGATGTCGATGTCGACGACCTGCGCACCAAAGCCGAGCAGTACAAGGACACGCTGAGCTGCGTGATGATTACCTATCCGTCGACCCACGGTGCCTTCGAAGAGGGCATCCTCGAAATCGTCGACATCATCCACCAGAACGGCGGTCTCGTCTATATGGACGGTGCCAATATGAATGCCCAGGTGGGCCTCACCAGCCCCGGCCGTATGGGCGCCGATGTGTGCCACCTCAACCTGCACAAGACATTCGCAGGTCCTCACGGTGGTGGCGGTGCCGGTGTCGGCCCCATCGCTGTCAGCCAGAAACTGCTCGACTTCCTGCCCAAC
>JAFWYO010000035.1 GCA_017517715.1 Bacteroidales bacterium
CAGGCTGTCCACTATGACAGGCTTGTCGAAGTAGGCTTCGTACAAAGGGGCGTTGACAAATGATTCATACGAAAAAGATGGAAGTTCTAAGCTTTTGTTTGGTGTAGCTGTGTCCCATCGGGTCTGTGCGACGAGCCTGATAGAATCCCCGTCGGGGACATATAAACGGAAGTATTCGGGCAATCGGCCTTCCATTGTGGTGTCCAATGTGTAGTAGTAGTCAGGGTGCAAATTGACGATATTGGCCATACCTGCTATGCCGATGATTTTAAGTGGTGTCGTAGTCATACAGCCTCTGCCGATGAACATACCAAGACCTAATTCGTGATTCGGTATTGAATACGTAAAATCGTAAGCGTTAGGATACATTTCGGGGTTCGTTGCCCAATAGCGGTCGATCCAGTTTGTGTCCCAATAGTATAAGTAAGGCAATCGGTCGCCAAAACTGATAACGGTGTCGGTGGTCTGTGACGATGCCGACGCTATGACGGCCATCATTGCGGCAAGTATTATTGTCTTTTTCATAACTGTTCTTTTTTTGATTGTTGACTTAATGTTTTGATAAATTAAGATATATGTATGGTCATTGCTGGCAGAATGGTTTGACTTCTGCTTCGTTGACGGAATTGACAAAAAATGTCTTGAATAAGTGTTTGTTTTTCATTTCGTAAAACTGTGAGGTCTGCGCCGAAAGCCCTACAGCCGAGAGTGTTAGAAATGCAAGCAGCAAGTTTTTGAAGATGACGTTTTTCATAACTTTTAGTTTTGTTTGTGAATATAATGGGATGAATAATTGTTAAGCGTCTGTTTTTTAGGGATAAGCGTAGATGTGCGTTAGTTTTTCCGATGCTGCAAATATAATAATTTTTTTAATATGTTCAAAATAAAAAAATATTTTCTGTTTTTTCAAAAAAATAAAAAAAAATGTGTATTTTTGCAAACTCAATAGTGTAGAACAATTTCTATCAAAAATTAATCGTATAAAACTAATATTATGGCATTTAAAGGACAAATAGTTATCGACACTGAGCGCTGCAAAGGCTGTGGAGTTTGCCTTGAGGCTTGCCCTATGCACTGCATCGAACTGTCGAAAAATGTGAACGGCAAGGGTTACAACTACACCCAGACCGTGAATGACAATTGCATCGGTTGCGCCAGCTGCGCTATCGTATGCCCGGATGGTGTTATCTCCGTCTACAAGGTTAAATGTTAAACAAGTAAAAAGTATCAATAAAATGGCAAAAGAACTGAAATTAATGAAGGGCAATGAGGCTATTGCCCGCGCTATGATTGCCAGCGGTACGGACGGCTATTTCGGCTATCCTATCACTCCGCAGTCGGAAGTTATGGAAACGCTGATGGCCGAGAAACCTTGGGAAACGACAGGTATGGTCGTGCTGCAGGCCGAATCGGAGCTGGCTTCGATCAATATGGTCTACGGCGGTGCTGCCACTGGCAAGAAGGTTGCCACTTCGTCGTCGTCGCCCGGAATCTCGCTGATGGCCGAGGGTCTGACCTATCTGGCCGGCGCCGAGATCCCCTGCGTCGTTATGAACGCTATGCGCGGCGGCCCCGGTCTGGGTACTATCCAGCCTGCCCAGAGCGACTATTTCCAGAGCACCAAGGGCGGCGGTCACGGCGACTACCAGCTCTATGTTATGGCCCCCTCGTCGGTTCAGGAGATGTACGACTTTGTTTTCGACGCTTGGGACATTGCTTTCAAATATCGCAACCCTGTGCTGATCCTCACCGACGGTGCTATCGGCCAGTGTATGGAGAAATGCTACACCCGCGACTATGTGCCGCGCTGGACTGAGGAAGAGCGCCGCGCCAAGGCTCCCTGGGGCACCTGGGGCAAGCCTGCCACCCGTCCGCACAACATCATCACCTCGCTCGAGCTCGACTCGGCCCGCCAGGAGGTCTTCAACCAGAAGCTGCAGAAGAAGTATGCCCAGATGAAGGAAGAGGATGTCCGCTTCGAAATGCTGGGCTGCGAGGATGCCGACTATATCTTTGTCGCCTATGGTACTTCGGCTCGTATCTGTATGAAGTCGATGCAGCTGGCCCGCGAAAAAGGCCTGAAGGTCGGTCTGCTCCGTCCTATCACGCTCTATCCTTTCCCGACCAAGCAGGTTGCCGAACTCGCCAACCGCGTCAAGGGTATGCTCTGCGTCGAGATGAGCGCCGGTCAGATGATCGAGGATGTGAAACTGGCTGCCGACTGCAAGATTCCTATCGAGCACTATGGCCGCTTCGGTGGTATCATCCCCACTCCGGAAGAGGTTCTTGAAGCAATGGAAAACAAAATCATAAAATAAGACAACAATGGCAAATTTAGATATAGTAAAACCTGAGAACCTGGTTTATCAGAAATCAAAAGTCCTGACGGACGCCGTTATGCACTATTGCCCTGGCTGCGGCCACGGTACGGCTCACCGCATCATCGCCGAAGTCATTGAGGAACTCGGCATTCAAGACAAGACCATCGGCGTCTCCCCCGTGGGATGCTCGGTGATGGCCTACAATTATTTCGACGTCGACTTCCAGGAGGCTGCCCACGGCCGCGCTCCCGCTGTCGCCACCGCCATCAAGCGCCTCAACCCTGACCGCTACGTGTTTACGTATCAGGGCGACGGCGACCTGGCTGCTATCGGTACCGCCGAGACCATCCACGCCTGCAACCGCGGCGAGAACATCACTATGGTGTTCATCAACAACGCCATCTACGGTATGACCGGCGGCCAGATGGCCCCCACCACGCTGCTGGGTATGAAGACCGCCACCACGCCTTACGGCCGTGACCAGAAGCTCAACGGCTGGCCCTTCCAGGTCACCGAACTGCTGGCCCAGCTGCCGGGTACCTACTACGTGACCCGCCAGAGCGTCCACACCCCCGCCAACGTGCGCAAGGCCAAGGCTGCCCTCAAGAAGGCTTTCGAGAACCAGAAGCTGCAGAAGGGCGTAAGCTTTGTCGAAATCGTCTCGAGCTGCAACTCGGGCTGGAAGATGACCCCCGTGCAGGCCAACAAGTGGATGGAAGAGAATATGTTCCCGCAGTATCCGCTTGGCGACATCAAGGTTGACGGCGAACTGGTTAAGAAATAACCGCACCACTCATATCAACGTATAATCATATCAACGTTAAAACAATTAAAGTTATGACAGAAGAAATAATTATCGCCGGTTTCGGTGGACAGGGTGTCCTTTCGATGGGTAAAATCCTTGCCTACTCTGGCGTTATGGAAGATAAAGAAGTGCTCTGGATGCCCAGCTACGGCCCCGAGCAGCGCGGTGGTACGGCCAACGTCACCGTCATCGTCAGCGACGAGCGCATCAGCTCGCCCATCATCAGCAAGTTTGACACCGCCATCGTGCTCAACCAGCAGTCGCTCGACAAATTCGAGAAGAGCGTCAAGCCTGGCGGAATGCTGATCTACGACCCCAATGGCATCACCCACGAGCCCACCCGTCGCGACATCAACATCTACAAGATCCCCGCAACGGAGAAGGCTACCGAGAAGGGTATCGCCAAGGTGTTCAATATGATCGTCCTCGGTGGTTTCCTCAAGCTGAAACCCATCGTCGGAAGCGAGTTCATCCATAAAGGCCTTGAGAAATCTCTGCCCGCCCGTCACCACAACCTCATCCCGCAGAACGAAGAGGCTATCGAGCTCGGCAAGACCCTCATCGAGCCTGTGTTCACGCTCTAAGATTAAACAGTGTTGCAGCGCCAGCTGCAGCACCCCTTATAATGCCGCCCGCGCAGCGGGCGGCATTATTATAATATGTAGTCATTACAATCCGCCTAATTTGCCTAAATTGCCTAATCTGCCTAATTCCCCCTCCCAAACCCGATGAAACAAACCACATTATGCTACATCGAGCGCGACGGCCAGTACCTGATGCTGCACCGCGTAAAAAAACAAAACGACGCCAGCCACGACAAGTGGATCGGGGTAGGAGGGAAGTGCGAGGCTGACGAAAGTCCCGACGAGTGTATGCTGCGCGAGGTGAAGGAGGAAACCGGGCTTACGGTCACCTCGTGGCGCTATCGCGGCATCGTCACTTTCATCTCGGATGTATGGCCCTGCGAATATATGCACCTTTTCACCGCCGACCAGTGGCTCGACCCCGCCGCGTCGGCGCAAGCTGACGGCGTGCAGACTGATGCCGTCGCACCACTGCCCGAATGTGACGAGGGCGACTTGCAATGGATTGGAAAAGAAGAACTTTTCAACCTGACCCTGTGGCCGGGCGACCGCATTTTCCTGCGGTTGATTATGGATCCAGGCAGGCCGTTCTTCTCTCTCAAGCTGGTTTATAAAGGTGACGACTTGGTTGCCGCCAAACTGGACGGCAAGGAACTTGCGGTGTAATTCCACGCACCTTCTCCGCCATTTCCTATATATTTCCTATATATATCCTATATATTTCTTATATTTTGATATAAGATATATATATGATA
>JAFWYO010000036.1 GCA_017517715.1 Bacteroidales bacterium
AACCCTGTCGTGGACTCCTGGCGGCAGCGAGAGCAGCTGGCTGATAAGTGTCGGCGACACGACGTACGAGTCCACTACTACCACTTTCACCGTCAGCGGCCTGCAGCCGCAAATGGTCTACACTTTCGAGCTGCGCTCGGTCTGCGGTACCGACACCAGCTGGGAGGCCTATATCACCGCCGCCACAGGCGTGACGGTGCCCTACTACGAAGACTTTGAGACCGCCGACGAGTATTTTTCTGCGGCGTGGAACTATATACCCACTGGCGATTCGGCCTATATCGCTGACGGATACGAGCCTATGCTCGACTATTCGGGTGGCAACCAGAATCTCCGGATGAGAGGCTTTGGCTATCTGGTGCTTCCTAAAGTTGATACGCGCGTGGACACGTTGCAGGTCTCGTTCCGGCACAGCAGTTCCATTGCCGGCAGCCCGCTGGCTGTCGGTGTGATGGAGGGCGACACCTTTGTCGCCATCGACACCGTCTTCGGCCAGACAATGGCCACCGAAAGAACGGTCTATATGATGAACTATACAGGCACCAGCCGCCACATAGCTTTCCGCAACTTTACCGAAGGCGAAAGCGACTATGCCACACACTATATTGACAATCTCAGCATCGACTTCCTGCCCAGCTGCTACCCTGTGGCCAGCGTCAGCGCCACGACCGATTCCGTTTCGGCAACGATTAGCTGGGTGCCGCAGTTCGACACATCGTCGTTCGTGGTCGAAATACTCGATGCCCAGGGTGTGGCAGTCCGCGACACCGTGTGCAGCGGTCAGCAGTGCACCTTCGGCGCCCTGATGTCCAATACCGACTATGTGGCTCGCGTTCGCGCCTATTGCGACGAGGACGATACCAGCACTGCTGTTAGCGTCACCTTTGCCACCGAATGCGCAGCCCAGCAACTGCCCTATTCCTATGGCTTTGAGGACGACGGCGGTGCCGGACGCTGCTGGACAGGCTATTCCAACAACACATACGGCCAGCCCTACACCACTTGGGGCGGTGCCCACAGCGGCGCAGGCTCCTACCGCTTCACGTCCGACGCCGAGACCTACAGCTATGTTGTGATGCCTCTGTTTGCAGCACCTGCCGACACTATTCTGGTCAGCCTCTACGCCAGCGCCACCAGCCGCAACAATGCCGCCGTGCTGGTGTTTGGCGTTATGGACGACCCCGAAGACATTATGACCTTCGTGCCGGTCGACACACTCGTTACCAGCAGCACGACGATGGAGTTCTTCGAAATCCCCTTCGATAGCTATACCGGCACGGGTCGCAACCTGGCCATCTTGTGCGATTCGGGTGCTGTCCACAATGCCAATATCGACGACATTCTGGTCGAATATATGCCGCGATGCAGCCGCGTCCGCGATCTGGAAGTCCCTGTCGTCACGGCAGGTGCCGCCCTTACGCGTTGGAGCAACGGCCGCATTGGCCAATACCAGGGCGCACAGGTCCAGTACCGCGACGCCTCTTCCGACAGCTGGCAGAGCGTCAATACCACCGCGATGGAGTCGCTGCTGACCAACCTGTACCACAACACTGAATACGAGCTGCGCGTCGCCGCAATCTGCCAGAATAACGATATGTCGGACTACGTGAATGTCAGCATTGTCACCGCAATGACAGGCTGCAACGAGATCGACACCAATTCCCTGCGCACCGACACTATTTCGGGTTTCAGCACCTCCAATCATTTCGAACTTCCCGTCCACAACTGGGACGACTATTCGTTCAGCGAGCAGCTCTTCACTGCCTCCGAGCTCGACACCGCCGGAGCCATCAGCGCCATCGAATTCTACTATGTCGCCGACACGCTGCCGATGACGGCCAAGGACAGCTGCCGCATCTATCTGGGCGTTACGCCGATGCAAAGCATTGGCTCGCGCAACTTTGTCGACCCCAACGATATGACCCTGGTCTACGAAGGTCCGCTGAACTGCACTGCAGGGTGGAACACCTTCGCCTTCAACCGCAGCAACTTCAACTACGACGGTCGCAGCAGCCTCGTGGTGGCTGTGGTCGACAATTCGGGTGCCAGCCACGACAACGGCTATCGTTTCCGTTGCCATTCGGCCAGCGGCAAGGCCATCTCGTTCGGCAGCGACGAGTACGCTTTCGACAACTATCTGCTTATGGATTATCTTGATCTGCCTTATCGCAACGATATGGTGTTCCATTTCTCGGAGTGCAGCTCCGAAAGCGAGTGCTATCCGCCGATGGTATTCCTCGAAAGTGTCGGCGCCGACAGCGTCAGCTTCACGCTCATCCCCGGCGGCTACGAGACCGGCTGGACGATGATGGCTGGCGAGATGGGCACCGAACCTCAGTATGTCGACTATACGTCCCAGATGCGCTACACCTTCACCAATCTCAATCCTTCGACAACCTACACCTTCCGTATTGTCGGTGACTGCGAGGACAGCGTCTACAGCGACTATACAGTGACTACCAAGTGCCTGGCACAGCCTGTGCCGTTCTTCGAGGACTTCTCCGACTGGCCCGTGGGTGCTTCGTCTATCGTTCCGTCGTGCTGGTACAAGTTCTACACCCTCGGAACGAACATCCCCTACATCTGGCCTTTTGCCACCTATCCGCGTACCGAGTCGCTCTTCCTCTTCTCCAACGCCGAAAGCTACAGCTATGTGGCTCTGCCCGAGCTGACTGCCAGCATCGACTCGCTGCAAATCAGCTTCTGGATCTACAGCGAACACAACGAAGGCAGCAACGACACCAACACCAATCCCGTCGTGCTGGGCCTGATGACCGACGTCGAGAATATTGAAACATTCTATACTATCGATACTATTACGGCTTCGCAGTACAACCAATGGGAATTCTTCGAAATCCCGATGGATGTCATTGCCGCTGACTCCACCATCACCGCCGACCAGCTCGAGGCCCTGCGCCACTCGCGCATCACCCTGCTCTCGCCCGACGGACAATACAGCCGTCCGCTTATCGACGACATCACGGTCGAGCGCATCCCGCGCTGCGCCGCTCCTACAGGATTGGCAATAGCCTATCTCGTGGGCGACACAACCCGCCTCATCTGGGACGACCAGGACGAGGTCATCGGCTGGATTATGCAAATTGACTCCAACAGCTACTTCTCCAATGTCAACCATATCGACATCGGCGGCCTGAATGCAAGTATGGTCTACACTTTCAACCTGCGCACGATTTGCGGCTTCTACGACGATAACGATGTCCTGATCGACACCGACACCAGCAAGACCCTGACGGTGGCTATGCGCACTCCTTGTGCTCCCATCAAGCATTCGCCCTGGGTCGAAAGCTTCGAGCTTAACGACGCTGCCAACCAGTTCGGCAACATCTTTGCCGCTTGCTGGACGCGCATCAACAATGCCGAAAACTACAATGGCATACCTTATGTTTCGGATGCGAACGGATACTATAGCGACTGCCACACTGGCGAGCGCGGCCTGAACTGGGCTGCCGACCCGTCGCCGCTCTATGGCGACTACCAGTACATCGTCAGCCCTGTCATCGACACCGCTATGCTGCCCATCAACACGCTTCAAGTCAATTTCTGGGCCAAAGCCTGGAGCGGCACGCAGACCCCCGTCTTCAAGGTTGGCGTGATGCAGGACGGCGACTTCAGCGGCAATTCCTTCGTCCCCGTCGACACCATCACCATCAACGGCATCACCTCGTGGCGCAAATATACGGTCTACCTCAACAACTATACTGGCAACGGAACCCGCATAGCCATCAAGGCCGACCGCCCTACCGATGAATGGGAAGCCAGCATCGACGACATCGAAATCAAGCTGATGCCTCTCTGCCCGCCGGTGTCCAACATCACCGCCACCGCCATCGATACCAACTTCATCACCATCACCTGGACCGAAAACGGCAATGCCACCATCTGGGATGTCGAGTACGGCCCGATGGGATTCACCCCCGGAACAGGCTCCTACATCTATGCCACCTCCAACACCGTGACGCTCTCCGGCCTTTCTACAGCCACATACTATGATGTCTACGTTGCTCCTATCTGCGACGACCCCACCGACTATACGGTCAAGACTCTCCGCACCGCCGACCCGTATTTTGCTCTGCCTTTCCTGTGCAACTTCAACGACAGCGGAATCAACAGCAAGTGGAACTACAACAGCGGCAGCCACGTCAACGCCTGGTACATCGGCAACGCCCTTGGCCACAACGACAACAGCTCGCTCTACGTCTCGCAGGACGGCGGCGTCACCAATACCTACAACCGCGACGTCACCGGCATCAGCTACGCCTACGTCAACCTGATGCTGTCCGATACCGGCAACTACAACTACCGCTTCGACTGGCGCAGCAACGGTCAGGCAGGCTACGACTTCCTGCGCGTGGCCCTGGCTCCCATCAGCTTCATCCCCGAAGGCGGCACCTACGCCCCCAACGGCTTCACCACCACTACGCTGCCTACGGGCTGGATAGCCCTCGATGGCGGACAACAGTTGGTTGGCGACACCTCGCAGTGGACCACCGTCGAAAGCGAAGTGCACATCGCCGAGCCCGGCATCTACCGCCTGCTATTCTCGTGGTATGACTACTATATCGCCTTCGGCCACGACAACCCCGCAGCCATCGACAACGTCGTCTTCCGCCACACCTCGTGCCAGACGCCGTCCGACATCAGCTACATCAACTTCGACTCCAGCATCTACGTCAGCTGGACCGCCAACGGCGACGAAACGCAGTGGATCGTCAGCTGCGAGGACACCTCCATCGTCAGCAACACCGTCGGCTGCTACCTGACCGGCCTCACGCCCAATACGGACTATAACGTCAGCGTGCGCGCTTTCTGCTTCGACGGAGACACCAGTATGGCCGTCAGCGTCCCCGTGCGCACCACCTGCAACGCCGTCAGCATCCCCTTCTTCGAGAACTTCGACGCTGTCACCACCAGCCAAACCACCTTCACCGAAGTCTATCCCACCTGCTGGCAACGGATCGTCTTCGGCACCGAAGGCTCGCGCAGCCCGCAGGTGTTCTACGACAACACGGCAGCCTCCAGCGGCAGCTACAGCCTCTTTATGGGCCGCGTGGCATACGCCATTCTGCCTCCTGTCGACGTGCCGCTCAGCACCGTTGAGGTGACCTTCTCGCATATGGTCAGAAGCTCGGGCTTTGGCGTCCAGATAGGCGTTATGGAAGGCAACACTTTCATTCCTATCCAGAGCATCAACGATCCTGAAGGCTCGTTTGTCACCCACACCGTGTCGTTCGAAAGCTACACCGGCATCAGCCGCACCATAGCCTTCCTCAACACCGGCGAAGAAGACGGTATCGGCGCGCCCAACTTCATCGACGACATCAGCGTCACTCTGCTGCCTCTGTGCCGCCCCGTGACGGCTGTCACCCAGCTGGCCACCTCGACCACCGACCTCTACCTCGACTGGACCGATGCCACTCCGGCCATCGCCTGGGAGATTGAATACGGCCCCGCAGGCTTCATTCAGGACAGCGGCACCACCGTAACGGTTACCGCCCATCCCGCCCACATCACGGGCCTCGACACGCTGACCACCTACGACTTCTACGTCCGTCCGCAGTGCAACGACACCACCTATGCCGAATGGGTCGGCCCGACGCAGATCAGCACCGCCTTCTGCGACGACGCCCTCGCCTTCAGCACCGGCGCCGGCAACGGCACCAGCCAGTATGTGCCTGTGAGCTATATGGACTACTCGCTGACCGAAATCGTCATCGACTCGGCCGAGCTGGCCGGTGTCGGCGACCTGATGGCCATCGCTTTCTACTATGACTACAGCCAGCCCATCACCAACAAGGACAGCGTGACCATCTGGCTGCAGCCCACCACCATAGCCTCATTTGCCAACAACAACAGCATCGTGGCACTCGACACCACCATCGCCACCCACGTCTATACCGGCCCGATGAACTGCACGAAGGGTTGGAACTACTTCAACTTCGAAGAGGACTACGTCTGGAACGGCAGCAGCAACGTCCTCGTCATCATCAAGGACAACTCGGGCGTCGGCAACACTCAGCAGCACCGCTTCCGCGTGGCCTCGTGCAGCGGCAAGAAGACCATCGCCTACTATGCCAGCTACTTCAACTTCAGCGAGTTCACGCCGACGGCCTTCACCGGCTCGAAGGGCACCTACAACTACCGTCCGGCTATGCAGCTTATCAGCTGCGGCGGCGCCACCTGCGCCAAACCGACCTCGGTCTATGCCTCCAACATCACGGGCGACAGCGCCACCATCAACTGGCACGGCGTCTCGTCGACCTACGAGCTGGAATACAAGGCTCAGGCCGATGCCGACTGGTCGGAGACCATCCGCATCACCGACGGAACCAGCAGCAACGCCTATCGCATCGGCGGCCTCGACGAACTGACGGCCTACAACTTCCGCGTGCGTCAGCAGTGTATCACCGGCGAATACTCCGACTGGGCCAACGGCACCTTCACCACCAGTGCCATACCCTGCCTGGCGCCGTCGGCACCCAGCGTAAGCCAGGTGGGCTACGACCGCGTGGTGCTCGACTGGACTTCGCCCAACGAGCAGTCGCAGTGGTACATCCGCGTCAGCACTAGCGCCTACAGCGAAATCGTCGTCGCCAATACGCACCCCTTCACGCTGACCGGCCTCTCGCACAGCACTTCCTATACCGTGGCCATCGCCGACAGCTGCACCAACAACGGAACCATCTCGCCCTTCAGCGCCGAGCAGTCGTTCACGACGCTCGCCTGCCCCGAGGTGTCGAATGTCACCATCGTCGGCGTCACCTCGACCTCGGCCACCGTTACCTGGAGCGGCACTGCCGACAGCTACAGCATCGAGTATGGCGAGGGCAACTTCTACCAGGGCCAAGGCACTTTGGTGACGGGCATCACCCAGACGGCCTACGAAATCACAGGCCTCGAACCCGACCGCAACTACTCTGTCTACATCCGCAGCGAATGCGGCAGTACGGTGGGCCTGTGGAGCGCCCAGAAGACCTTCCACACCTCGTCGGTGGGCATCGACGAGGCTGCGACGGAGGCCTTCGCCGCCGACATTTACCCCAACCCCGCCAGCGGAACGACGCAGCTCAGCGTCAGCGGCACCACGGGTAGCGTCAGGGTGCAGGTGGTAGACCTCAACGGCCGCACCGTAGCCGTCCACACGCTCACCGACTGCGACAGCGGCTGCAAGCAGACCATTGCCCTCGACGGCCTCTCGGCAGGCAGCTACTTCGTCCGCATCGACAGCGACGGCAAGCGTCTGGTCAAGAAACTCATCGTCAAATAGGCAACCGTGCCGAATTGAAAATGAACGATAAAACTTCAAATGAACTACAAATCGAACTGCAAAACTGCAAATGAACTGCAAATCGAACTGCAAAACTGCAAATGAACTGCAAAAACTGCAAATGAACGATAAAATCGAGAATGTTCTATAAGATGCAAAGCATCGTCTCAAATTCAGCGAAACGAGTTTCATCGTAAAAGAGTAATAATTTGTTTTCATAATGGAGAGGCGCCCCCTTGTGGGGCGCTTTTTTTGTGCCCCTGCGCCTGAACCCAAATCAGTCATTACACTGGGTTAATTTAACATTATTTTAACTTAAATTTTAACATTTCGGACCCCTTTTTTGCTCGAAAATGGCCCTCGCTAACACCCTGTTTTCCATATACCATCTTCTTACCAAATTCTACCCAAGTTCTTATCAAGTTCTAATCAAATACTACTTCAGTAGAAGATAACTAGAAGATAATAAGTATTTTATTAGGCCAAAATCCAGGCAGATTTTAGGTATGTTTCGGTTGGGCTAAAAATAAAACTCTGTAATACAACAACATACAAATGTTAAAATTTGTTTTGGTTTTAAGGTGAAATTTTAACATTTCGGGGTGCGAAAAATTCTCTTTTTTTGCCTTGGGAAATTTTCTGTTTTTCTCTTTTTGGGGATGTTTTTTTTGATGTGGTTGTGGTCGGATTTTGGCTTGAAAAGGATTTTAAGCAGTGCGAAATGTGGTGTTTGAATGTGGCGTGGATTCCTGTTAATAAATGTTAAATAGGCTTAAATTTTTGTTTCTATAAAGCAAATGGTTTAATTTTGCAAAATCATACACAAATAAATTATCAGTTTAACTAATTAAAAATCAAAAAGAAATGAAAAGAAGTGTTGTTTTTACTTTAGCAGTTGCTTTCGTGATGCTTTTCGCATCCTGCAGCAAAGAGGTCAAATTGCCCGGCACCACTTGGACGGCAAATTTTTCCAAAAATATCACCTATATGGGCGCTAGCGGAAGTGTGTCGTTGGATATGACTCTCAAATTTATCGACGAAACCAAATACACGATGGACGTTACCTCGTCTGCAACTGTGATGGGCCAGACGATGCCTGCATCGACCGATACCCAGAATGGTACCTATACCTTCGACGGCGAGAAGGGTGTCTTCGACGGCGAACAGGAGTTCACCTACAACAAGGACGACGAAACCATCACGGCTGTCACCGAATTGGATGCTGAAGAGGCTGAGTTGTTTGGCACTGACAAAATCACTCTTACCTTCAAGCAGAAATAATTTGGGACCCTTAGCGGCCTTTAAAAAAGCAATCGCGGAAGCTTTTGGGTTTCCGCGATTGTTTTTTATTGGTTCTGTTCTTGCTTCTTTTTTGTCTGCTACAGGTTCTGTTCTTGCTTCTTTTTGCCGGCCAGCAGGCCGCAGGCGGCCATTATGTCTTCGCCGCGTGAGGCGCGCAGGGTGCAGGTGATGCCGTGGGCGTTGAGGTAGTCGCGGAAGGTGTTGATGGTCTGCTGGTCGCTGGTGCGGTAGGGAGTGCCGGGCGAGGCGTGGAAGCGGATGAGGTTGACGCGGCAGGGCAGCCCTTTGAGAAGGCGCACCAGCTCGGCGGCGTGCCTCGTACTGTCGTTGAGGCCGCCGAACATTGTGTATTCGAACGATATGCGCCGCTGTCCGCGCCAGTTGTAGCGGCGCAGCAGGGCGATGGTTTCTTTGATGGGGTAGGCCTTTTCCATCGGCATCAGGGCTTGGCGCTGGTCGGGGAAGGGGTTGTGGAGGCTGACGGCGACGTCGACCTGTGTCTCTTCGATCAGGCGCTGCAGCATCGGCGTGATGCCGACTGTGGAGACGGTGATGCGGTGTGGGCTCCAGGCCAGGCCCCAGTCGGCGGTGAGCACGTCGAGGGTGCGGCGTATGGCGTCGTAGTTGTCCATCGGCTCGCCCATACCCATAAAGACGATGTTGGTAAGTTCTTGGCTTTCGGGGATTGAGAATATCTGGTTGAGGATTTCGGCTGCGGTGAGGCTGCCGTGGAAGCCTTGCTGGCCGGTGACGCAGAAACGGCATCCCATCTTGCATCCGCACTGGCAGCTGACGCACAGCGTGGCGCGGTCGCCGTCGGGGATGTAGACCGATTCGACGTGGCCTTTCCCTTCGATGGGGAAGAGGTATTTCTTTGTCCCGTCGGTCGAGGTTTGGCAGTCGGCGAGCGTCGTGAAGCCTGTCTGGGCAATATCGTTCAGGCGTGCGCGGATTTTGAGCGAGAGGTTGGTCATTGCATCAAAATCGCCTATGCGCTTCTGATACATCCAGTCGCACAGCTGTTTGGCTGTGAATTTCTGGAAGCCCTGCTCGAGGCAGAAGGCCTGAAGTTCGGCGAGCGAAAGTCCAAGTAGTGTGGTCATATATGAGGTATGATGTGTGAGGTATGAGGTATGAGGGGAGTTAAGGGGAGTTATAGGGAAGTTAAGGGACGATACGAATTATCTTTTCGTTATCGTTTTCGTTTTCGTTAAGGTTGTCTTTACCAGGTTGTTGTCGTTTGGAATGAATTGTCTTCGGATTCCTCCATCAGTTCCTGCTCGTAGACGCTTTCGTCCCAGATGAATTCTTCCTCGGGCAGGTCGGGCTTGGTGAAGTCGCCGCGGAAGAAGTTGAGCACGCCGTCGTCGTAGACCGACCGCATATAGTGTCCGAAGATGGGCAGCGCCTGGCGTGCGCCCTGGCCGAACTCCATACTGCGGAAGTGGATGGAGCGCAGCTCGCCGCCGGTCCACACCACGGTGGTCAGTTTGGGCGTGATGCCGACAAACCAGCAGTCGCTGTTGTTCTGCGTGGTACCGGTCTTGCCGGCCATCGGGTAGGAGAGTTTGAACTGCGAGCCGCGCAGGCGTGCGCCGGTACCGCTGTCGACGACGCCTTTCATCATCTGTATCATCATCCAGGCGATGCGGGGGCTGATGGCTTCGCGCCGTTCGGGGGTGAAGGTTTCGAGCACTTTGCCCTTGTTGTCTTCGATGCGGGTGATGAAGATGGGCTGCACGTATTCGCCCTGGTTGGCGAAGGTGGCCATTGCGCCGGTCATTTCGTAGACGGTGATTTCGGCGGCGCCGACGCAGATGGCGGGTACGGGGTCGATGGGGCTTGTTACGCCCATCTTGCGCGCTATGTTGATGACCATATTGGGTCCGTTGGCGCCTCCGGCCTTCATCAGGTAGGCCGAGACCCAGTTGATGGAGTTGGCTAGGGCCCACTTGAGGGTAACCATCTCGCCTTCACGCTGATGGCTGGAGTTGCGCGGACACCAGTCGCCTATGCACACTTCGGTGTTGGGCACCAGGGTGTAGGGGTTCATATCGAGGTCTTGCAGTGCCATCGTGTAGACGAAGGGTTTGAAGGTGGAGCCCACCTGTCGGCGGCTCTGGATGACGTTGTCGTACTTGAAGTAGCGGTAGTTGATGCCGCCGACGTAGGCCTTGACGTAGCCGGTGCCTGTTTCGACCGACATCAGGCCTGCGTTGAGGAATTTCTTGACGTAGATGAGCGAGTCCCAGGGGGTCATCACTGTGTCGACTGGGCCGTTCCAGGTGAAGACGCGCATCTGGACTTTCTCTTCCTTGAAGTATTTCTTGATTTCGCTCTCGCTGGCGCCGTCCTGCTTCATCTGGTAGTAGCGGTCGGAGGCTTTCATTGCCAGCGTGAGGAAGTGGTCTTCCTGCTCTTTGGTGATGTTGTTGAAGGGGTCGCCTTTGCGTCGTGCCAGTTCCTTGAAGAAGGCAGGCTGGATGACCTCTTTCATATGCTTTTCGACGGCCTTCTCGGCATAACGTTGAAGGCGCGAGTCGATGGTGGTGTAGATGCGCAGGCCGTCCTTGTGGACGTCGTAGTAGGTGCCGTCGCTTTTCTTGTGGCTGCCGCACCAGTCTTTCATATAGCCGCGGATGTATTCGCGCAGATAGGGCGCAGCGCCGTCGTTGTGGCTGATGGGGCGATAGTGGCTCATATCTATCGGCTTCTCTTTCAGCTTTTCGTAGTCTTCGTCGCTGAGGTATTTCTCGCCCGTCGCGGGGTCGTTGTAGCTGTTCATCTGGCTCATCACGACGTTGCGGCGGCGCATAGCGTTGTCGGGATGCAGCACGGGGCTGTAGGATGTGGGTGCTTTGAGCAGGCCCACCAGCACGGCGGCTTCGTCGACGGTGAGTTCAGAGGGGCTCTTGTCGAAGAAGGTATGGGCAGCCGTTTCGATGCCGTAGGCGTTGCTGCCGAAGTCGACGGTGTTGAGGTACATCGCCAGGATTTCTTCTTTCGAATAGTTGTGTTCAAGTTTGACGGCCACGACCCATTCCTTGAATTTGGAATGGATGAGGCCCAGCTTGCTTTTGCGCTCGCGCGGGAAGAGGTTTTTGGCCAGCTGCTGCGTGATGGTGCTGCCGCCGCCGCTGCTGCTGTGGCGTCCCACGAGGGTCTTGAAGAAGACGCGTGCCAAGCTGCGGGCGTCGATGCCGGCGTGGTCGTAGAAGCGCACATCCTCTGTCGCCACGAGGGCATTGATGAGGTTCATATTCTTGCCGCCATTGGTTATTTCGCTGTAGGTGAGGCTGGAACGGTTTTCGATGCCGATATATCCCAGCACTTCGCCGTCGGCCGACCACACCTCGGAAGCCAGGTTGCTGCGGGGGTTCTCAAGCTCTTCGAAAGAGGGCATAAATCCTAGCCATCCCAACGAGAGCATTGTGAAGAAGAGAACCAGGAACACCCAGAAAGCGGCAAAAGAGATCCACACGATGCGGATGCCGCGGCGCGAGTCGCTCTTGGACGATTTGTTTTTCTTTTTCTTGTATTGAGCCATTTCTGTTATATTGACAATTGGATATTGAAGGATTCTTTATCTGCAAATCATCAGTTCTCACTTGCTCGTTCGCTCGATGTGGAGTCCGACGTTCTTGATGCCGGGCAGCAGGGTGTCGCGCATTGCGTGGCGGACAACGAACTGGTAGCTGCCCTGCTGCGGGAAGTGGAAGAAGCAGAACGGGTAGCGTCCGTCGATATATCGTCCGTTTTCCTTGCCCAGCCAGCGTCCGTCGCGTTCGGCCAGCGTAAACTCGATGTTGGTGTCGGCGGCGATGCTGCCGTCGGGGTAGATGGTGGTGATGTAGAAATAGATGTTCGAGTAGTTGTAGTCGTTGCGGTTGCGTATGTCGAGGCAGCAGAGGAAGGTGTTGCTGGTGTCGTCGGCTTCGAGGTTGAAAACCAGCGGCTCGTTCATATTCCAGCCTTTTTCGTCGATGCGCATATTCTCGTTGTAGTAGACATTGCGATCGCAGGCACTCAGGGCAAAAAGCGCAATCAGTATGTATATTATCCGTCTATTCATCGTTCCTTCTTTTGTTGCGGTTGTCGCGGTTGCGGTTGTCACGGTTGCGGTTGTTGCGATTATCGCGATTGTTGCGGTTGTCTCGGTTTTCGCGATTCTCGCGGTTGTCACGGTTCTCGCGATTATCGCGGTTGTCGCGTTGCTTTCTTTCCCTGTTTTCGGGTCTGCGTTCTCCGTTCTGCGGTCTGCGCTCTCCGTTATCTCCTCTGCGTTTTCCGTTGTCTGCTTTCCGCTTTCCGTTCTCTGCTCTCCGCTCATCGCTGTCCGTTGCCGAATCGTCGGCCATCAGCTTCAGCTCGCGCTCGAATTCGTCTTCGTTCGATTCCTGTGCCAAAGCGGCTGTCGACATCAGCTCGACCTGGTAGTCTTCCAGCTTTTCGGGATATTCCTGGTTCTTGTTCATCTCGATTATGGCCTTCACGTTTTCGGCCGTGATGGCGTAGAGCTCGCTCTCGCCTTCGTAGGCGTACCACATTATGCCACGGAAGACGTCGGTCTTCTTGTACAGCGCCAGGCCTTTCTTGAAACGTATGGGCGTATTGGCCGGCGGAAACTTCTTGAGCGCGTCGGCATAGACAGCATATTCAAAATTCAGGCAGCATTTCAGCTTGCCGCATTGGCCTGCCAGCTTTTGCGGGTTGGGCAGAATCTGCTGGGCTTTGGCCACGCTGGTGGTCACCGACTTGAAGTTGGTGAGCCACGTGCTGCAGCACAGCTCGCGTCCGCAGGTGCCTATGCCGCCCACCTTGCCGGCTTCTTGTCGCACGCCGATCTGCTTCATTTCGATGCGGACGTGGAATTGCTCGGCCAGCACCTTGATGAGGTTGCGGAAGTCGACGCGGTCGTCGGCGGTGTAATAGAAGATGGCTTTCGAGTGGTCGCCTTGGTATTCCACGTCGTTGACCTTCATCACCAGGCCCAGCTCTTCGGCTATCTGGCGAGTCTTTTTAAGGGTCGCATCTTCTTCCTTGATGGATGATGTCCAGCGCTCTATGTCGCTGGCTTTGGCGCGGCGGAACAGTTTTTTGATGCTTTCCGATTCGTGGTCGACTTTTTTCTTTATCATCTGGATGCGGCAGGCTTCGCCGGTGAGGCTGACAATGCCCACATCGTGACCGGGTATGCCCTCTACGGCCACCACATCTCCATCGGAGACGTCGATGCCGTCGGGCAGACGGAAAAACTCTTTGCGGTTGTTCTTGAAACGCACCTCGACGCAGTCGAAAGGCGGCTCCAGCGGACGGCGTATTCCGTTCATCCAGTTGCAGGCACCCACCTTGCAGCAGCTGCGCAGCTCTGTCTCGCTGATGGGCACATAGCTGTTGGGCTGATGGTTGCAGCCGCGCGAGAGGTAGATCGATTCGTTGTATTTCACCTTCGGCAGCGTCGGGTCGGGCTCAAGATAGGGGTCCATAGCGCTATCGCTGGCTTCATAGTCGATGGGCACCTTCGACGGGTCGCCGTCATAGTCGTTGATGTGGCGGTTTCCGCCCTTTTCGGCATTGTGTTTCTCGCGGCGGCTTTTGATGAAAGCCTCCATCTCTTCGGCCGTGGCGACATAGTCGTCCTCGTCGTCGGGCACATTGCCGGAAGTACCACCAGGTATTTCGCTTTTCTGCTTTTCGACAATATCCTTGTTGGTATGTGTGTTCTGGTCGTTATTGTTTCTTTCGTCGTTTTTGCTCATAAAAAAATGAAGTGTATTGTATTGTGGTTAAATTATCTCTTTTTCAAGGCCTTGCTGATGCGGAACGAGAGTTCCATAAAGGCTATTTTGCCGTAGGCGTTGCGCTCGATGGCAAACAGGGCATTGTTGAAAGCCTCGTTCAGGGCCTCGATGTTGCGCTCGGTAATCATCGCAGGGAATGACTTGTTGAACTTCTCGTCGCCAAAGTCGATGCGCGACGGAAGTCCGGCGTTGTTGCGCAGAAAGGCATCGCGCACAGCCTCTTGTGCAAACAGAAGGAACTGCTTCTGCACCTCGCGGCTTTTGGCGTGCAGTGTGTCGACCCAGGCCGACAGCGAGGCCATATTCAGTTTGAACAGCTGGCGCATCCAGGTTACATATAGCGTGCGGAATTCCTCGCTGGCATTGCGCACCTCGTTGACGGTGCTGCGAATTTTTACCAGTTGTGTGCGCGAAATGATGGTACTCAGCATCTTCTCGCTGTTTTCGGCCACGAGTATAATCAGCGTGTTGGGCGTCGGTTCTTCTAGGCTTTTCAGTATCTTGTTGGCGGTCTGCACGTTCATTTTCTCTGCCATCCAGATGATCACCACCTTCGTTCCGCCTTCGTACGATTTCATTCCCAGCGTGCGTACTATGTTGTCGGCATCGCGCTCGCGAATCATTCCCTGCTTGTTCTCGATCTCCATAAATTCGTACCATTCGTCGAGGGTGCCGCATTGTTTGTGGGCATTCAAGAAGGAGCGGAAATCGACCTGGAAGTCGGCCGAAGAGATGTTGCTGCCTTTCACGCTCGACGTTGCCGCACTCGGAAAATACAGGTGTAGGTCGCTATGGGTCAGTTGCTGGTATTTCTTGCACGACGGACACTCGCCGCACGAATCGGCTCTCAGCCCGCCCTGGGTCGCATTGGCATAGTGCTGGCGGTGCTCGCAGTTCAGGTATTGTGCATAGGCGATGGCCAGGGCAAGGCTGCCCGAAGCCGACTCGCCCAAGAACAATTGGGCGTGGCTCACACGTCCCGAATCGATTATTTC
>JAFWYO010000037.1 GCA_017517715.1 Bacteroidales bacterium
CGCTACCGCGCCATCCCCTCTCGGAGAGGGGTGCCCGAAGGGCGGGGTGTGTCGCACCCGAAAGCCATCACTCGCAATCCATCACTCGCAAGCCAACACTCGCAAGCCTAAGCGATAAACATAAATCCATCACCCACGTAATAACATCCATTAATCAAATACAAACAGCTTTTAAACTCAACCATTAACACACCCTTAACGTCGGAGTGCTACCCGCTCCCTCCGCTTGCCACCCGCTCCGCCATTTCCTATATATATCCTATATATATCTTATATCGTTCTTATATCAAAATATAGGAACGATATAAGATATATATAGGATATATATAGGAAATGGCGGAGCGGGTGGCGGCAGATGGATGCCAAAAGCATCTTGATGGACCGCTCAAACCTATGTCTGCGCAGCGTGCGCGACAAGAAATGTGGCGGCCGAGCGGGCACTCTGTGTCAATGTCTGCCTCGGGGTGCAATTTTTATGCCGTAGTGCCACTCGATGAAGTCGATATGTGCCATATGCGACTTGAGGGCAACGCCGACAAAATGGCGCACAGGGCGGTACTCCTTGCTCAGGTTGTAATAAAGCCCCACGCGCTCGTAGAGCGGCGTGGTACCGTGCTCACTGCGCGTGATGTAGGCCGCCAGCGCGGCGTGGATGGTAAGCCTGTGGTAGGTCGCCTCGTAGGCCGCCGACGCGGCGATGTAGAACGGCAGGCTGTAGCCTTCGTTCCAGTGGGCAATGACGGCAGTGTGGCTGTAGTTGTAGGTCAAATCGAGCGTCGCCCCCACGGCGCGCGCCGGATTGAACCGGTAGAGCCACCCCAACTGCGCCGTATGGGCATAGAAATATTTGCGGCTGGCTCCGCTGTAGCGCGGCATAACGATGCCCGGCGCATACGAAACAAGCCATTCGCCACCGCGAAAAGCGGGATTGTCGACCGGATCAAACTCCCGTTCCAGCCAAGGTCTGTAGGTTTTCGCCCACGTTTTGTCGTTTCCGTCGGAAAACAGCGACTCGCGCACTCCGCCACGCTGGTAGTGGTCGCGATCCGACAAGGTATAGCCGACCGACAGCTGGAGGTAGTTCAGTCCCTTGTTGGGCTTGCGCAGATAGCCGTTGGAGGAATGCGCGAACTTGGCGGCAAGGACGACCTGCGACATATCGCGCATCCTTCGAGCATACGACAAGCCGATCTGTATCATACAGTTAGTATACGAGCCAATAAAGACATTGTCGGGATTTGGTGTGCGGCAATAGGGGTTGGTGTAGAACGCCAAGCCGAAATCCATCTCGAGGTTCAGGTGCTCCCTGAAATCGCCGACGGAATCTATGCGGTGCCGAAACTCGAACAGGGGCTGCTGCAGAAAGCCACTGATGCCGATACGGTGACCCGCTATGTCGTTGGGAAAGTATGTGAAGTTGCCCCTCACGCCCATCCAGTACGGCTTGCGCAGCAACGGGAAAGATGCTGCCGAGTCGGCCCGGAACCCCCAATCCTGACGCCAGGCAAACGCGGCATCGACGCCGGCCGAAACGTCTTTGATATAGTTCCATTCCGACGAATTGGGCACGGTGTAGCCCGACAGCAGCGAAACAGTCGTATGCGGCTGAGCAACAGACAATAGAGGTGCGGAAAACGCCAAAAGGGCAAGCAAGAATTTCTTCATTTTGCAACCATCTTCAGATACTCGTCTTCGCTGATAATTGGAACACCCAGTTTTTCAGCCTTTTTCAGTTTCTCGGGGCCCATCTTCTCGCCTGCCAGCACATAGTCGGTCTTGCCGCTGATGGAGCTGTTGACCTTGCCGCCGTGCTGCTCGATGTCGGCTTTCATCTCCTCGCGACTGAAACGGCTGAAAACGCCGCTGACCACAAAGGTCTTGCCGGCAAGGGCATCTGAAAGGCGCATCTCGACAATCGTCATTTTCAGTCCCGCAGCACGCAGACGCTCAATCAGTTGGCGGTGACGCTCGTCGCGGAAATAGTCGTAGATGAACCGTGCTGTCTTTTCGCCGACATCCTCGACCGACGCCAGTTCCTCCTCGCTTGCGGCCATCAGAGCGTCGATGTTCTTGAAATAGCGCGCCAGCTTCTTGGCTCCCACCTCGCCGACATAGCGTATGCCGAGTGCAAAGAGCACCCGCTCGAAGGGCACTTCCTTCGATTTCTCGATGGCGGCCAGGATGTTGTCGGCACCCTTTTCCTGGATGGAGGCTCTGCGCTGACCGTCGTCGGTGGTGGACTCGAGCCCTATAAGTTGCTCGCGGCTAAGGTTATATAAATCAGCGATATCGCGCACTAAACCCTTGTTATACAACATTTCGAGACGCTCGGAACCGAGGCTGTCGATATTCATCGCCTTGCGGCCCACGAAATGCTCCAGCCGGCCGACAATCTGCGGCGGACAGCCGTCCTGATTGGGGCAGTAGTGGCCCGCCTCGCCGTCGGCACGCACCAGGCGCGCTCCGCATTCGGGGCAGTTGGTGATGTACTTGACCGGCTGGGCACCCGCCTTGCGTTTGTCCATATCTATGCCCACAATCTTGGGGATAATCTCGCCGCCCTTTTCGACCAGCAGCCAGTCGCCGTCGCGGATGTCCAGCTTCTCGATATAGTCGGCATTGACCAGCGTGGCCCTGCGTACCGTGGTGCCACCCAGCCAGACGGGCTTCATATTGGCCACGGGGGTGATGACTCCGGTACGGCCGACCTGGAACGAGATGCTTTCGAGCGGCGTCGACACCTGCTGCGCCTTGAACTTGTAGGCTATGGCCCATCGCGGCGACTTGGCGGTCAGTCCCAAGCGGTCCCAGAGGGCTACCTGGTTGACTTTGATGACGATGCCGTCGATGGCGAAAGGCAGATTCCAACGCTCGCGGTCCCAGTAGTCGATGAATTGCTTTATCTCGTTGATGTTCAAACACTCCTTAATGTACGGCTGCACGTTGAAGCCCATCGTCTTTGCCGCTTCGAGGCGTCCGCTGTGGGTCGCCAGCCGCTCGTCGGGCTCCGCATCGGGGGGCAGCATCATAAAATACATACAGAACTGCAGTCGTCGCCGGGCGCACTCGGCGGAGTCCTGCAGCTTGAGGCTGCCACTGGCGGCGTTGCGAGGATTGGCGAAGGGCTCGTCGCCGTCGGCCTCGCGCTGACGGTTGAAGGCTTCGAACTCCTTGAAGGGATAGACCACTTCGCCACGGGCTTCGAAATCGCTGGGGTACTTGCCTGTCAGACGCAGCGGTATAGTTCTGATTGTCCGTGCGTTCGACGTAATATCGTCACCCACGGCACCGTTGCCGCGCGTGACGGCCTGCACCAGCTCGCCGTTGCGATAGGTAAGTCCGATTGCGACACCGTCGTACTTGAGTTCGCAGGTATAGCTGAACGCCGTGTCGCCCAACAACTTGCGTGTGCGAGACTCGAATTCTTCTATCTCCTCGATTGAATAGGTGTTGCCCAGCGAGAGCATCGGGAAACGGTGCTGCACCTGTCGGAAGGACTTGTTGACTTCGCCGCCGACGCGTTTGGTTGGCGAGTTGGGCGATGCCAACTCAGGATACTGCCGCTCGAGGTCGATAAGTTCGCGAAGGAGCGCATCGAACTCGAAGTCGCTCACCAGCGAACGGTCGTTCATATAGTACTCGTAGTTATACTTGTCTATCAGGCGAGTAAGCTCTTCGACACGCTGTCGAGCCGGTTCCATATCTATGTTGCTGAAAAGATCCACGATTTAAAATTAAAAATTAAAAATTAAAATTTAATTGTGAATAGTGATCTGTAAATCACTTGCGTCCTGTGACTTGTGAAACGAGCGCGTTCGTGTCACTGGTCACTATTCACATTCACTATTCACTGGTCACTATTCACTAATCACAATTCACTACTCCTTTGAAGTTGAATGACACGGGGCCTGTGAGCCAGATGTTTCTGTAGGCATCGCCGGTGGCGTCGAAATCGACCTTGAAGTCGCCTCCCAAGGTGAGTAATTTACGGTTGCCACTCACTATGGCACAAGCTGTTACGCCTGTTCCGCAGGCATAGGTCTCGTCCTCGACACCGCGTTCGTAAGTACGCACAAAAAGGCGTCCGTCGGGCAGGTCCTCAATGAAGTCGATATTCGCGCCCTCCGGGAACAGGTCGGTGCGGTTGCGCAGCCGGCGTCCCTTGCCGACGACATCGTAGTGGTTCAAATCCTCGACGCGCACCACATAGTGCGGCGAACCCGTATCGAGAAACCAGCCGTTCTCCATCTTGCGCACCGCGCTGCACTCCACATCACGCATCTGCAGACGCACAAGGCCAAACCGTTTTTCGTCGTTCCACATCATAATTTCGGCCCGGTGGCGACCGTCGAAGCCTATGAATTCCAACGTTCTACGTCCGCTTTCCTCGTCGCGGTGCCCCAGTCCAAGGCTGTCGGCAAATGCGGCGATGCAGCGTCCACCGTTGCCGCACATCGAGCCAAGAGCGCCGTCGTTGTTATAGTATCGCATCTCAAAATCAGCACCTTCGGCGTTTCCAAGCGTCATCAGCCCATCGGCACCGATACCAAACCTCCGGTGGCACAGATGCGCTATCTGCTCCTGCGTAAGCTTCGGGTCAGCTTTGCGGATATCCACAACGACAAAATCGTTGCCCGCACCGTCGTATTTAACAAAATCCAAATCCATAGAATTTAATTCGTTAATTAGTTAATTAGTTAATTCGTTAATTTGTTAATGTGTTAGTGCTTAACGCAATAGGCGAAAGCCGAAAGTGATTACAATTCTCAATTCTCAATTCTAAGTTTTACTAATGATCCGCTTTCTGGACATCAGCACGAGCAGCGAACAGACCACTATAGAGAAGAAAATCACGGCATAGACCATACACTCTATTCGCTCTGCCTGAGGCACAACGGTATATCCACTTTCGGCATTGATGCGCAACGGCATCGAGGCGAGGACGGCCGATGCCAGTCCTTTCGGTGCCATAATTGCGACAATATAGCGGTCCACGCGCGTATTCTTGCGTCCCACAATGGCAATCAGCACAAAACGAACCACATAGATGGCCAGCACAACATACAGACCATAGAGCAGCGCGACGCTGTCGGTGAAGGGAATGCTAATGCCTATATAAATGAAAAAGAAAGTTTTAAGTATAAAAACCATCTCCTTGAAGAATGCCTTCTCGTTGTCCTGAAGCGACTCCATTCGCGGTTGGCGTTTGCGGTAGATTTTGCGCAAGAAGGAGAATTCGAAATACGAGGCATTGCCAAGCACGATGCCGAAAGCTAGAGCGGCAATGGCGCCGCTGTAGCCAAGAGCTTCGGTGATGCCGTAGATGACGAAGACGAACGCCGGCGTGAGGAACATAGAGTTTTGCTGACGCCTGACGCGTTGCAGCAGGCCCGACCAGACCATTCCGCCGATAACACCCAAAACGGAGGCCAGCAAGAACGAAGCCAGCACGTTACCAGCAATACGCTCGAAACGGACTTCGCCCATCTTCATCGCCTCGATGATGGCAAGAGCGACAACGATGCACAACACAGCCGACATCGCCGACTCGAGCGTCAGAACCGTCCGCGTCTTGTCGCTGACACGCATCTGGCGCACCATCGGAATCACTATCGACGCTCCTGTACCTGCGACCATACTGCCCAGCAGCAACGAGGGCAACCAGCCCATCTGTGCGACATAATGAGACACAAGTGCGGCGGCTGCCATTGAAAGGATGAACGAGTAGAACATAACCTGCACGACGCCAACCCAATAGCGGCGCAGGTCGTCGATGTGCATATCGATGCCGCTGTCGACAAGGATGAAAACTAGTGTTACTGAGGAGAATAGAGGTCCAAAACCACCTAGCATATCCGGTTTGATCCAACCGAGGACGGGACCGAGCAGAATGCCGATAGCGACAAGAAAGAGGACATCGGGCACCTTGCGTCTACCGAAAAGCGCAGAAAAGAGGTGAGCCGAGAAAATCAGCACCCCAAGGATGATAAAATGAGCCCAATGTTCGGAAAGAAACTGCACTTTTAAAATTAAAAATTAATAATTAAAAATTAAAATCACTTGTGTATTGTTATACGAGCGCGTTCGTGTCACTGGTCACTATTCACTGGTCACTATTCACTGGTCACTATTCACTGGTCACTAATCACTAATTTAGAAGTCAATATCGGGGAAGAGTTTGCGGAGGGAGAGGATGGCGGGGTTGATTTTGAGGAGTTCGTCAAATTTTTCGCGGGGCATATATGCCTTTTTTTCAACATATTCGGTAACGACGGTGGCTTTGTATTGAAGCGATTCGTTGCCCGTCGCTTCGCGCAGGAAGCCAAGTATCTGAGTCTGATATTCCTTCAGAAGCGAGTCGAAATAGATATTGGGGACCTGGATAGCAAACAGATTGTTGTTTTTCAGTTCCACCTTCTTGTCGGCCAGCAGGTTATATAGTTTGTCGTCGTTTTTGCTTTTCTCTACCAATTCGTTCCACAACTCCTCTAGCCTTTCTTGCGTCAACTTCTCTACCGCTCTGTGTTCCAAATCTTTGAGCGCAACAGTAGGTTGGATGTCGGAAATGGATATGTTAGTGAAGCTACGATGCGGGATGCCGGCTTTTGGAAGCACCTTTGCGGGCTCCGGAGCGGCAGCGCTGTTCTGCAGCGAAGAAGTGTCGCTGACTTGAACCTGCGCGGCTGCGCCGTTTTGGTCCGACGATGGGGCAACATCCTGTGCCACAACGTCCGCCGTCGGCTTCGAGGTCGTCGTTTCGGGAATTGGTTCGGGCTGCTGTTCGTTCCGCTGTCCGCTGTCCGCTTCCTGCCTTTCGTTTTCGGTTTTTATATGTTCCGCCTGAGGCGTTCTTGCTATCTATCCGGCCGTCGACGGCTGCAGGTTTTTGGTCACTGCGGCCAGTTTCATCAGAGCCACCTCGACGAAGAGCCGTTTGTTGCCGGCGTCGCGGAAGCGGTATTCGTAGTCCGAGGCTATTTCAAGATAGCGCATAAGTAGCGCCAAGCCAGATTGTTGCGATTGTGTGGCGAAGCGTTGCCGATTGGCGTCGGTGACATCCAGAAGGTTGTGAGTTGCCGGATCGCACGCCACCACCAAGTTGCGGATATGTTCCGTCAGGCCCGTCACAAAATGCTGACCGTCAAAACCTTTGTCGATAACTTCCTGATAGAGGTTGAGAACGCCAGCGACGTCGCCGTTGCGGAACATATCGACAAAGCGGAAATAGTAGTCGCTGTCGAGCATATTGAGATTTTCGAGGCAGCGCTGCTTGGTGAGATTGCCGTTGGAGAAACTGACCAGCTGGTCGAAGGTAGAGAGGGCGTCGCGCAGACCGCCTTCGGCCTTCTGGGCGATGAGCTGTATGGCCTCGGGTTCGAAGGCGACGTTCTCGTTTTTGGCCACAAATTCGAGGTGCTTGACGATGTCGCGCGTTTCGATGCGCTTGAAATCGAACACCTGGCAACGAGAGAGGATGGTAGGTATAATCTTGTGTTTCTCAGTGGTTGCGAGGATGAATTTGGCGTAAGCCGGAGGTTCTTCGAGAGTTTTAAGGAAAGCGTTGAAGGCTGCGGCCGAAAGCATATGGACCTCGTCGATGATATAGACCTTGAAGCGACCCGTTTGTGGGGGTATGCGCACCTGTTCGACGAGCGAGCGGATGTCCTCGACCGAATTGTTGGAAGCGGCATCGAGTTCGAAGATGTTCATTGACTGACCGTTGCTGAAGGAGCGGCACGACTCGCACTCGCCGCAGGCTTCCATATCGGCCGTTGGGTTGGTGCAGTTGATGGTTTTGGCGAGGATGCGCGCGCAGGTAGTCTTGCCGACGCCCCGCGGGCCGCAGAAGAGGAAAGCCTGAGCCAGCTGCCCGGTGCGGATGGCATTTTTGAGAGTGGTAGTGATATGCGCCTGTCCGACGACGCTGTCGAAGGTCATCGGGCGGTACTTACGCGCTGATACTATGAAGTTTTCCATAAAACAGGGCTCTAATAATTAAAATGCAAATTTACGAAAAAAAACAGAAAGGCACAGACACATTCCATAAAAAAAAGATTTTTTCCCGTTCGAACGAGTTGTCGGGAGGGCCTGCGAGCCGCGTAAACAACTCCTTATGTGGAGGTTACGCGACGAGCAGATGTCAAACCGGACGCGATTAACGACAAGGCCGACGAGGGGGCATACGGAGGCGAAGGGGTGGCTGGCGGAGGGGGTCTGGGAGCTGGTGGTGGGTGGAGAGATGAGACGGAGGGCGATGCGGAAAAAAAAGAGTGTCCGCGAGGGACACTCTTATGAGATGGTTAAAACCAAATATTAGGTTGTCAGGTTTTTACCAGAGTTGTGCGCGCTTGTCGGGGTCGAGCCACATCTTGTTGCCCTGCTGTACAGCCCAGGCGTCGTGGAATTCGCCGATGTGGGGCAGCGTAACGTTGACGCGGTTGCGAGCCAGAGCGTGGACGTCCATCTGGGTGAGCTGGAGGATAGCTTCGGGACGGATGTTGGAGGCCCATACGGCGGCATAGGCGAGGAAGAAGCGCTGTTGGGGCGTGAAGCCGTCCATCTTGTCCTTGTTGACCTGGCCCTTCTGGATGGCGTTCTGCATAGCGAGGTGGCTGATGTGGAGTCCGCCGTTGTCGGCGATGTTCTCGCCGAGGGTGAGGGCGCCGTTGGCGTAGGTTTCGGGATCGTCGAGGACTTTGACAGCGTTGAATGCGTCGA
>JAFWYO010000038.1 GCA_017517715.1 Bacteroidales bacterium
GCACGTGGCAGTCGCGCAGCTTGCGGTTGTTGAGGCTGGCTTTCTTGCTGCTTTCGCGTGCCACCTTCTTGATGCCGGCAATCTCTTTGCGCTCCTTCTCGTTCTGGTTGATTTTCTGCAACATAGCCTCGGCCGTGGCGGCATTGATATGCAGATAGTTGTCGAGGTGGCGCTTCAGTATATCGAGCACATAGGTCTTCAGCAACGGGCTGTCGTTGGTGCCGTCGGCGGTGTTGGGGGCCAAGTGGGTCGAGCCCAACTTGGTCTTGGTTTGTGCCTCAAACACAGGTTCTTGTATGCGCACACAGAGGGCCCAGACCAGTCCCTGGCGGAAGACGGCCGGCTCGTAGTCCTTCTTGAAGAACTCGCGCGTCACGCGGGCAAAGGCCTCGCGGAAAGCGCTTTGGTGCGTGCCGCCCTCGGTGGTGTGCTGGCCGTTGACGAAGCTGTAGTAGTAGTCGCTGTTCTGGCCGTTGATGTGTGTGAAGGCGCACTCGAAGTCGCCGTCCTTGATGTGGACGATTGGATAGAGGCCCTCGCCGTCCATATTGTGCTCCAGCAGGTCCAGCAGGCCGTTTTTCGAATAGTAGCGGCGGTCGTTGTAGTAGAGCGTCAGACCCTTGTTCAAGTAGGCGTAGTTCCAAATGCGACGCTCGACGTATTCGTTCACAAAGTGGTAGTTTCCAAACAGTTTGCCATCGGGAATGAACTCCACCAGCGTGCCGTTCTCCTCCTGGCTGGCCACGATGCCGCTGTCGCCCGTCAGGATTCCTTCCGAAAACTCGACCGTGCGGCATTGGCCGTCGCGCACCGCCGTAACCTTGAAATAGGAGCTCAGCGCGTTTACGGCCTTGGTACCCACACCGTTGAGGCCCACCGACTTCTGGAAGACCTTGCTGTCGTACTTGGCACCCGTGTTCAGCTTGCTGACGGCCTCGACGATTTTGCCCAGCGGTATGCCGCGGCCGAAGTCGCGGATGCTGACGCGCCGCTCGCCAAAGTCGATTTTGACGTTGATGCGCTTGCCGAAGCCCGACGTGAATTCGTCGATCGAGTTGTCTATCACTTCCTTGATAAGCACGTAGATACCGTCGTCGTGGCTCGAACCGTCGCCCAGCTTGCCGATGTACATACCCGGACGCAGCCGGATGTGCTCCATATCCTCAAGGTGGACAATGCTGTCGTCGTTATAGTCGTTTGCAACAGGTGCTACATTATAGTCTTCCATAGCTATACAATTAATTCAAAGATGTGTAAATCAGACAGCAACGCCTTTGGGGGCGTTGTTTTGCAAATGCAAAATTACGAAAAACCGCGCTTTCTGTAAGCTACGCGCCAAAAAAATTTTCCCCACATCGGTTGTTGAAAACCACCCCCGCTGGCGCAACGCGGACAAAAACAAAACGACCGGACTCTTTTCAATGTAAAAAGATGTCCAGCCGTTTGTGCGGATGGGGGGACTCGAACCCCCACTCCGGGAGGAATTAGATCCTAAGTCTAACGCGGCTACCAATTACGCCACATCCGCTAATGTGCTTTTTGGCTTAAAAACCAGCATCTTGCAAATGGTGATAAAAGTCGAAAGCGGATGCAAAGGTACGTGTTTTTTAGGAACTGGCAAAATTTATCTTCATTTTACTCTTTCAAAATCTCAAAATCGGTGGTCGTGCAGTAGAGGCAGAATGGGTTTAGGGGCGGATTATCAAGTGATGAATTTGTTTTTGTGCGACACAATAAAAAACATATTTTTCTGTTATCCGAGGTGCAGATGCCGAATTGTTGTCGGTTTTTGAAAAAGACTTGTTATGCTGAAAAAAGTAATATATACGTTTTTGATTATGTTGGCAGCCGTTCTGCCTGTCCGTGCCAGCTACCTGCTGGTGCCGATGGACGAGACGCAGCGCAACCACCTGAAAGCCTACGGCATAGCCTATTTTGCGCTGGAGCGCGAAGTGGAGGTGACGTGGCTGCTCAACTACCGCGGCGGCTCGTTTATGATGAAATATGCCGATGCCCTTGAGCGCGAGGCGCGCCTGCGTGGCGTCAGCGTCGAGGTCATCGCCGACGGCCAGTCGACAGCCATTCTGAGCGAAATAGCAGACGCTTCGGTCAATATGGACGCCGTGCGCCTGCAGAAGGCACCCAAGATTGCCGTCTATTCGCCCAAGACCAAACTGCCGTGGGACGATGCTGTTACGCTGGTGATGACCTACGCCGAGATACCCTACGACGTGGTCTACGACGAGGAGGTGATGGCCGGCGCCCTGCCGCAGTACGACTGGCTGCACCTGCACCACGAGGACTTTACGGGCCAGTATGGCAAGTTCTGGGGCAACTACCGCAACGCGCAGTGGTACATCGAGGATGTCAAGGACCAGGAGGCGCGCGCACACAAGCTTGGCTATCAGAAGGTAAGCCAGCTGAAGCTGGCCGTGTGCCACAAGATACGCGACTTTGTGATGGGGGGCGGATTCCTCTTCGCAATGTGTTCGGCACCAGATAGCTACGACATAGCGCTGGCGGCAGAGAATGTGGACATCTGCGACGTGATGTTCGACGGCGACCCGATGCAGCCCAATGCGCAGCAGCTGCTCGACTTCTCGAAATGCTTCGCTTTCAAGGATTTCCGAATCAGCACCAACCCGGCCGAGTACGAGGTGTCGACCATTGATATCGACGACCGCGCGCGGATGCGCAACGTCAATGAAAAAAACGACTTCTTCACGCTGTTCGAGTTTTCGGCCAAGTGGGACTGGGTGCCGACGATGCTGACGCAGAACCATACGCGCATCATCCACGGCTTTATGGGCCAGACGACGGCTTTCCGCCGCGAGACGGTAAAGAGCAGCGCCCTAATAATGGCTGAAAACAAGGAACTTGGCGAGGTGCGCTACCTGCACGGCGAGTACGGCAAGGGCACCTGGACCTTCCTGGGCGGCCACGACCCCGAGGACTATCGCCACTATGTGGGCGACCCCCCGACCGACCTGTCGCTGCACCCCAATTCGCCCGGCTACCGCCTGATACTGAACAACATCCTTTTCCCCGCCGCAAAGAAGGAAAAGCATAAAACGTGATGGAGAGGTTAAAGGTTAAAGGTTAAAGGTTAAAGGTTTTAGTTTAACGAATTGATTTAGATGAAAAAATCACTCTTTATAATATCGCTGTTTTTAGTTATTACATCTCCGTTCTCACATCTCCGTTCTCAGAACTGGACGCGGTTCACGATGCAAAATTCGGAGCTTGGCAATTCGGTGCTGGCGATGGCGAGCGACAAGAAGAACAACAAATGGTTCGGCACCGAGCTGGGCCTGGCACGCCTGACGGGCAAGACGTGGACCGACTTTGCGATGTTCAACGAGAAGCTTAAAGGCCAGTATGTCAACTGTCTGACCGTCGACGGCAGCAATATGCTGTGGATCGGCACTGACGACTATGGCGTCATCGAGTTCGACGGCGTCCGCTGGACAGAGCACAAAGAGGAGATGAAACGCCTGCAAATGAAGTTCATATCCAAGATAGCCATCGACAAGAACGACGTGAAATGGATAGGCGTCACGCTGGGCGGCCTGGTGCGCTACGACGGGCGCGAGTGGACTAAGTACACGTCGAGCGATTCCGAACTGCTGAGCGACTTCATCCTGTGCGTCGCCGTCGACCGCGCCAACCGCAAATGGATCGGCACCAACGACGGCCTGTCGGTCTTCGACGACTACAAATGGATTTCGTATACCACCAAGAATTCCAAGCTGCCGCACAACATTGTGCCGGCGGTGATTATCGACAAAAACAGCGTCAAGTGGATTGCCACGCTGGGAGGCCTGGTGCGGATGGACAACGACGGATGGACGGTGTGGAACAGCGCCAACAGCCCGCTGCCCTGCGACCAGATCAACGACCTGGCCTTCGACCCGTCGGGGGCCATCTGGATGGCTACTGACAAGGGCATCGTGCTCTTCGACGGCAAGGACAAGTGGCACGTCTACAATTCGAAAAACACCGTGCTGCCTGCCGACATCCACCGTCGCGTGATGGTCGACGGGCAGGGTGCCAAGTGGTTCGGCAGCAATATGCAGGGCCTGACGCGCCTGAGCGCACAGCCCGTTATGGGCCGCATCGTCGACGAAAAAGGGCAGCCTGCGGCCGGCGTCAAGGTGGTTTGCGGCAGCGACGAGGCGACGACCAACGCCAACGGCGAATACTACATCGAGGTGGCCACCAACGCCACCGTTGCAATAACCCCCGAGCAGGAGGAGCGCACCTTCGAGCC
>JAFWYO010000039.1 GCA_017517715.1 Bacteroidales bacterium
AACCGCAAATCATTTCAAACACCGTAGCTCCCGAATGCTGCGGACTGCGCCTTGTATGGCACCAGCCTCTATGGTTCAACAGCTATACCGAACGCGTATTCCGCTAAAGCAAGCTGCGGACATTAATATCGAACAACAACAAAAACGGATACAATGAGAAAAATAAAAGTATGACTGGCCCAGATGACCTCGGGACCCGACAAAGAAAAAAACATAGCACGCTACAGTGAGAAGGTGCGCCAGCTGGCCGCCGAAGGAGCGCAGATAATCTGCCTTCAGGAGCTGTTTGCATCGCTCTATTTCTGCGACACCGAGGACTACCACAACTTCCGCTATGCCGAGCCCATCCCCGAAGGCCCAACGACACAGCATTTTATGGCTCTTGCCAAAGAACTGGGAGTTGTCATCATCTGTTCTATGTTTGAAAAGCGCGCCGAAGGACTCTACCACAACACCACCGCCGTCATCGACGCCGACGGCAGCTACCTGGGCAAATACCGCAAGATGCACATCCCCGACGACCCAGGCTACTACGAGAAGTTCTATTTCACCCCCGGCGACCTGGGCTACAAGGTGTTCCATACACGTTTTGCGCGCATCGGCGTGCTTATCTGCTGGGACCAGTGGTATCCCGAAGCTTCGCGCATCACCGCCCTGATGGGTGCCGAAATACTCTTCTACCCCACCGCCATCGGCTGGGCCATCGACCAGGACGAGGCAACCAACGACGAGCAATATCAAGCCTGGCAGACCATCCAGCGCAGCCACTCGGTGGCCAACGGCGTTCCCGTGGTCAGCGTCAACCGCACTGGCCGCGAGGGCGATATGCAGTTCTGGGGCGGCTCGTTCGTCACCAACGCCTTCGGACACATTCTGTGGCAGGGTCCGCACCTCGACGAGTGCATCCACGTCGAAGAGCTAGACCTCGACGACAGCGACAAATACCGTCGCCACTGGCCCTACCTGCGCGACCGCCGCATAGACAGCTACGCTCCCATCCTGAAGCGTTACATCGATGAATGACAAACCTTTAACAACCATAATTTACATTTCATAAAACTATCATCACAATGATAATCACCCCTACACCGAAAGAGCGCGGATACTATATGCCGGCCGAATGGGAAAAGCACGAAGGCACGTGACTCAGCTACCCCCACAACGAAGACTCCTGGCCCGGCAAAATCGAAACAATTTTCCCTTCCTACCATCTGTTTATCAAAACTTTGACAGAGGTAGAAACCGTACACATCAACGTTCAAGACGAAGCGATGGAGAACCACGTCCGGGCTGCCCTCAAGGAAGTTGGTGCCTTTCTGGTCAACGTCGAGTTCCACCGCTTCCCCACCAACGATGCCTGGTGTCGCGACCACGGTCCGGCCTTTTTGCTCAACCGCAAGACGCCAGGGCTGCGAGCGCTGGTGAACTGGGACCACAATGCGTGGGGCGGCAAATACCCTTACAACCTTGATACACAGATACCCAAACATATAGCCAACGCTATGGGGATAACGATGTTCGAACCCCATATCGTTATGGAAGGCGGCTCGATCGACGTCAACGGATGCGGCGACCTGCTGACGACAACCTCCTGCCTCCTCAATCCCAACCGCAATCCTACCCTGAGCCGCGACCAGATCGAGAGCTACCTTAGGGCATACTATGGCGTCGACAACATCATCTGGCTCGGCGACGGCATCGTGGGCGACGACACCGACGGCCACGTCGACGACCTGAGCCGTTTTGTCGACGACGACATAATAGTCACAGCCGTTGAGTCGAACCCCAACGACGAAAATTATGCCCCCTTGCAAGAAAACCTCAAGCTGCTTAACAGCTGCCGACTGGCCAATGGCAAGCAGCCCACCGTTGTCGAACTGCCTATGCCCTCGCCTGTCTATTGGAAAGACCAGCGACTGCCGGCTTCGTATGCCAACTTCTACATTTGCAACGGACTAGTCATCTTCCCGACCTATAAATGCGACAACGATACGCGCGCAGCGTACATACTTGAAGAATGTTTCCCGACGCGTGAAATCGTTGGCATCGACAGCACCGACATCATCTGGGGTCTCGGCAGCTTCCACTGCCTCAGCCAGCAGATGCCGATGTAACAAAAAAAACGGCCACAAGCCTGTCCTCCCCTTGATGGGAAAAGCATATCAGCAGTGATGCAAAATCCAGTTCTTGGATGACGCGTCACTGCTTTTCCTTTTCCTCTTCCGCAGCCTGCAAGAGCAGCTTGCGGCCTATCCAAATAGCGAAGGGCAGCGAGAGCAGGAATGTGCACACATCGGCGACAGCCTGCGTCATCTCGACACCTTGTAGTCCGAAGAAACGCGGCAGCACAAGGACGGCGGGAATGAAGAAAAGTCCCTGGCGTCCAATGGCGAGCAGTGTCGCCGGGAAAGTCATACGGATGTTTTGGAACAGCATATTGGTCGCCGTGCTCAGTGTGCATAGCGGAAAGACCACGCACTGCCACCGCAGCGCAGCGGTGCCAATTTCAAGCAGAACGGGGTCCTCGTCGCGAAACACAGCGATGATATGCGGCGCAAAGATGAATCCCATCGCCGACAGCGCCGTCAGCATCGCCGCCGAGACGGAAAGGGCAAACAGGTACGACTGGCGCACACGGCGGTATTTGCGAGCTCCGTAGTTGAAACCGCAGACGGGCTGGAAGCCTTGCGTAAAGCCAAGTATCAGCGAAAAGGCGAACATCGTGGTGCGCGACACGACGGCAAAGGCTGCCACCGACGAGGCATCCTGTCCCACGGGGGCATAATGTGCCGCCGCGTGGTTCAGCATTATAACTGATACACAATTAAATGCCTGTCGGAAAAGCGACGGCAAGCCGCCGGCAATGATTTCGCCATAGCAGGAGAGCGACGGACGGAAGCAGGCAACACGGATGTGCACCGAGTCGCCGCGCGTAGTGCCCAGCAGCAGCAGGCACCAGGCGAAAAACTGACTGAAAGCCGTCGCCAGCGACGCACCCGTAACACCGAGGTCGAGTCCGAAAATGAGCAGCGGGTCGAGCGCTATGTTGAGCAGAGCACCACTGACGATGCCCACCATTCCGAAACGTGCGTTGCCCTCGAGGCGCAGCTGGTTGTTGAGCGTCAGCGCCGACATCATAAACGGCGAGGCTATCAATATGTAGCGCAAGTAGTTGCAGGCGTACGGCACCACGTCTGGCGGAGCTCCGAGAAGGACCACGAGCTGCGGCAGCAATGGCAGCCCCACCAGTGCCGCAACGACGCCCAGCAGCAGAGGGGTAAAAAAGCCCACGGAGGCCATAACCTCAGCGTCATCGTATCGTCGCGCACCCAGCGCACGCGAAATATGGTTGCCCGACCCGTGGCCAAAAAAGAAACCAACAGCCTGAATGAATGTCATATAGGCAAACGAGATACCGATACCGGCGGTGGCCTCGGTCGACAGGTGCCCGACAAAAGCGGCATCAACCACATTGTAGAGCGCGGTGACGACCATACTGACCATCGAGGGTATGGCAAGCCGCAACACCAGCCGTGGAACTGGCGTTTGCGTCATCTCTATATATTTGGCATCAAGGGAAGGCAAGGGAGTTGAGAGTTGAAAGTTGAGAGTTTCAACTTTTAATTATCTGTGTATTACCCTGTGAATTGAGGAGCATCAGCGTTGCAGTGTGCAGCTCGCCGTTGCGCTGGTATTGGACCTCGACGTTGTCGCCGGGATTGAAGAGGGCCACTTCCTCCATCATCGAAGCATAGGAATTTACATCCATATTATTGACTTTGAGCAGGATGTCGCCTTCACGAAGTCCAGCCTTGTCGGCTGCGCATTTGGGGATGACGCGTGCGATATAGATGCCTTTGGGTTGTTCGAGGTTAAGCTTGGCGGCCAGTTCGTTGGTCACTTCGACAACGTTGATGCCGAGGTATCCGCGCTGGACGGCACCATAGCGGCGCAGGTCGCCAGCCACCTTGCGGGCAATATTGGACGGAATGGCGAAGGAATAGCCTGTATAATAACCATTTCCGCTGGCGATGGCCGTATTGATGCCTATCAGTTCGGCACGTCCGTTGACCAGCGCACCGCCCGAATTGCCGCTATTGACGGCGGCGTCGGTCTGGATGAACGACTCGATGGTACTCTCCACGCCGGGATTGTTTATGATGTTCATATAGCGTGCTTTGGCCGAGATGATACCGGCCGTCACGGTCGAGGTCAGGTTGAATGGGTTGCCGATGGCCAGCACAGGTTCGCCGATGCGCGCCGAGTCGCTGTTGCCGAAGGGTATGAACTGCAGGTTATCGGCCTGTATCTTAATGACAGCCAAGTCGGTAGCAGGGTCGATACCAACGATTCGGGCTGGCAATTCGCGCTTGTCGTTGAGGGTGACAGTAAGTTTTTCGGCGTCTTGCACCACGTGGTTGTTCGTCACAATATATCCGTCGGACGAGATGATGACGCCCGAACCAAAGGCGTTGTAGGTCTGGCGGCGCACGCCACGGTCGATGATCATACCAAAGAAGGACTGGTAGAGAGGCGTGAGCTTGGTCATTTCGGTTTTGATGTGGACCACGGCGTCGATGGTGCGTGCCGCCACCTCGGTGAAATCGGTTTGGGTGACCAGCGACGGCAGGGGTTGCTGCACGGGGCGTTCCACGACTTTTACTTCATTCTGCGATTCGTTCTGTGCGTTGCAGCCGACTGTAAGCAGGGCTGCCAGTGCTATTACCAAGAGAGTTCTTTTCATAATCGTGATTTTTTATGGGTAACAAAAAAACAGCGTTTTTATTATTGGCAACCTCCAAAAAATCGTTTAATTTGCCTTTTGCTTGCAAAACAAAATCCTAATTTTCAATTCGTTTAATTCGTACAATTAGCCGATTAAAAATAATTATTTGAAGTGTCCAATAATATGCGAGTTTTTGCGTTATAGATGAAAAAGGCGATAAAATAATATGAAAGTCATTATAGTAGGAACAGCATATCCCTATCGCGGGGGTCTGAGCGCGTTCAACGAGCGGCTGGCATACGAATACCTGCAGCGCGGCGACGAGGTGGAGATATACACCTTCACGCTCCAGTACCCTTCGTTCCTCTTTCCGGGCAAGACCCAATACAGCGACGAGCCGGCGCCAAAGGGACTCACCATCCACCGCCGCATCAACTCCATCAATCCTTTCAACTGGCTAAAAACAGGCCGCGAGATAGCCCGCAAGCGCCCCGACCTGCTGATTACCAAGTTCTGGCTGCCTTTTATGGCGCCCTGCCTGGGAACCATCGAACGGCGCGTGCGCCGCAACGGCCACACACGGATTGTGTCGATTCTGGACAACATCATCCCACACGAGCACCGTCCGGGCGACCGCATTTTTGCTCTCTATTTTGTGCGGTCGACCGATGCCTTTGTGGCAATGTCGCGCTCGGTGCTCGACGACCTGAACCTCTTCGACACCAAAAAACCGCGCCGCTTCTGTCCTCACCCACTCTACGACCACTATGGCGACATCCTGCCCAAAGAGGAGGCCCGGAGAATGATAGGCATCGACACGGATGGGCGCTACGTGCTCTTTTTCGGCTTCATACGCAGCTACAAGGGTTTGGACCTGCTGCTCGACGCGATGGCCGACCCACGCATCGCGCAGCGCGACATACGCCTGATAGTGGCCGGCGAATTCTATGGCGACCCGAAACCATATATGGAACAGATTGAGCGTCTGGGCATTGCCGACAGGATAAAGCTCTGCACCGACTTCATCCCCGACAGCCAGGTGAACCGCTATTTCTGCGCTGCCGATCTGGTGGCGCAGCCCTACAAATCGGCCACACAGAGCGGCGTGACGCAGATAGCCTTCCATTTCGAGAAGCCGATGCTCGTCACCGACGTCGGCGGACTGGCCGAGATAGTGCCCGACGGCAAGATAGGCTATGTGGTCCAGCCCGACGCGCACCAGATTGCCGACGCCATAGTGCGCTACTACGACGAACAGCGCGAAGTTCCATTCACCGAAGCTGTACGCGACGAAAAACAAAAATACAGCTGGGACAAAATGGTAGAAGCCATCGGAACCCGAGAGTTGAAAGCCGAAACGACTTGCAACCAGCAATCTCAACTCTAACCTTTAACCTATAACCTCTAACCTTTTAAAAAATGATCATCCGAAGCAAAGCACCCTTACGACTTGGCCTGGCAGGCGGCGGCACCGACGTCTCGCCCTACTCCGACATCTACGGCGGAGCCATCCTCAACGCCACCGTCGATATGTTTGCCTACACCACCATCGAACCCACCAACGACGGCAAAGTCGTCTTCATAGCCCCCGACAAGCACCTGACCGAAGAATACAGCAACGCCACCGAGGTCGACACCGACGGATACTTCATCCTCCACAAAGGCGTCTACAACCGCATCGTGCGCCAGTTCACCCACCACCCCCTGTCGCTGCGCATCGCCTCCTTCGTCGACGTGCCGGCCGGCAGCGGTATGGGCACCTCGTCCACGCTGGTTGTCAGCATATTGGGTGCCTACGTCGAATGGCTCAAACTGCCCCTCGGCGAATACGACATAGCCCGTCTGGCCTACGAAATAGAGCGCATCGACCTCGGCCTCGCAGGCGGCAAACAGGACCAGTACGCCGCCACCTTCGGAGGCTTCAACTTTATGGAATTCGTTGGCGACAACGTCATTGTCAACCCCTTGCGCGTGCGCCCGCGCTACCAGGACGAGCTGTGCCACAACCTGTTGCTCTACTACACCGACACCAGCCACGTCAGCGCCGACATCATCAAGGAGCAGCAGCAAAACGTCAAAGCCAAGAAAAACGACAGCATCGACTCGATGCACAAGCTCAAACAGCAGGCCGTGCAGATGAAAGAGGTACTGCTGAAGGGCGACATCGACCGCATCGGCGAAATCCTCGACTTCGGATGGCAGAACAAGAAACAGATGGCCAAAAGCATCACCAACCCGCGCATCGACGCCATCTACAACGCTGCACGCCAGGCCGGTGCCAGCGGCGGCAAAATCAGCGGCGCCGGCGGCGGCGGATTTATGTTCTTCTACTGCCCCGGCCTCACTCGCCACAGCGTGGCCGACGCCCTGGCCCAATTCGGCGGCTCCGTCCACCGCTACGAATTCACCACCGAAGGCCTCAAAACCTGGACAATGGCATAATCCGATACTTATCGCCACACAACAAGGCAAAAACCACCCAACTCCGCGGTTTTTGCCTTATTTTTTTCAGACACGCGCTCTTCCGATCTCTTATGTTATGGGAACGGTATAAGGAGGCCAGAGAAGAATCTGCAAAAAAAACAGAGGAAGAGGATTCGGATATGGCCGGATATTTGGAAAAGCTGGAGGAAGAAATTCTTTGTAAGGTTCTTTTTGCAGAAACTTTATCACCA
>JAFWYO010000040.1 GCA_017517715.1 Bacteroidales bacterium
GAGCGGGTGGCGGGGAATGGGTGGTCTGGGCATATGCCGAGTATGTTATGGTGTGCGCGGCTTGCGCTGCAGGGTCTGAAGCTCGTCGGCTTCCTTGTAGGTGAACGTGATGTGGAATTCGCGGCGCGCTATTGCGGCAAAGATGCCCAGGGCACCGTTGATGTTGCTGTAGATCTGTGCCGGTTCGGCAAAGTAGCTCTCGGCTCCCTGCGACGCGGCGACCTGGGTGATGTAGGTGAAGGCTTCGGGGCTCAGCGACTCGACGACGAGGGTGTATTGCCGCTGGATGGGGTGCTCGGCGGTGTCCTTGAACATCGGTATCGACAGCAGCATTTCGTAGCTTTGTCCGTCGATGTTGTCGTCGCTGAAAAGCAGTCGCGTGAAGTAGTCCATAAAACCCGATTCGCTGTTGACCGTGGGGTCGGTGACTTCGCGGTTGTAGCAGTTGAAATAGGCGTTGCGCACGGTGTCGATGGTGTCCCAACGCTCCTCCCACCAGTTCCATCGGCTGCCGCTGTCGCGCTCGGCGATGTAGATAAGGTAGTGGTTTGCAAGTCCTTGCTGGTCGTCGAGCTGGAAAGCGATTTCGCCTGCGGTGATGGGCTGGAGGGTGTCGATCAGGGCGGTGAGCGATGTGACCGCAGGCATAGCGAGGGCACGCGTGGCGGCGGTGATGGTGGGGCGTCCGGGGATGTCGACGCTGAGTTCCAGGCTGTCGCCTGCGGCGACGGTATAGGTGAAGTTGTAGTTGCCCTCGTTGCGGCCCGCAAAGGCGACGGGTGTGCCGTTTGCGCTGAGCGTGACGGTGGCGTCGGTGACGGGCGCGAAGGCTTGGTTGTCAAGGAAAAAGCGGCTGTAGGTGATGTTGACGAAAAAGGTGCTGTCGGTCATCGGCAGGGCGTTGACAACCACCTGGCGCTGTGTGTCGTCTATGTCGAACTCGACGACTTTTTCGCACGAGGCGAAAAGGAGGACGAGGAGAGCGGAAAGCGGAAAGCGGAAAACGGAAAGCGGAAAATTTTTCATTCTGGAAAGTTGAAAGTTAATTCGTTAATTCGTTAATTTGTTAATTCGTTAGTGGCTGACGCATTCGTGTCACAGGTCACTGTCAGAACTTCAGCGTGTAGGCCACGGAGGGGAGGATGGGGAAGATGGAGAGCTGGACGAGGGCGCCGTTGTAGTTTTGGTAGCGGTATTCGTGGCTTTCGTAGATCATATAGGGGTTCTTGCGGTTGTAGAGGTTGTAGACGCTGACGTTGATGGTGCGGCTGCAGCGCTTGAATTTGCGGTGGAAGTTGGCGCTGATGTCCATACGGTGGTAGTCGGGCATACGGAAGTTGTTGCGGCCGCTGGCTTCGGAGATGTAGCCGTCCCACCCCTCGGGGTCGATGCCGGCATAGCGGTCGGCGCTTTCTTGCGCTTCGGCGTATTCCTGCAGGCTGAGGGTGGCGGCGTTGCCGGTGCTGTAGACCCAAGTGGCGCTGAGGTCGATGCGGTCGTTGACTTTGTAGCTGAGGACGATGCTGATGTCGTGCCGGCGGTCGTATTTGGCGGGGAAGGGGTTGCCGCCGTTGAGCACCTGTCCGGGCCGGTCGAACTGTCGCATCGACTTGCTCCAGGTGTAGCCCACCCAGCCGGTGAAGTCGCCGAAATTGCGCTGCAGCAGCAGCTCGACGCCGTAGGCCCATCCGTCGCCCATCACGACTTTCTCCTCCCAGCTTTCGCTGCTGCCCCAGAAGGAGGCTCCGTCCTTGTATTCCAGTAGGTTGTGCATCCGCTTGTAGTAGCCTTCGACCGAGAGGTCGCCGATGGCGCTGATTTCGTAGAAAAGTCCTGCGGCCACCTGGTGTGCGTGCATCGGGGCGATGCTGGCGGTGACGGGCACCCAGAGGTCGGTGGGCATACTGACGCTGGTGGTTGAGAGAAGGTGCATAAACTGGGTCATATAGGCGTAGCCTGCCTTGAGCGAAAGTCCGTCGCGCAGCATCAGTCGTCCCGACAGGCGGGGCTGGAGGGTGGGGTAGAATTTGTCTTCGACGCCGAAGCCGCTGAGGTTGAGTCCGTAGTTGACCTTGACGGCATTGCTGATGCTCCAGTCGTCTTCGACGAAGGCGGAGACTTCGTGCGCAAGGATGCGGCCCGAATGGACGGCGGTGTCGATGACGAACGAGCTGTTCATCACGTCGGCGCTGTAGGCGTTGAGGTGTGCGCTGGCCACCTCGGGCTGGAAGAAATGAAGGACATACGAGCTGCCGAACTTGACCAGATGGTCGGGGTTGGGGGTGAAATCGAAGTCGGCGCGCAGGCTGAAGTCGTTGATTTTGGAGAGGTAGTCCATCTGGAAATCAGACGTCTGGCTGTCACTCTGCTCGGTGGCGAGGGTGACGGTCTCGTAGTTGACGCCGACGTTGTTGCTGTAGCGCGTATAGGCGCCGGTGATGTTCATAAAAAGCTTGGGGGTGAGCTCGTAGTTCCAGCGGAGGGAGCTGACGATGTTGCCCCATCGGGTGTCGAAATTGAGGTACTGCTCCTGCACGTCGGTGGCGAGGGTGCGGATGCGGGTGTAGATGACATCGGACCCCATATAGTAGCTGGCGAAGAGGCGGCTGCGGTCGTTGAAGCGGTGGGTGAGCTTGCCGTTGACGTCGTAGAAGTAGTAGCCGGCGCGCAGCTTGTACTGGCGTCGGTCGGCGAGCCGCTTGACGAGGGGCTGTAGCAGGAAGTCGGCATAGGTGCGCCGTCCGGAGAGCGAGAAGGTGGTGCGTTCGCTCTTGATGGGTCCTTCGAGGCTAAGTTTGGCCGAGATGAATCCTATCGAGGCGTTGCCGTGCAGTCGCTTGTCGTTGCCGTTGTTGGTGGTGACGTCGAGCACGCTCGAGAGGCGGCCGCTGAAGCGTGCGGGGAAGCTGCCTTTGTAGAGCGTCACGTTTTTGACGGCGTCGGTATTGAAGGCCGAGAAGAAACCGCCCATATGGCTGACGTTATATAGCGGCACGCCGTCGAGGAGGAAGAGGTTCTCGTCGGGGCCACCGCCGCGGACGTAGAAGCCGCTGTTGCCTTCCGAGCCGCTCTGCACGCCAGGCATCAGCTGCAGGGCTTTGACCAGGTCGGCTTCGCCAAAGAGGACGGGGACCGACTTGAGCTGCTCGATGGGGACCTGGATGGCGCTCATCTGCGACGATTTGGCGTCGGCGATGCGCTCGCCCTTGATGACGACCGTCTTGAGTTCGAGGCTGGAACGCATCGCGAAGGTGCGCTTCTGGTTGCTTTTGAGTAGGAATTCTTCGAAGATGGGCTGGTAGCCGACATAGGTGATGCGCAGACGCACGCTGTCGCTTTTCAGCGTCAGCGAGAAGCGCCCCTGGTCGTTGGTCAGCGCCCCCTTGCCGCTGCGCATATCCATCACGGCGGCGCCGATAAGGGTTTCGCCGCTCAGCGAGTCGATGACGCTGCCGCTGATGGTGTAAGTTTGGGCGGCAGCGGCAGAGCACAGCATAAGAAGGAGGGGCAAAAGCAGGTGTCTTTTGAGAAAATAGGTCATAAAATAATCGCGTATCGTATTGTGAGTTAGTGATAAAACAAAACTATAGGCACTAATGTGGTTTGCAAAAATACAAATAATCCAAATTTTTGTGTAATTTTGCATCCGCATTTAATAAAGATTAACTATCGTGAAAACAATCCGCCTTTGCCTGTTCGTCTGTATGCTGTTTTGCGCCGGTGCCGTCGGTGCGCAGTTGTCGTGGCAGAGCCAGGTGGAGCAATGCAGCAGCGGCATCCTCTACGAGCAGTACCAGTGCCGGCTGCAGATGTATATGCAGCAATATCCGCAGTCGCAACTGCGCGACGTATATAAGTTTTGTTTTCAGGACTATTGGGGACTCGAGCACTTGCTTTCCGACTCGTTGGGCGCGGTGCGCTACATCGAATACGAACTCGAGCATTCCGACAGCTCGGATTGGCAACGGCCGTTGTTCTGCTACCCGCTGCCGCTGAACAACTATGTGCGTGTCGACATCAACTATGTGCGTCAGGGTATTATCCCGATGGGCACCCTGGTGTCGGCAATGCTGCAAAGCGCGCAGGACGAGACGTGCGACATCGGGCTGTGGCGGCAGCGGTGGATGTCGATACTGCAACTGCTGAAGCAGGTCGCCCCGCAGCCTCAGAACTACGATGAGGACTTGGCCGAAATCACCGCACTGCTCGAATCGGGCCGCTATGCCAGCCATCACAGCCGCCTGTTCAATGCCACCTACCGCCAGCACTACCGCATCGTGCGGCGCGATGTGTTCGAACGACTTTTGTTGCCGCTTGTCGAAAAATCAATCAATCAACAATAGTATTAACCAATTTAAACACAGCATTATGAAAAGAATTGTTATCCTTTTGTCGCTATTGGCCATTGTGCCCATTTCGCAAGCCCAAATTGGCAGTGTCATTGGCAAAAAGCTGAAAGAGAAAGCCGAACAGACAGTCAACAACGCCCTGAACAAGGGACAAAACCGCAACCAGAACGACAACAAGCAGGCGGACGAACAAAAGCCGCAAAACAGTAACGAGGCGGACGACGAACTGACTCCCGAAAAAATCATCGCTATGGTGCCGACGATGCCCAACCCGCAGCAACTGTCGGAATATCTGTGCGAAACGCATCGCGCCAACCAGCGCACGCTGAAGATTTTGGCTAACCCGACAACGAGTTTCCTAACCCAGTTGTCGGTTGCCGGTGCCGGCGGTTACGCCTCGATGATGAGCAGCAACGGATATGGCCGCTACTACAACTTCGACGAGCAGCTGCTTAAGGAGTTCGGTATCACCAGCGAACAGTACGAGGCTATGAGCGAAGAGCAGCAGCAGGAGATAGCAATGAAATATGCTTCGGAGATGCAGGACCGTTACTACAAAACCATCGAACGGCTTGGACAGGACGACGGCTACAAAAAACTGATCGAACAGTACAATGCCGTCGAGGACCGGATTTCGAAGATTTACAGCGATGCCGATTCGGCCTGCAACGACTATTGGAAGAACAAGTACGGCAGCAAGGAGAACCCGACGGAAGATGATATGTGCTCATACTACCGTCAGGTGGTTCCCGGCTACTACCAAAGCGTCGTGAAGGCGATGCAACTCCGAAAGACCGAGCAGATGGCCGTCGCCAAGCAAATCGATACATACGTCCAGTCGCTTGCTAAGCGCTATCCCAACGAGGTTTATGCCGGACTCTATAACCAGTCGGTCATATGCGCCACAGCCTATGTCGCCGATGCAGCCCGCATAACAGCCCTGTCCGATCCGAGATGATCAGTGAATAGTGACCTGTGACCAGTGACACGAACGCGTCAGCCACTAACGCACTAACAAATTAACTAATTTTCAACTTTAAACTCTCAACTTTCAACTTTTAGTCCCGTGTTCCAAAAACTCATCAACAGCTCTGTCAGGCTTATGCAACGTTGGATGCCTGAGCCGTTTCTCTTCGCAATCTTGCTGACTTTCATTGCCGCGTTGCTGGCGATGCCCATCTGTCGCCAAACTCCTGTCGAAGTCATCGCCAACTGGGGCGGCGGCGTGTGGGGTCTGCTGGCCTTTGCTATGCAGATGGCGCTGGTGCTTGTCACCGGCTCGGCGCTGGCGTCGGCACCGGCGTTGAAACGCGCCATTGCCAGCCTCGCCGCACTGCCCAAAACACCGATGGCGGCGATAGCCCTCGTGACGTCGGTGTCGGCTGTGGCCTGCTGGCTCAACTGGGGTTTCGGCCTCATCGTCGGCGTCATCTTTGCCAAAGAGATTGCCCGCCGGCTTTCCGGCGTCGACTATCGGCTGCTGATAGCCTCGGCCTACAGCGGCTTTGTCGTCTGGCACGCAGGCCTTTCGGGCTCGGTGCCACTCAAGCTGGCAACGCCGGGACCCGACCTGGCAGCGGCCACCAATGGCGCCATCGTCGACCCGATGTCCATTTCGCACACCATCCTGCATCCGTTCAATATCGCTATGGTTGTCCTTGTAATCATCGCAATAACAGTCGTTAACGCTTCGATGCATCCCAAGGGCAACGCTGTCGTGACGGTCAATCCCGACCTGCTGGCCGAAGAGGACAACCGCCCCGTGGTGCCAGCCGAAAAGACCCCCGCCGAACGCCTCGAACACAGCCGCCTGCTGTCGTGGCTGGTGTCGCTGCTGGGCATAGCCTATTTGGTTGTAAGTCTGGGATTTCGCGGCGGTTCGTTCGATCTTGGAACGGTCATAATGATATTCCTTTTTCTCGGCATCCTGTTCCACGGCACGCCGGTGGCCTACGTGCGCGCCTTCGGCAAGGCGGCATCGGGCGCGGCGGGCATCATCCTCCAGTTCCCGTTCTATGCCGGCATTATGGGCATCATCACCGGAGTGGGAGAGAGCGGCATCTGCTTTGGAACCGTCATTAGCAATGCCTGTATAAGTATCTCGTCGCCAGTCACCTATCCGTTGCTGACGTTCCTCTGCGCTGCGGTGCTCAATATGTTTGTCCCTTCGGGTGGCGGCCACTGGGCAATCCAGGCGCCTATAATGTTCACCGCCGGTGCCGAACTGGGCGTAGATCCAGGCCTGACGGGAATGGCCATTGCCTGGGGCGACGCGTGGACCAATATGATTCAGCCTTTCTTGGCTCTTCCGGCTCTGGCCATCGCCAAACTGAGCGCTAAGGATATTATGGGATTCTGCCTTATCGACCTGTTTGTCAGTGGTGTTATCATCGCCGGCGGACTGCTGTTGTGGGCAATGTAGAAGCGGAAAGCGGAAAACGGAAAGCGGAAAACTGCTGCCGCGTCAGCCACTAACGAATTAACAAATTAGCGAATTAATATGAAAAAAACATTTATAGCTTTTATTGCAGCGACTATGCTGCTTGTGTCTTGCAAGAACAATAACAAATCTGAGGCCGGCGCAGACACGACAGCCGCTGCCGACGTGCAGCTGGCTGCCTGCTCAATCTTCAGCGAAAATGATGATATGGAAATTATTGCCATTCCCGACCGCGTCAACGAGATGTCGGCCGACCTCTTTCGCGGCTCCTACAACGACAGCCTGCTCGACTCGCTGCTGCCCGACGGCTCCAGCCCTTCGGCAATCAATGTATTCCTGATTCGCACGTCGGACTATTATGGCGGAACGCGCCGCAACATCCTCATCGACGCCGGACTGGGCGAAGAAGCTGGCGGTGCACTGCTGGCGCAGCTCAAAAGGGAGAAAGTCAAGCCCGAAGAGATTGACGCTGTATGTCTTACGCACCTGCACGGTGACCATATCGGTGGCCTGCTGAAGGACGGGCAGCCTGTTTTCCCCAAGGCGGAAATCTACCTTTCGGTCGATGAGTTCAACGCCTGGAGCGACGACGGTCCGATGGCGCAGCAAAACGGCCTTTGGAAACAGGTGCTTAGCTGCTACGCCAACCAGATACGCCTGTTCAACGATGGCGACAAGATTGTCGACGGCTGGATTACGGCCCATCTGGCACCGGGCCACACGCCGGGTCATACTGTCTATTATTCAGGACTTTGCTATTTCGTAGGCGACCTTGTCCACGCCCAGGACCTTCAGCTGCTATATCCCGACTTCTGCGCCCGCTACGACAACGACCCCACCCAGGCCACAGCTACCCGCAAAAAATGGATTGACACAATCACCCGTGCCGAAGGCACCTATATGTGCGGCGCCCACTGCTACGAGCCGTTTATTTATTTGGGAAATACCTGCGATTTAGTGCTTTAAGACAAAAGATGCCTTTCCGGCAGGGAATTCAAGGCCGATATTTTTTCCCGAATCGCCCATCGGGATGCACCGTTTTGCAACCGGGACTCCAGCGCACCCGCTCCGCCCGTTCCTATATCGTTCCTATATCGATCTTATATCGTTCCTATATAAAAATATAAGAACGATATAAGATCGATATAGGAACGATATAGGAACGGCCCTACCAGGTCCCTGCCGAAGCCATCTCGAAGCCTAAAAAAACTCCATACAAAAACAATGGCCGCCAGGGGGAAATCCTAACGGCCATTTGGGGACTTATTTATTCATTATCATATCGATAGGCACGGTTTTGCCAATGTCAATTATATATCCCTGCTTGCTTATTCTCTCGGCAGGGTGATGGTGAAGGTGGTGCCTTGGCCGGGGGTGCTGTCGACGGCGATGGTGCCTTTGTGGAGCGTCACCACTTGGTGGACGTAGCTCAGTCCGATGCCGAAACCTTTGACATCGTGGATGTTGCCTGTCGATACGCGATAGAATTTTTCGAAGATGTGTTTTTGGTCCTCTTTGCTTATGCCAAGACCGTGGTCGCTGACGGAGAAGAGGATGGCCGAACCGTTGTTGCGGGTCGACACATCGATGTCGAGTTGCGTGGGCGAGTATTTTATGGCGTTGTCAATCAGGTTGTAAATCATATTTGTGATGTGCAGCTCGTCGCCCAGGATGGTGGACGGTGCCGCTTCGAGGTTGCACTTCAGAAGTCCTCCGCGATTCGAAATCTGAAGCTTGAAGTTTGCGGCAACGTTCTCGATCAAGGTGTTGAGGTCGATCTCTTTGATGTTCATTTGAAAGTTCTTGCTCGACATCTTCGAGCTTTGCAGTATCGTTTCGACCAGCATACGCATACGGCGGTTTTCGTCGCCGATGATGCCGATATAGGTTTTGTTGGTTTCGGGGTCGGTGCCGATGTTGGGGTCTTGCAGCATCTCGCAGGCCAGTCCTATTGTTGCGATTGGCGTTTTGATTTCGTGGGTCATATTGTTGATGAAGTCGTTTTTCATCTCGTCGAGTTTCTCCTTGCGGAAAAAGGCGCGCATAGACAAGAAGAAAAGAACCAGAATCAGGAGGACTAGTATGAGGCTGATTACGAAATAGATGGTCGAGTTTTCCTTGAGCAGCAGCGATGACAGGGGGAACTGCAGGAAGATGAAATACTCGTTGGGCGACATCATTCCGTCGGGGTGGAAGCGGTATTTGTAGGGCGATTGGACCAGTTTCTTTTCCATTCCCTCTTTGTTGCAGTACAGGAAAACGTCGTTGGTGTAGTCGTAGACGCCAATGTAGGGTGCGATGTCAACACCGTTGAACATCAGTTTGTTGACGATTAGGCTGTCGAGCAAAAGGTAGTTGAACGAATTGGATGTGAGGATGTTGTCGACGACATACTCGCTGATGTCGGTGACGAACTGGTTGTAGAAATCGGGGCTGTTGAGCAGCCTGTCGCGGGTGCTCAGCAGGGTGTTGTACTGGGTGATTGCGTCGCTGTCGGCAGAGGAAATGCTGACACCTGGAAGCAGGCAAACGCTGTCTATCATTGTCGTGCCGACTGTGACAATGGTGGTGTCGTAGAAAACGCTGTAGTTGCGTTTCACAACCTCTTGCATTCGGTTGTTGAGCTCTTCGATGCGTTTGAATTTCAGTAGTTTGTAGCGGTCGTTCTGTCCGATATAGTCCTCAACTTTCAGTCGGTTCAGTTGCTCAATCATATCGTCCATAGCGTTGTTGACGCTGATATTAAACAGGTTGTCGCTCACTTCGACGGTGCGTCGCATCTGCGTGTATTGTACCACAAGCAGGCTGGCGGCGGCAAGCGAGAAAAGCGTGATAAGTGTTATCCAAAATATTTTCTTCATAGTTTATGTTTAACGTAAATTTTTTATTTTTGTTACCATAAATATAAAATATAATTGAAAATTGAGAAATGAGAATTGAAATCACTCGATAAAAGTTGAAAGTTGAAATCAGAGGAAACCAATTTCCGACGAAGTCGGAAACCATTTCCAAGATTCGCTCGCTTGCGAGCAGATTTCCAAGATTTGCAATTTGCGTCAAAAAAGATTTCCAAGATTTCCAGGATTTCGCTCGCTAGCGAGCGGGAGTTTCACAAACAGGAATTATCAGGAATCGACCAGGAATTAACAGAAATATTTTTTTTAATTTAAACAGCAATTACCAGCAATTGAACAGCAATTATCAGCAATTCGCTCGCTAGCGAGCGGGAAAAAGGTTTAAAGTTGAAATCACGGGTCGTGTCATTGCTCACTAATCTCATTTTTTGCGATTTGGAATTGATGGGAGGCGAAATTTGGGTGTGTTAAAAGTCAAAATTGGATGGCTGAAGGCATAATTATTAACAACTTAAACTTTTGTTTTTTAGGCTATAATCTTGTTTTTGTTTAATTGTGCATCGATTTTTGTTCTGCTGTTTTGGAAAAACTTCGTACTTTTGTATCCCGTAGTTCATTTTTTATATAAATCTCCTTGCAGATGGTTCCAAAGACCATCGACAAGGGTTAATATTTAGTTTTATGAAACACGGTTTCGATAACGAGAAGTATCTCAAAATCCAGTCCGAACACATCAAGGAACGTATCTCGAAGTTCGGCAATAAACTTTATCTTGAATTTGGCGGCAAGCTGTTTGACGACTATCACGCCAGTCGTGTACTGCCTGGTTTTGAACCCGACAGCAAGTTGAAAATGCTTATGCAATTGCGCGATGACGCTGAAATAGTTATCGCCATCAGCGCTCGCGACATCGAGAAGAACAAGGTCCGTGCCGACCTGGGCATCACCTACGACGACGACGTGCTGCGTCTGCGCGACGAGTTCCAAAACAGGGGCTTGCTGGTAAGTGCGGTGTGCATTACGCAATACCACGGCCAACCCAGCGCGCAGGCTTTTCGCGAACGCCTTGAAAGGCTGGGAATCAGCGTGTACTACCATTACCTTATAGAAGGATATCCCACCAATGTGGACCTGATTTGCTCGGAAAACGGTTTTGGCCGCAACGAATACATCCGCACAACGCGTCCGCTGGTTGTTGTCACTGCACCGGGTCCGGGCAGCGGCAAGATGGCGGTGTGCCTCAGTCAGTTGTACCAGGAGAACCGCAAGGGTGTCAAGGCCGGCTACGCCAAGTTCGAGACTTTCCCCATCTGGAGCATTCCGCTGAAACATCCTGTCAATGTGGCTTATGAGGCCGCTACGGCCGACCTCAACGATGTCAATATGATTGACCCGTTCCACCTTGATGCATACGGCATTACGACGGTCAACTATAATCGCGACATCGAGATTTTCCCGGTCCTTAATGCCATTTTCGAAGGCATCTATGGCGAGAACCCCTACAAGTCGCCCACCGATATGGGTGTCAATATGGCCGGTTTCTGCATCTGCGACGATGAAGTGTGCTGCAAGGCATCAAAAGACGAGATTATTCGCCGCTACTACGCTGCTTTGTGCAAGTATGCGCAGGGCCGCATCCCCGAAGCTGAAGTCGACAAGAACGCGCTGCTTATGAAGCAGATGAAGATAACCACCGACGACCGCCACGTGACTGTTGCGGCACGAGAACGGGCAGCGGCCGAAAATGCGCCAGCAGCAGCCATCGAACTCGAGGACGGAACCATTATTACCGGTCATTCCAGCCCTCTGCTTGGCGCCTGTGCCGCAATGCTGATCAATTCTATCAAGCATCTGGCCAACATAGACCACGCCATCAAACTTATATCGCAGAAATATATCGAGCCAATCCAGTACACGAAAATTAATCTGCTCCACGGGAAAAATCCGCGTCTGCATACCGATGAGGTTCTGCTGGCCCTGTCGATGCTGAGCCTGACCGACGAAAACTGCCAGAATGCGCTCGAGAAACTGCCTCTATTGAGAGGCTGCCAAGTGCATACGACGACGATGCTGGGCGAAGTGGACTTGAAGATTTTCAAGAAGTTAGGTATCGACGTCACTTCCGACCCGCAACCAAAAAGAACGGTGTGAATTTGTGAATTGTGAATTGAGCGTGTTCGTGCCACTGGTCACAATTCGCAATTCACTACTAAAAGTAAATATACGAAAATGAAAATAGGTGTAATTATAGCAATGGATATTGAGTATCGGCAGATGCGCGATGCTCTTGGTGGCGATACTGGCCGCTTGGGAAACAACGAGATAGTGCTGTGGCAGTGCGGCATCGGCAAGGTCAATGCCGCTGTCGGCACGATGCGGCTTGTGGCTCAACACCACCCTGATGCCATCATCAGTACCGGACTGGCCGGAGGCATCGACGTCAAGATGCAGGTGATGGATGTGCTGGCGGCGTCGCAGAGTGTCTACCACGATGTCGACTGCGGTGTGGGATTGGGTTGTCAACTGGGTCAGGTGCAGGGACTTCCGGCGCGGTTCGATGCCGACAAGCGATTGCTGGCTCACGCTGAGGAGGTGCCGCTTGAAGGTGACGAACGTCTGATGACGGGTCTTATCTGCACTGGCGACCAGTTTATTACCGACCGACAGCGACTCGATGTCATAAAAGGCAATTTCCCCGACGGATTGGCTTGCGATATGGAGAGTGCCGCCATTGCGCAGACCTGCCATCTGCTGGGTGTGCCGTTCCTAAGTTTGCGTGTCATCAGCGACACTCCGGGTCGTACCGACAACCACCAGCAGCAGTGGGAGGATTTTCTGGCTTCGATGTGCGACAGGTCGTTCCATTTTGTGAAACGCTATTTGGAAACACTGTGGGGAATGCGTTAATGTGTTAGTGCGTTAATGCGTTAGTGGCTGACGCAACAATGTGATTTAATATAAACGAAATGAAGACGATACCAAGCTTTACAATTGACCATATTCACTTGAAACGTGGCATTTATGTTTCGCGAGTTGACCAGGTTGGCGGCGAATATGTCACTACGTTCGATATAAGGATGAAGGAGCCCAACCGCGAACCGGCCCTCGGGCAGGGGTCGATCCATACTATCGAGCATCTTGCGGCCACCTATCTGCGCAACGATCCGCAATGGTCGGACCGTATTATTTATTGGGGTCCAATGGGTTGCTTGACAGGCAACTATCTTCTGATGCGTGGTCAGCTTCAGCCTGAGGATATCCTGGAACTGATGCAGCGCACGTTCCGCTTTGTGGCTGAATTTGAGGGCAATGTGCCTGGTGCGGCACCGAAGGACTGTGGCAATTATCTGCTTCACGACCTGCCGATGGCCAAGTGGGAGTCGGCCAAGTATTTGCACGAGGTTTTGGAACAGATGACGGCTGAGAATATGCGGTATCCGGTGAGTGAATAGTGAGTCACAATTCACAAAAAAAAATTTTTTTTCGAATTGCATAATATTATTCGAAAAGGTTCGTTTTTGACGTGTAATGTGAAATAACAGGCCCCGTAGTTCAGCTGTATAGAACGTCGGATTCCGGTTCCGAAAGTCGTGGGTTAGAATCCCGCCGGGGTCACAAGGAAGAGAATGCGTTAATTCGTTAGTGGATGACGCAGTCGTGACAAAAAAGATATCGACTTATCAACGGATGTGTAGGGGTAGGGGACGATGACAAAATTTTGTTTCCACAGGTGACCATTCCATTTTTTTATTTAGATTTGCAAAACCAAAACGGAAGTCTCCGCTCGGATTTATCCGCTGACGGACAACGGTATACAGGCTTTTGCCTGGGAATGTGTATAGATGTAAAAATGTAAATGTTCTATGAGACAGTTTTTCGAAAACACCAGACCCGCAGGACAGCTCTTGGCGCTGATGTTCATTTTTTTCATACTTTTCATCATCGTCCAAGGTTCTCTGTTTGTCTACATCCTGCTGTCGGGGTCGACGCCCGATATGCTGCTGATGCAGTCGGTAACGCAACTGCTGCTGTTCGGAGGCACCGCCGTTGTTTTTGCCTGGATGTTCTATGACCGTCCGCTGCGCCATCTCGGTATGGCGACAGCTCCAAAAACCGGACTCAAGGTGCTGGCGGCGTTCTTCATTCTGGTGCTTTTGTTGCCGCTTTCCGACTGGCTGACGCAAGTCAACGATGCTTTCCATCTGCCGCAGTCGATGTCAGCCCTGGAAACGACGCTGCGCGAAATGGGCAAAACGTCGCAAGATATGGTCGAGGCTTTCCTGATGCGCGAAGGCACCGGCGCCTTTGTCGGCAATCTTGTGGCGCTGGCTTTGATTCCGGCGCTGTGCGAAGAATTGCTGTTTCGCGGAGCTCTGCAGCAGCTGATGGTGCGCTGCTTTGGCGGACGCCATCATTGGGCCATCATCGCTACGGCGGCAATCTTTTCGCTTTTCCACTTCGAACTCTTCGCCTTCCTGCCGCGTTTTATGCTTGGCATCGCGCTGGGCTATCTGTTCCACTACGGCGGGTCGCTGTGGGTCAACGCCACGGCCCATTTTGCCAACAACGCCCTTCTCGTTATACTATATTATTTGGCGTCGAAGGGAATAGTCGACTACGAAACGGCCGAAAGCATCAATTCACCGTGGTACCTGGCGGTGGCTTGTGCGGCTGTCGCTTTGCTGGTGTTCTGGTTTGCCTTCTTGGCCCCCAAAAAGCAAAAAGAATAAATACCAAAAAGTTAAAATGTTTTAGTTTGTATTGAAGTGACACTAATTCAGGTAGTTAGGTAATTAATGTGAGGATTGGTGCAAGAAAATTATCAAAAAAAGTCTTTGATATAAAAAAAATTAGTAATTTTGCACTTTGTATTTTTAAATAATAAAAATTTAATTTTTCTACAAATGACTAAGGCAGAAGTAGTTAATGAGATTACCCAGAAAACTGGCATAGAGAAAATCGCTATTATGACCATCGTCGAGGAATTGATGAACGTCGTCAAGGATTCGCTTACCGACGGTGAAAATGTTTATCTTCGTGGTGTCGGCAGCTTTATCGTCCGCAAACGTGCTGAAAAAACCGGCCGCAACATTTCCAAGAACACCACCGTTATCATCCCGGCTCACAACATCCCGGCATTCAAACCTGCCAAGAGCTTTATGGCTGAAGTGAAAAATAATACGAAATAACTTTAAAATTAAATAATTATGCCAAACGGTAAGAAACACAAGAGACATAAAATGTCAACGCACAAACGTAAAAAACGTCTGCGCAAGAACAGACATAAGAAGAAATAAGTGCTGAAAAGCACCTATTCTTCTTATGACATCTAACAAAACCGAAAACAAATTGCACAACGCCGTGAAGGGGTTGTTGTGTAATTTGTTTTTTTATAAAAACGAGACCGAAAGAACTATTGAACGTTAGAACTTAATGGAGAAAGAACTGATTATTTCAGCTACTGCCGACGAAGTACAGATAGCCCTTCTGGAGGACAAACAGTTGGTGGAGCTGCATAAAGACAAGAAAAGCACCCGCTTTGCCGTCGGCGACGTAGTGCTGGGCAAGGTCCGCAAAATTATGCCGGGCCTCAATGCAGCATTTGTGGACCTCAACGACGAAAAGGATGGTTTTCTGCACTATCTTGACTTAGGTCCCTCGTACAACTCGTTCGAAAAATACTTGCGATTGGCAATGAATGGCGATGCCAACGTCAAGACGCTGAAAAACTTTACTATAGAACCTGTTTTCGGCAAAAACGGAAACCTCTCCAATGTGCTGAAAGTGGGGCAATACCTGCTGACCCAAATCGACAAAGAGCCGATATCGACCAAAGGCCCCAAACTGTCGGGCGACATATCGTTCGCCGGCCGCTACCTGGTGCTGGTGCCCTTTTCGAACAAAATATCCATCTCGCAGAAAATCAAAGGCAGCGAGGAGCGCAACCGCCTGCGCCGCCTGATACAGAGCATACGTCCCGAAAACTTCGGCTTGATAGTGCGCACCGTGGCAGAAGGCAAATCGGTGGCCGACCTCGATGCCGACTTGCGTTTGTTGATGGACAAGTGGGAGGATATGACCCTGAAACTGAAGAAGGCAAATGGTCCGGAAGTCATTGAGTCCGAGCTTGGTGCCGCCCCGGCGCTGCTTCGCGACGTGCTGAATGACGACTTCAATACCATATATTGCGACAACGAGCAGGTATGCAACGAGTTGCGTAGCTATCTCAAATCTATTGCTCCAGACAAAACGGACATCGTGAAGCATTACAAGATGGAGACGCCCATCTTCGAGCAGTTTGGAGTGCAGAGGGACATACGCCGTGCTTTTGGAAAGATAGTAACCATTCGCTCAGGTATTTACCTATACATAGAACATACCGAGGCTATGCACGTCATCGACGTCAACAGTGGCAACCACATCAAGGCCGGCACGGGTCAGGAAGACACCGCGCTGCAGGTCAATATCGAATCGGCCAAGGAGATAGCCCGTCAGCTGCGACTGCGCGATATGGGCGGCATCGTCATTGTCGACTTTGTCGATATGCAGAAGGCCGAACATCGGCGCCAGCTTTACGAGGTGATGACCGCCGAGATGAAAAAAGACAAAGCACGCCATACAATACTGCCACTCAGCAAGTTCGGCCTGATGCAGATAACGCGCCACCGTGTCCGTCCGGCCATCGAAGTCGATGTGCAGGAGACCTGTCCTTTCTGCGAAGGCACCGGAACCATCAAGTCGAGCCTCACGGTGGTGGACGACATCGAGTCGAACCTGCGCTACATCGAGATGTCACTCACCGAGCGCAAGCTGACCATACTGACGCACCCCTACATCCAGGCATACCTGACAAAAGGCTTCCGCTCGATGCGCCGCCAATGGCAGCGCAAATACAAAGTGCGCCTCAAAATAAAGCCGATGGAAAGTTACAACTTGTTGGAATACAAGTTCCTCAATGCAAGCGGAGAAGAAATGGAAATGTGATTCCGAAGGAATCCGAAAATAAAAATAAACGAAAAAAAGCGTCCCGATACAATAAAGGACGCTTTTTTTCGTATACATAGCGATTTATGAGAAAAACAATACCTTTTATACTGGCATTGGCCATCCTGCTGCCGTTTGCCGCCAAAGCGCAGAAAGGCATTGATGTCTCCCGTTTTCAGGATAGCATCAACTGGAAACGTGTTGCAAAAAATTCCAACATCGAGTTCGTCTACGTCAAGGCCACCGAAGGCGCCAGCATCTTCGACCCGATGTACAAATACAACATCAAGAAGGCAAAGGATGCGGGCCTGCTGGTGGGCAGCTACCACGTCTACAGCAGCCGCACTACGGCCTATCAGCAGTTTGCCAACTTCAAGAAAACCGTGGGCAAAAACAAGCAGGACCTGGTGCCGGTGCTAGACATCGAGGCTACGCACTGCCACAAGCTGTATATGGCCCGCGTCGACAAACTGCTGGAACTGATGGAGAAAGAGTACGGCGCCAAACCGATGATCTACACCAGCGAGAAGCTGTACAATACGCATTTCAACAACAAGAAGTACAAGAAATACCACTATTTCATAGCCAACTACAAGCGCCAGCCGTCGATGGCCTACACCCTTTGGCAGTACACGCAGCGTGGCAAACTGAAGGGCATTGCCGGTTTTGTCGATTTCTCGAAATTCCACAAGAAATACAGCGTCGAAGATATAAAACTGAAGAAAAAAGCAGCTGCCGCAACGTCCGAATCGAAAGAGAACAAACAGCCCGAAGCCGCAAAAAATGCAGCCAAAACACCTCCCGTCGCAGAAACGCAAAAGCCTAAAGAACAGTGAATTGTGAATGGTGAATAGTGAATGGTGACCAGTGACCTGCGACACGTGGCCAGTAATACGTATTGTCCTTTAACTTCCCTTAACTTCTCTTAACTTCCCTTAACTCCCCAGAACATCCCTTAACTCCACATAACTTCTCTTAACTTCTTTTGGCATCCCATTGGCTTCCCCCTAAACCGATGTCTTGAACGGAAATAACTTGACACTTTTTTGCTCAAAAAAAGCAAAAAAATGGAAAAAAAAGAGACAAAAAGAAGGACACGCAGGACATTCACACCCGAATTCAAGATGGAAGTCCTGAGTCACTACTACACTTACGGC
>JAFWYO010000041.1 GCA_017517715.1 Bacteroidales bacterium
CAGGGTATTGTTCCAGGAATCAGTCAGATGCAAAAATACACCGCTTATTATCAACCCACCAGCAGTTTCAACCCTGGCCCTTATTTCCCTCCCGTGGAACTGATGCGTTTCTTCACTCCCTTCGGCGTTGGCAAATTCAACGACCGTGTCCGCATTGACGGCTTGGAATGGAACGATGAAACATTTTACAAACAGGAAGTTACCGACCTGAAACCACTGCTCGAAGGCGAAGTGTGGATAGGCTGTTTCATTGGCAACTATGACGGTGGCGGACACATCGTCAGCCTCGACATCAAATCCTATCCCAATGATTATGAGTGGACACTCGAATCCAACAACAAACACATCGTCGAGCCGCTTGTCAACACCTGCAACGTCCTCGAGATGGCCGGTCAGAACTATGGCCGCATCTTCGGCACCGACAGCCTGACCGTCAGCTTCTGGGTCGCCGACAGCAACCAGAAGACCACCTTGCGCTACATCAGCACCGGCCACGGCGGCTGGGGCGGTGGCGACGAGTTCAACCCCAAAGAGAACGAAATCTTCATCGATGGCCAAAAGCGTTTCAGCCACACCCCCTGGCGTTGCGACTGCGGCCGCTACCGCGAGTGGAACCCAGTCAGCGGCAACTTCTGGAACGGACTCTCCAGCAGCGACCTGAGCCGCAGCGGCTGGTGTCCCGGAACAGCCACACAACCCGTCTATTTCGACCTCACCGGCCTCAAGCCCGGCGACCACACCCTCACCATCGCCATCCCGCAGGGCAAACCAATGGAAGGCGGCTTCAGCCACTGGAATGTCAGCGCAACACTTATAATTGAGAATTGAAAATTGAAAATTGAAATTTATAATACCCACCTAATTCGCCTAATTTGCCTAATCCGCCTTAAAGAACAACCCCTATGCCCACTTCACTAAAACTACATATCATCCTCGCTCTTCTCCTGCTCCTTGCGGGTTGCAAGCACTCGGTCACCGACACCAGCGGCGAGGCGCGCCAGACGGCCACCAACATTCCCGAGCTGCCCTACATCCTTGAAGGCGACTACACGCCCGATACGGGCGTACTATACAAGGTCATCGTCGGTCACGACACCTGCTTCGTCGTTGTCGACAGCATCAACGACGGGCAACTCAAAGGACATTACTATCAGCTCGTTGCAGGTAGCGACTGCGTCGAACGCAAAGAATTCTCACGCGACGCCCACTGGAAAAAACAGCGCCAGGAAGCCATCGTCTACCTCTATCAGGAACCCGAATTCCAGCCCGTCAACGACTCCACCTTCTGCATCCCCCACCGCAACGTCAAGGTCACACGCGATGTCGAATACGGTCAGGCACTCGGCTACTGGTGCACGATGCCCGGCACCGAAGAGATGAGCTACCTCGAAATCCTCTCCGACGGCATATTCAACAGTATTGTCCGCACCACGCAGTCGCTCCGTATGGATATTTATCAGCCTGACTACGAAAATATTGAAGACTACGAACTACCTCTACTGATGCTCATCCACGGTGGCGGATTCTATGTCGGCGACAAGCGCGACAGCCTGATGTCGACCCTCTGCCGCCACTTCGCCTCGATGGGCTATGTCGCCGTCAGCATCAACTACCGCCTCGGTTTCCTGCCATCCAAAGGCGAAATCGCCCGCACCGGCTATATGGCCCTCCAGGATGCCCACGCCGCTATGCGCTACCTTGTCGACCACGCCGGCACCTACGGCATCGACACCAGCCTCATCTTCGTCGGCGGTGCCAGCGCAGGAGCCATCACCTCCCTCAACCTGGCCTTTATGCGCGACGACGACCGGCCCAAATACGTCAACAACCGCAGCTGGCGCGACCTCGGCACCATCGCCTCCAGCGGCAACAGCAGCCGTGCCACCTTCCACATCAAGGCCCTGGCCAATATGTGGGGTGCCGTCACAAGTCTCAATATGCTGAAAAACAGCCATACCGACATCATCTCCTTCCACGGCGACGCCGACCAGGTGGTTCCCTACGACAACGGCTACCCCTTCAACGATATGAGCATCAAGCTCGGCAAACGGATGTTCGACCGTATGTACGGCTCGCTGCCCATCGACAAGCGCGCCCGCGAGCTCGGCCTCGTCAGCGAATTCCACACCTTCCCCGGCGAGGGCCATTCGCTGCAGCGCCACTCCGACGGCACCTGGAACCCGCAGAACGTAGCCTTTATCCGCAACAAGATGACCTCTTTCTTCTTCAAGGAAATAGCCGGCGAAACGCCCGTCATCACCAACGACCCTGTCAACCCGCGCCTTTTCTATATCGACAAAGAGGGCGTCAGCGAAGTGCGGTGGAAGGTCGAAGGCGGATTCATAACGCGCTACGACCCCTATTCTATGGAAATAGAGGTGGTGTGGGACAGCGAAGCCCAGCGCCACCGCATCTACGCCTCCGGCCTCAACGCCTCACCCAAAGGACCCGATATCCAAGGCCACGGATTTGATATCCACCTCGATATTAAACTAGAACCTTAACTCTAACTTTAACTTCAGAAACAAATAATCTGCCTAACCCGCCTAACAAAAATAACAATGATCCCCCGCAACGAAATACTGGCTCAAATAGAAAAACTGGACCGCGCCATCGCCAACTACGAAGAGCTCGACAGCGACCTCGACAGCCCCGAATACATAGCCCGTGGCAACGGCTTCAGCGACAGCAAATACAGCGAAGACTTCATCGAAGGCCAGCTCGAAAAACTGAGAAAAGAAAAAGCAGAACTACTCGCAAAACTGGGATAACCACTGAAAAACGAAATCAAAAAAAACATAAATATATGACCTACACCGAGAAAGACCAAAAATTCAAACGCTACACCGTAACCTCCGCCCTGCCCTACGCCAACGGCCCCGTCCACATCGGACACCTCGCCGGCGTCTATGTCCCGGCCGACATCTACGTGCGCTACCTGCGCGCTCAGGGCGAGGACGTTATGTTCATCGGCGGCAGCGACGAGCACGGCGTGCCCATCACCATCAAGGCCCGCAAAGAGGGCGTCACGCCACAGGACATCGTCGACCGCTACCACAAGATCATCAAAGACTCCTTCGCCGAGTTCGGCATCTCGTTCGACATCTACAGCCGCACCAGCAGCAAGGAGCACCACGAGACCGCAGCGGCATACTTCGAAAAGCTTTATAAAGAAGGCAAGTTCGTCGAGAAAACCTCGATGCAATACTACGACGA
>JAFWYO010000042.1 GCA_017517715.1 Bacteroidales bacterium
AGGCTTCGTGATGGGCGAAGGTTCTGGCGTTATGATACTGGAAGACTACGAGATAGCACGCCGTCGTGGTGCACACATCTATGCCGAAGTGTGCGGCTATGGCAACAGCTGCGACGCTTTCCACTACACAGCCCCGCGTGCGGACGCCAAATGCGCCACCAACTGCATCAAATGGGCACTCGAAGAGGCCGGATACAAAGAGGGCGAAAAAGTTTACATCAACGCTCACGGAACTGGTACTCCCCTGAACGACAAGACCGAGACCCTCGCCATCAAGCAGGCTATGGGCGAAACCGCCGCACGCCAGGCCGTCATCAGCAGCACCAAGTCGATGATGGGCCATATGCTGGGAGCCACCGGCGCTATAGAGCTGGTTATCTGTGCAAAAACACTGCAGGAAGGCAAAGTCGCACCCACCATCCATCTGGATCAGCCCGACCCGGAATGCGACCTCGACTACACGCCGCATACTGCACGCGATTTTGCTGCCGACCTGACCATCAGCAACTCGTTCGGCTTCGGCGGACAGAACGCCTGCGTAGCACTTCGCAAAATATAATCAACTGGTTATCAATTTAATGTATACAAGTATATTATGGAAAGAGACGAAATAAAAAATTATTTGCCGCATCGCGAACCTATGTTGTTGGTCGACGACGTGACAATGGAAGGCGACACCGCCGTAGGGCATTACCACGTTCGTGGCGACGAATACTTCGTTCAGGGCCATTTCCCGGGCTATCCTGTCGTGCCTGGCGTGATACTCTGCGAAATTATGGGCCAATGCTGCTGCACGCTGATGCTTGAAGAACTGCCCGGACGACTGACATTCTATGCCGGAATGGACAAAGTACGCTTCAAAAACCAAGTGCGTCCTGGCGACACCATCGAAGTGCGCGGCAAAATCACCGCCAAACGCGGCCTGACCTTTTTCGTCGATGCCGAAGCCAAAGTCGAAGGCAAACTGTGCGCCAAAGGCAGCCTGATCTTTATGCTTGCCGACAAAAAGGACTGATAGGCAAACATAAACTTAAAAGCCTATTATCAAGACTTTTAGTACACAAAAACATTCATATTTAAAAGAACAAAAAACAAATACAATACAATGAAACTATTAGAGAATAAAACCGCATTGATCACCGGAGCCTCGAGAGGTATCGGAAGAAGTCACGCTCTCCTTTTTGCCGAAGAAGGAGCAAATATCATATTTACCGACCTGAAAGAGAACGATATGAGCGAGAGCCTGCTGGCAGAACTGCGTGCCAAAAGCGTCCGCGCCGATTTTCTGGCTTCGAATGCCGCCGACAACGCACAGGCACTGGAAGTCGCCGACTGGGTTGCGAAAAACTACGGCCGTCTCGACATACTGGTAAACAATGCCGGCATTACGAAAGACAACCTGATCCTGCGTATGAGCGTCGAGGACTGGAATCTTATTATGGATGTCAACCTGCGCTCGGTGTTCAACTACACCAAAGCCTTCGCCCCGATGATGATGAAGCAGCGAGCCGGTTCCATCATCAACATCAGCTCCATCGTCGGCCTTAACGGCAATGCCGGCCAGTGCAACTATTCGGCATCCAAAGCTGGCATCATCGGCTTCACCCGTTCGATAGCCAAAGAACTGGGTTCGCGCAACATACGCTGCAACGCCGTGGCTCCCGGATTTATCGAGACCCCGATGACGCAACAGCTGCCCGAAGACGTGCGCAAAGACTGGATGACCAAAATCCCGCTGCGCCGTGGCGGTCTCGACAGCGACGTGGCCCACGTGTCGCTCTTCCTGGCCAGCGACCTGGCATCGTATGTCACCGGACAGGTCATCAGCTGCGACGGCGGCCTGGCAATCAACTGAAAAACAAAGAATTTTTGAAATAAAAGCACACTGATAATGAACATCAAAGAACTCACCGACGAACAATTGTTTGAAGAAATCAGCGCCATCGTTGAAGAGCGACTGGGTGTTGCCGCTTCGGAAATCACGCCCGAAAAGAACCTCATCAACGACCTCGGAGCCGACTCGCTGGACAGCGTTGAACTGATTATGTCCATCGAGCAGAAATTCGACATCAGCATTCCCGAAGACGCCGCCGAAAACATCAAGACCATCGGCGACATAATCAGCTATGTCAAAAACAATTAAATCATTTTATAAAGAAAAAACGAAATACTGAAAATATGTCATTCAAGATAGTAGTATTGGCCAAGCAGGTACCCGACACACACAATGTCGGTGCCGACGCTATGAACGCCGACGGCACCGTGAACCGTGCCGCGCTGCCCACCGTCTTCAACCCCGAAGACCTGAAGGCTTTGGAGATGGCTCTGCGTGTCAAAGACCAGATGCCTGATGCCACAGTAACGGTTGTGACTATGGGTCCCCCACGTGCCGCAGAAATAATCAAAGACGCCCGTATGCGCGGTGCCGACGACGGCTTCGTGCTCAGCGACGCCCGCTTTGCCGGTGCCGACACCCTGGCAACATCCTACGCCATCTCGCAGGCAGTGAAGCAGTTGGGCAAAGTAGACCTCATCTTCGGCGGCCGTCAGGCCATCGATGGCGACACCGCACAGGTGGGTCCGCAAGTGGCCGAGAAACTCGAAATACCGCAAATCACATACGCCGAAGAGCTTATTGCCGTCGATAGCAAGGAAATCACCATCCGCCGCCGCCTGGAGCGCGGCACCGAAGTGGTGAAAGCCGTTATGCCGGTGCTCGTTACCGTCACGTCGGCCGGTGCCGACTGCCGTTTCCCCAACGCCCACCGTATGCTGCGCCAAGCCAAGGACGAAGTGCGGATGATCAATGCCGACAGCATCGATGCCGATATGGAGCGCTTGGGCCTCAAAGGCTCGCCCACCAAGGTGAAAAAGATTGAGAATGTCGTGTTGGCTCACAAAGAATCGGTAGTTCTGGAACCCACCGAGGCAGCCCTCAACGAGTTGTCGGCAACGCTCATAAAAGAACATATTTTGTAAAAACAGAAAGCTGAAAACAATGAACAACGTATTAGTATATTGCGAGTTATCCGAGAAAAACCAGATAGCCGACATCAGCCTTGAACTCTGCACCAAGGGACGCCAACTGGCCACTCGACTGGGCTGCAAACTCCAGGCTGCCGTCTTGGGCTGCAACGTCAAAGCCGCCGCCGAATCGCTCTATCCCTATGGCGTCGACGAAGCCTACGTGGCCGACGACAAGCGCCTGTCGCCCTACCGCACCCTGCCCCATTTTGAGGTACTGTCCAAGCTGATCGAAGCCCAGCAGCCACAAATCGTACTGTTCGGCGCATCCAGCGTGGGACGCGACCTGGCACCGCGCATCGCTTCGTACCTGAAATGCGGCCTGACCGCCGACTGCACTCAGCTCGAAATCGGTTCGCACGAAGACATCAAGACCAAGAAGACATACGACGACATCCTGCTTCAGATTCGTCCCGCCTTTGGCGGAAACATCATCGCCACCATCGTCTGCCCCGAAACCCGTCCGCAGATGGCCACGGTTCGCGAAGGCGTTATGAAGAAAGAAATCCTCGACCCGAACTACAAGGGCACCATCATCCCCGTCGCTGTCGACGCCGCTATCGACAAGGCCGACCAGGCCGTGAAAATCATTAGCCGCGAAATCGAAGAGCAGAAAATCGACATCAAGGGCGCCCAGATCATCGTTGCCGGAGGCTACGGTATGGGCAGCAAAGAGAACTTCGAGCTGCTGCACCAGTTTGCCCACCTCATCGGCGGCAGCGTCGGAGCCACCCGCGCCGCTGTCGACGCCGGCTTCTGCGAAGGCGAGCGCCAGATAGGCCAGACCGGCGTCACCGTGCGTCCCAAACTGTACATAGCCTGCGGCATCAGCGGTGCCGTCCAGCATCGCGCCGGTATGGAGCAGAGCGCCAAGATCATAAGCATCAATACCGACCCCGACGCACCCATCAACGCCATTGCCGACTACACCATCATCGGCGACGTGATGACCGTAATCCCGCAGTTTATGGCCTGCTACAAAAACAATCTGAAATAACGTTAACATTAACCTTAACGTTAACCCCTATGTTGACGTTAAATTGAACAAGGAATTATGAATTTCTATACAGATAACGAGAATCTTAGCTTCTATCTGCACCACCCCGAGATGGAGCAGGTGGTCGCCGTAAAAGAGAAGAATTATGCTGAAGCCGGCATCCATCCCGAAGCTCCCGCCAACGCCGAAGAGGCTGTAGAGCAATACGATATGGTTATGCGTCTGCTTGGCGACATCGCCGGCGACGTCATCGCCCCCAATGCCGAAGAGGTGGACCACGTCGGCCCGTCGCTCGTCGACGGACACGTCGAGTACGCACCCGGCACACGCCGCAACCTCGACGCACTCATCCAGTCGGGCCTCTACGGTATGGCTCTCGAGCGCAAATACAACGGCCTCAACTTCCCCCGCGTGGTCGAAGTTATGGCTGCCGAGATGATAGCCCGCGCCGACGTAGGCTTCGCCACCATCTGGGGCCTGCAGGACTGCGCCGAAACCATCCAGCATTTCGCCAGCGAAGAGCTGAAAGACAAATACTTGCCTCGCATCTATCAGGGTGCCACCTGCTCGATGGACCTCACCGAGCCCGACGCCGGTAGCGACCTGCAGTCCGTTCGCCTCAAGGCCACTTGGGACGAAGCGTCGAACTGCTGGCGCCTGAACGGCGTGAAGCGTTTCATCACCAATGGCGACGCCGACCTGCACCTGGTGCTGGCACGCAGCGAAGAGGGCACCAACGACGGACGCGGCCTCTCCTACTTCGTCTTCGACAAAGCCGACGGCGGAATGACCGTGCGCCGCATCGAGAACAAAATGGGCATCAAGGGCTCGCCGACCGCTGAATTGCAGTTCACCAACGCCCCCGCACAGATCGTCGGCGAACGCCGCCTGGGACTTATCAAGTACGTGATGTCGCTGATGAACGGCGCCCGTCTGGGCGTCGGCGCACAGTCCATCGGACTCTGCGAGGCCGCCTGCCGCGAAGCCGAAGCCTATGCCGCCAGCCGCGAACAGTTCGGTCACGCCATCAACCAGTTCGTCGCCGTCCAGGACCTCCTCAACCAGATGCGCGCCCGCACCGACGGCGCACGCAGCCTGATGTACGAAACGGCACGCTACGTCGACCTCTCGTCCAGCTCCAAGGCCGCCTCGCGCGTGGCCGACATCCTGACGCCCCTCGTCAAGCTCAACGCCAGCGAGTTCGCCAACCGTTGCGCCTACGACTGCATCCAGGTGCACGGCGGCAGCGGATTTATGAAAGAATACGCCTGCGAACGCCTCTATCGCGACGCACGCATCCTCAGCATCTACGAAGGCACCAGCCAGCTGCAGGTCGTCGCCGCTATGAAGGGCATCGCCAGCGGCGCCTACCTCAAGCAGATTGAGAGCTACGACGCCCGCGTCGCCGAAGGCCTCGCCACCGCACCCAGCGCCGAGATGCAGCACTGCCTCGACGTGCTGCGCAAAGCCACTGGCCTCTACAGCAAGCTCTACGACCTCGCCGCTGCCGAAGGCACCACCAGCGAGCGTTTCGAGCACTCGACCCGCGCCCTCACCGAAGTGCTGAGCAACATCATTATGGGCTACCTGCTGCTGCTCGACAGCCAGCGCGACGCCCGCTTTATGAAGAGCTGCCGCTACTTCGTCCGCGAAAGCATCGGCCAAGTCAGCCAGCACCTCGCCGAACTGGAAAACTGCTAATCGAAAGCATCCACTTTTTATAAACGAAGCGGCTCAAAGTCATTGTCTTTGAGCCGCTTTTGTCGTCCACTCACATCCAATCCGAAGAGGCCGACCGGGCGGAACACACAACAAGGCCTCTCCGCCACCTGGCAGGCCCGTTCCTATATCGTTCCTATATCGTTCCTATATAAAAATATAAGAACGATATAAGATCGATATAGGAACGATATAGGAACGGGCGGAGAAGGTGTATAGCATTGGGCACTATTTCTTGACGAACTTGCGCACAAGGCTGACGCCTTCGGCCTGAATGCGAACGAAATACGAACCTTGCGGCAAATCGGTGATATCCAGGCGGATATTGTCCACGCTGCCACTGTTGCCCTCGGCAATTGCCGTCTGGCAGGTGCGGCCGCTGAGGTCCATAAGCGTGACCTCATAATTGCGCATCGCGCGGTCAGGATTCTGTATTTCAATGCATACCACATCGCTGGCGGGATTGGGATAGACGTTGATGGCGGAGGCTTGGGCGCCGGGATCGGCGATGCCCGACGTCTGCTGGAAGTTGGCAGTATAGGTCGTTGCCGCCGTTACGATTATCTGGCGCGGGTTGCTTTGGTCGCCGTCACTCCATCCGGCGAAGACGTAGCCCGGGTTGGCGTGCGCCTCGATTTCAATGGTGTCCATATAATGGTATGTGCCGCCGCCGCTGACGGTGCCGCCCTGCGTGGGATTGGCAGCAACATTGATGGTGATGTCGCGACCCTGGAAGACGGCACGGATTGTTGAGGCCTCTACAGGCTGGAAGGTAAAAACATAAGTATCAACAACATCGCCCGTGTTGAGATGGACATCGTTCATACGGTCCACACCATTCACATAGAGCGCTTCGAGATGATACTCAAACTTTTGGCACTTGATGTAGACATTGGTTGTCTGCTCCGAGCTCAGGCTGACCTGCTGGCCGCAAAGCGAATTGTCGGAGTCGGCGGACGTAGTGACCGTGCCGACAATATTGCCTTCGCACTCGAACGTCACAGGATAAGTGCTTGGTTGCTGCATAGTTATCGTAACATCGTCGATTTTCATCCAATACATATCCTCGATGTCGAAGTGGCGGAAAGCGATGTAGACGTGCTGTCCGGCATAGTCGTCGAGGTTGATGGTTTTCTGCACCCAGTTGACGGTTGTGACGTCATATTCCTGCAGAAGGACGAAGTCGCTCTGGCTCATTCCGGTAGTGGAGATGTAAACGCCGTAATGCTCAGCGTAATAGTTCTGGTCGACAGCCCCGACATAAAAGGAGAGGGAGAAGCCGTTGCCTTGCGGCAAATATATCTGCGGCGAAATGAGCCAGTTGTCCGGTTCCAGGGCGCCCGGACCGTTGATATAGGAGGCCGAGCTGATGCAGCCCGAGCCCGTATGGGCCTGTTCGGACGAGGAGAACACCGAGGGGTCCCACGTGTAGCCGTCGCCGTCGGCATCAAGCACCGTCCAGCAAGCCACCGGGTCGGTACTTTCGAAGCCCATCGTGTAGGGGAACGAGCTGATTTCGGGGCAATCCACAACGCTGAGGGCGACGGTGTCGCGCGACGTGCCGTTGGCATTGGTGGCCGTGGCAATCACGTTGTATGTTCCCGGGTTGTTCCATACGGCCGTGGCCGTATTGCCCGTTGCCGTCGAAGGGTTGCCGCCATTGAGCTGCCAGCTGACGGTGGCGCCGGTGCTGGCCATAGCGTTGAATGTCAACTGCTGGCCGACAGCGGCCATCGTCGGGCCACTGGCAATGACCGTGGGGGCGGCGTTGGCCGAAGCTTTGGTGACGCACTTGATGAGCCACGAGAAGCTCTGGTTGAGTCCGACATCGGGGGTGGCGTGCGACCACGAGGTGCCGTTGGTCGAGAGCCAGTTGCTGTTAGGATCATTGACGTAAGCACAAGCTGCTGCGGGATAGAGGACGTCGGTGTTTGAGACGATGACCCAAAGGTTTTGGCTCGAGATGATTGCCGCAGGCGTAGTCAGAGCGCAGTTGACATAGCCTCCGGCCAGCGACGAGCCGATGTAGTAGGTCTGCGAGCACACCTGTGTCTGCGGAGCCGTTGTCCCGCCCTGATAGAGAGTGACCGTGTAGGTCCCCGTGTCGCTCGTAGCGACATAGAGCAGGACGCTCATCACCGAATCGCGCCCCGCCAACTGGCTTGCGGGCAACATAATGCCCCAATAGATTGTGGTTGTGGTGTTGTTGACACCGACGCGGGTCTGCAAAGCGCTATTCCCGCAATACGACAGCGTGTCGCCCACATCAGCGACCGCCCTTCCCGACGCCAAAAGCGCCAGACAAAACAGAAGAAATAACGATTTTTTCATAGTTTTATGGATTTGGATTTCGAGTTGCAAAGTTACAAATTATTTCCGTTCCGACAAAATATTTTTTGAAAAATTTACAAAAAAAATCCCAGAATACAACCGTTTCGCTAGTGTTATCAATATCTATAAACGCGTCTTTGATTTTGAAAAATATTGTAACTTTGCAATCGACTTGAAAACAAATCCGGCACCTGCCATACATTCATAGCTCGCTACACAACAATTTGATACGACCCATCCAACACCCATTATGCTGCAAACATCAGAGACCATCAACACATCACGAAAAATCAAAAAAAACAACTCCCTTTTCGTCCATACCGCAACAACCAGCAATAAAAAACCACAAAACTAACCCCCTAAAAACAACTGAATAACAACATATTAAAAGAATCTTATCCCAAAAGGCATCAGCATTGAAAAAAAATACTTAAATTTGCACCCCAAATCGACGCGAGTAGTCGTACGATGCGAAGAAAGCATTTGTATTGGTCCGCTAACGAAATTCGCCAAAATTTTAACACAAGGACTGAGATACTGATGCCTTTTTGCTTTGCCTTTATGTTTTGGGCCATAGACTGCTACATACTGGGGGCATAGGATAAGGTTCAAAGTTGGTTTTACTTGTGTAAGGCGTTTGGCGATGCCTCGTTAGCGTAGAACAAACAACGCGAGTTCTATGCTTTTTTTGTATGTGTAACTGTCATCCAATGGGAACTCGGGAAGACAAAAAAAAGAAAAAAAGATGCACACTGGTAGAAAAAAGCCTTAGCTGCATTCTATACTGATGAACTGAAAAAAACAAACAATATGAACAAAGCAAGTTTATCCAAACAAAGCAAAAAAGCCGTCGCTACTGTTGTAACCGCGATAGCAGTCTTGACGATGTGCGCATTCAGCACATCGGAGAAGTCAACAACCGATCCTCCCAAGGACAAGAAACCCGTGGTGGCATTTGCCCACCTCAACTCGCAACCGGACAGCGTGACGGTATCAATACTGGGCGAAGACGTTGCAACAATTGTCTTTGGCGCCAAGAAAGCCACGCTGAGTCATCTCAATCCGATGGAGTCACCCGCCGATGGCGAACCCACCATTGGCGGCGTTAAAGTGTCGAGCACACTTGGCACACTGAACAAAACCGACCTGAGCACTATCCAGTTCCTGATGGCCGACAGTGCGTTTTACAACAACGGCCCAGTGACAGTCACTTCGCCCTATGCACCAAACTACGCCCTATCATTCACAAAAGGCAAGCAGAAAATAGACTTGGTATTCTCCCTTGTCAGCTTCGAAATGGGCATCGTCAAAGACGGCAAACTCACCAAAGTCGTCCGCTACAACAACGCCCGCCAGGTGACACGCTTCTTCCGTCTTGTGTCGCAGAATAACACATATGATATGCTCATTAATATTCAATAAAAATACTTAATTATGAAAAAATTTATTTTTATATTTATTGCACTGATTTTCACCTTAAATATAGACGCCCAGGAGCGGCCAGCAATGCACGCAATTGTTTTTGCAGATACAGACGACGGAAAGATCGGCAAGGGTGAAGCTGTTAGCTTAGACGAATTTAAAGATTTTTTGCAGACAGTGTGCAACACAATAAACCACGAGCTTATTATCGATCCTTACTTATACACTGGCACCATTTGTAGAAGCAAGGAACTAATAGATCTATTGGATGAATTTGAATGTGACACAAACGACATTGTGGTGTTTTGTTATCTCGGTCACGGCACAAGATCACATCAAGACACGTCTGTTTTTCCGCAAATGTGCCTGCACGAACAATCTCAAAGCAAGTATGTACCATTGATAGATGTATCAAAAAGTTTGGCTCAACATCGAGCCAAACTGACCGTAGTTATAGGCGATTGCTGTAACTATCCCGGAGAATTTGTTTTGCCTAAAGTATCTAAAGATCAACCCGCCGCTGCCACAAAAATTCCATCGGCCACAATATCATTATTCAAAGAACTCTTTACAAACACAACAGGAGTGATAACTATGTGTGCCACAAAGCCGGGCACATACGGCTGGTCAAATTCAGCAACAGGTTCATACTTCTTAAACTCGCTTATGCAAGCAATCGAGGAGACCCCTATTAATTCAATCAAGCCTGGTAACCCTTGGGAATCCATAATGGATATTGTAATGAAGGATTTATGGCAATATAACTTTAAAGACAAAAATAATCCTTCAAAAACGCACAAAATGTCTCCGTGCTATAGAATTGAGCCACGTAAGAAAAAAACGAAACCCAACGGAATCATTCCTCCAAGAGTCAACAACTTACAGCAGTTGATAAGCGATGTGGCTAATGCAAATCTACAAGATTCCGAAAGAAGTGAAAGGAAAAAACAAGTATTATTGGAGTTAACCCCAAATTCATTGATTAGAACAGTTAGTTCTGATGGTAGTGTAGCATTCAATAGGCCCTACAAGGCAGAAGCTTATCTGGACAGAATTATAAAATTACGCGATATCATTAATATAAACATAAAAACCATTCACAGAGATAATTCGGGCAAAATAACCCTTCTTGAAGTTCACGAAGTATACAAAATAAACCAATAACAAAATGAAACGTATTGTATTATTAGGAACGGCGATACTTTTCGCGTCACTTACCTACGCTCAGCGAGAAGAAATAATACCTGCAACAAAAGCCGATAGCGCATTCTTTACTGTAGACAAAGACGGAAAGATTTATCGCGACAGTTTTAAGGCCACACTTGATGCCAATCAGGTTAAAGGACTGGAAGAAGCCGCCATCCAGCAAGTTGTTGATCTTAACCTATATTTTAGTGAATTATGGAAAACCTGGACAGACGTCAAAGGACAGGGAAAGTATTCCTCAGAAGAAGATTTTTATAATGAAAAGAAAGAATATGCGAAAAAAACACTCGGTCTAATTATATACGATGGCGAAAAGGGAATAGAAAATATTCTACAGTTATATCGAGCATATTCTAGTGCCAATGGTTCATATTACCGCTGGAAAAAGAAACCAGGGACGACTGATGAGTATTACAAAGTTGCCGCATTGCACGTCGGTCGCGACGAAAAAAACAATTTAAGAGATAGCGTTTACGAGGATTTTATTATTCCTGCTGCAAAAATATGGGTAACTAATAAATATTCGTCTTGGAAAAATTCTCCTACAGTAAAACAGTATGTTGCAAACATACAAACATCTTCTAAAAAAAACAGAGGTGGACTAATATCATTTAAAGGAGGAGAATATGTTTTTACTGATAAATTAAAGTATAATGCTAAAAATAAGAGATATGAAGGTGCAATAGACTATTGGCAAGAATTTAGAAAAACAACCCCTGAAGGATATGAGTACTCTGATAGGACTCATAGAAGAATCATCGTTTATATTGAACCAACAGTGGAGACCATCGATGGTAAAGACTACGTTGGTTGGGTTATAAAATTTGGAAATATAAAGGCATTAGAAACGACATCACTATAATGGCATTTTTATGAATAAACTAGTCTGTTACTTTATTTTAACATCTTTTTTTTCTTGCGCTTTGGCTCAGGAGGTTCCAATCTCATCTCCAGCAAACAGTTGTCTATTTTACCAAACGGATTCAAATGGAAGAATTTTTCGTAATGACTTTGAAAATCTACTTGATGATGAACAAATCAACATACTTGAAAGAACAATAATTGATCAAGTTAATGACTTGAATTTTTATTTGGGTAAATTATGGGAAAGCTGGACGGATGTCAAAAGATTGGAAATGTATTCCTCAGAAGAAGATTTCTATAATGAAAAGAAAGAATATGCGAAAAAAGCACTCGAACTATTTATATATGATGGAAATAAAGGCATAGAAAACATTCTTAATTTATATCGAGCATACCCTGATGCCAACGGTTCATATTATCGATGGAAAAAGAAACCTGGAATGAATGATGGGTATTACAAAGTCCCCGCACTGCACGTCGGTCGCGACGAGAATGGTGAATTAAGAGACAGCGTCTACGAAGATATCACTATTCCCGCTGCAAAAATATGGGTGACTAATAAATATTCATCTAGGAAAACATCTCTTACTGTAAAGCAGTATCTCAACAATCTCCAGACAACTTCAAAAATACGACGAGATGGAAGAATAAGCTTTAATGGTGGGGATTATTGTTTTACACCAAATTTCATATGGAATAGAAGCAAGAACAGATATGAGGGATCCATAGAATGTTGGCAAGAACAATCATATAAAAATCCGGAAGGAACACTGTATACTGTAAAAAATCTCATCCGAATCACAATTTATATACCAATAATAGAAGTAGTAATTGATGGCAGGACATACATATATTGGGTGATTAAATTTGGAAATATTAAAGTTTTAGAAACATCTTCCTTATAAAAAATATGAAACGTTATTTCTTAATATTAGCAATGTCTTGTTTTGTCGCAAATGCGATGGGGCAAGCAATAACGTTCCAAGTACCGGATTTCTTCAAAATGCGAATTAAAAGCATCGACGAATTCAGGGAACGGTTTAATCGAGAAAAACTTCCCCCATTCTTAGATTCGACAGACGCCGACCTCGCATACAAACAAGTTGTTGCTTGTTTTTATAGAGATTCTGTTATCGACAGAGCCAATGAGGTAGTGGAATTTGCATACAAGATGGTTGACAGCAATGTATTATTATCTTATGGAGATTCGGACTATTATTGTGAATTATATTGCAATGCACACTATAAAGGTAAGAAGACCCCAATAATAATACGAATGGCTGTCGAGCAGGACAACAGGGGGTATTTTTCTTGGGTGATTTCAGAAGCAGAAGGCGAAATCCTTAGAATGATTCCCGAAAAGACTTCTCCATATATGAGATTATCACCTATTGACAACCTGCAAGATTTCGCCGAACTTCAAGAAGTACTTCATTCGACGCCAGCTGATATCTCAAACTATGTCAGGAAATCCTTCTCGGTAGACCAAACCTCTGTCTTCCTATCGATGGTAAACAGCAGGTTGTTGAAATTTGACGAAATCAAAGATATGATTTACGTTTTCCACAAGGGAGGCTATGAGTTTAAAGTGAAGTTTTTCAACAAGGAAACAAACAATAATGGTTGGTTAATCTATGATTTTTCTAAAAATGAATAAAATAATAGCCCTAGTAGCACTTTCCATACTGATATGCTTGCCTTCTTTTGTAATGAGTCAAAATGAGAAGGTCATATCCAGTTGCATCAGCAAAGCCGACGCTATTAACCAAACAAAAAGCTATTACAATAGTTTGAATCAATATCTGGATGGGATTCGCAAAAAACAGGGTCAGGGAACCGCAAGAGATAATATAAAGTATTTGTTTGGATACCAAGATCCTCAGACCATCACAGAGGATTATAGATTTGTCTTAGAAAAAGGCCTTTCGGAATTATCAAGCAAGATAAAATTATCAAGTTATCTCGAAAATTTTGCAAACCCGACATTTGAAGTTTATAATTTGGTCAAGAATGGACTGTCTTATGAATTAAAAGACACATTTGACTATAAAACAATCGACGATAGTACAATCCAACTGAGTGCGGATATAATTATTGAACGAACACCCTGTACAGCAAAATTCCGCTTTATAGGGAAACGTATCAGAAGCATCACCGTGAATAAAAAAATGCCCACCAGTCCTATTCCCTTTGGTTGCAACCTTTCTGCAGGATGGAAGATCACAAATGGTTTAAACTTAGGGTTTGACTTAGATGGACTATCCAAGAAATGGTTTGGAAACAGAATGAGTTATGGTCTGGAGTTCATTCGACTATGGGGCGATTACGATGCACATTATCCATCATCTGACGGTAATCCTGCCACGATGACGTATAAAATCCAAAACAAAGACTGGGCTATTGGTCCGAAAATAGGGTATGCTTTTATCGGGAAATACTCGAATTATGATATAGACGACGACTTCCGATTTTCGATGTTCTTGGGGGTTGGAGTAGTTCGTTACAACTTTTGGTTTGAGAGAACCGGGAATACTAGCTCCGAACCGCATTCTAGCACAGCTCCCTACTTTAAACCTTCAGGCAGATTTGAATGGGGACGCCTTGGCTTCGAGGTTGGTTGGTATTTAAGCGCCAAAGACAGCCCCATAAATGGCCCCACAATTCAATTCATTATTAATATTCCATAAGATTGATATACTATGAAAGAATTTTCTAAAACCTTTCTGACTTTATGCCTAATGGCATTTTTAAGTTCCTGCAGTACAGAGACATTCCATTCGGGGGCAATGGCATTGGATGGCACAACGGTAAAGTATCTTGTTAGCGAGAGTGACCAATCACTGAAGATAAACGCAGATGGTATCACACCGAATGCCACGATTTATGTAAAATTGCTGGCTGTGGAAGCATCTACATTCACGGAGAATGTTGTGGACAGTATCATCACAATACCGCACGAGAACATAGTCTCACTGAATAAAGGCATAGATTACAGCCTTTTCTTGGAGAAGAATGGGGAAACAATAGGTTTAGGACAGTTTAATCTACAATAGGGAGGAGACTACGATGAAATACACAATAATTTCAATTATAACCGTATGGCTTTTATTTTTGGTCGGATGTGAACCCGAGCCTTTCTCGAATCCCAGCAATGAGATTCCATCTGGAGTGAGTTTTATAGTTGGTAACAATAATTCGCTCGGCGTTGGGAATGACGGGTGTATAACCATCAATGGCAAGGACAGCTGTCTCGTGGAACTTAACGACGGAAATGATATTGTTGAGTTGGAAACTGTGTATACAATAGGTGATAAATATTTCTATGGAGGTATCACTACGTATATTAAAACACACCCTTTGGCAGAGGGGAAAGCTCAATGTCGATTGTATAATACCAAATATGGATTTGACACGACAATTTGTATAGTCGTTAGTAATGGAACAAATCCGGGAGGAGAAGACCCCTCTGGCTATATTATTTCACCAAACAATACCCAATTCTCTATCTCAGAAGGAACTATCGAAATAACAGTAACGGGGCCCAAACCTATGGGTACTAAAAATCTGAACACATTTGTATTATTTGATTACGGCGGCAATGTCATTTACGACAATACAACAGGAGTATATATACGCAAACAAAGCCTACAATTGAGCCACGTGGGTCCTGCAGGATATAAGTTTTACAATGAAGAATGGGATACTACAATCCGTATAGAAGTTTTGCCACAATATAGTACATATTCAGAACCCGATTTGGATTTTGACGACACGCGCGATTCCATTATATTAAAAATTGGCACCCCTGATTCTGAAAACGAGTCAGAAAACACCTTCACATATTTACTTGATGGTCCTGTTTATTCATATACACTGACCATACGTCTACAAAATGAAGGGACCTTAAAAGATTACGACATTTCATTTTCTGACGAAGCTGCAAAAGAAGAACTGCGTAAATTTGTTGCCGAAAGGTACTTCCGTTGTGGAACCCATAACGGATATTATATTTATACTCGCGGTTTTAATCAAACAGCACCTAGTCCTTATTCTGAAGATAATACCGTTCTGATTGAAAATTTCATACAAGGAACAGTATCATACAAGAACCCGGTGAGGAGCTGGGAATGGTAATACCTGGAAATAATTAATTATTTGTAATAAAATGAAAAAATACATTGTCCCATTTTGTTTAGCACTGGCATTCCTCATTGTCAGTTGCGAGGAAGAACCTGTAGTGGAAAGCACCCCCGACACTCCCCACACTTGGTCCGACTGGTTTTCAACAGATCTTGAGTCAGATAGCATTATCCTATTTGTAAGTGATATTGCACGTCAATTTCAAATCAAATGCAGTATTGAAGGAATTACTGTCGTGAATGACGACGAATTTGTCGCAAAGTTGTACAATCATAGCAGTTCAAGTATATCTGTAGGTTCATCATACTCATATACGGGACATTTTTCTATTGCACCTGTTCGAGTAGGAAGAACCAATCTTCACGTCTCAGCCCAAAACCACAATACAGACATAAAGGTTGTTATTCTTGGAGAACATTATACTTATACCGAACCCGGAATAGATTTTGACGATACCGAGGATTCTGTTCGTTCCAAGTTGATAAAATCATTCTCCTATTATGCATATAACTCTGCAGATCAATATTATCAAGTAGGCGATTCTCGAGGAAAATACAACCTTTACATCAATTATTCCAATAATGGAATGATAGACAACTATGTGGTTGATTTGTATCAAGGAGAGAGTGCGGAAGAGATTACCGGATTTATTAGTGAGCGTTACTACAAAACATCCGCCTATTCTAACGGGCTGCCTGTATACATCAAAGCCTACAATCTTGCAAACCCAAGCATTTCTGATGCAAGTATAGTTATTATTCCTAATCCGACACACCATAAAGTGACATATAAAAACCCCGCAACTTACGGCACTAAATAAAATCAATATGACAAACCCTCCTATCATTCAGTCTTGGTGGCATCAAAGAATTATGAGGGCGCAAAAAACAAGGGAAGTGTTTTGAATATATTTATGTCGAATATTCGGATAGTTATTTAAAAGAGATAATCACATATGTTACTAATAAATTAAGATTAACAGATATGAAACAGAACGAACCACTAACAAAAAAAGGCTATTGCGTGAACGTTGTAAATTGTCCATTAGCTGACAACGGTGAAATACAAGAAGTTCCCATTGGAAACGATTTCAAATGCAGTATCTGCGGGAAAGAGCTTAAAGAAGTGACTCCCAAACCCAAAAAACATTGGATATGGATTCTTGGATGTGTAGTCGTAATTGCCGCCATAGTACTATTGCTTGTACGCGGCTGCCACAACAAGAGTCCAGAACCAGTAGAAATAACAGATACAACATACAATGAATGCGGCGACACTATTGTTGTAAGAGGAAATGACACTACTATTTTTAAGAATACCAAAATAGTCACATTTGTCGAAGAAAATGGCGATACGGTGACGACACAGGGCTGTGAACTGTTGGAAATTAAACCATACAAAAAGCCAGAGTCACGCAAACGCGACAAAAGTGGCAATAACGACGATGAGGAAATCATCGTTGTCACGAACAGTATGCCAGCTTATGGAAATTATTCGGGGCCAAAAAACAGTGCCGGTGAGCCTCACGGCAAAGGAGGTCGTGTCACAATTACGACGGAATACCACTGGAATATGCGCATATTCTCGCCTGGCGACGTGATAGAAAACACAACCTACGAAAACGGACAACTGAAGCACGGTCGCGTGGTGAAGAAAAATGGCGAAACGTATAACATATAATAGTACAACATTTTAAAACCTTATAAGCATAGCGATATACACTGGAGCATCACTATGCAAATAATAACAAGACAAATGAAGAAGATCGTTTTAACTATGTTTTTAGTGTGCGTAAGCGCACTGTGCCTTGCAAATCCTGTTTCTGAAAAAAAAGCGCACCAGGTTGCTTTTAACTTCTTGAATAAGAAAACAAATACATCTTATGATGAGATAAAGCTGGTCTATAGTCAACGCTTCCCCATTGGTGAGGATACTGCATATTATGTATATTCATCAGGAAACTCTTCGTTTGTCATTGTTGCTGGCGACGATATAGCGAAACCTATTTGGGGTATTCCTTTGATAACGGATTTAGAGAAAAAGTGCCAGAAAACGTCAAAGTCTTACCCAATGGAGCCTATACAATGAAGATAGTCACTCCTGGAAGTCAGTGTATCAGAAAAATAATCAAGCATTAAACAGTATGAGATTACCCATTCCTTTCCCATATATCGCTCTCTGGCCGGACAAGAAAATTGTCTCCTCCATATTGCATTTAGAACAGCTGCCCACCGCCGAATTCTTCTATGGCAAATCGTACCCCGTCCTCAAATCGCTCTACGACCGTTACACAACCAATTGTGCCGAGGTGATAGACTTCATCCACGAAATCTACATCGACATCCTCAAACCACGCCAAGTGGGACGTCGCTGCAAGCTGGAGACATTCAACTACAAATGCACCCTGAAAAACTGGGTTGGTGTAGTGGCCATACGCTACTGCTACCATCAGTTCAAGAAGTTCATACCCACCGACGATTTGGGCGATGATGATAGATTATCCGTTTCCGAGCCCTCTATACTGACAGATATGGGAACACTGAACCGCGAGGACGTAGAGACTATCATCAATATGATGCCCAACGAACGCTACCGTCAACTGATCCGCTACCGTTACCTGGACGAATTGGACAACGAAGAAACAGCGAAAAAAATGGGAATGAGTATGGACAACTTTTACAACAAACACCGAGCCGCGAAAGTGCAATACATACAGGCTTTTCTAAAGGAAATGTCAAGATGAAACGTATAGATGACAACACTTTGGCAGCCTATTTGGAAGGAACGCTGCCTGACGAGGATCGCGAATGGGTAGAACAAGCCATCGAAGAGGACGACGAATTGAAAGCCGTTGTCGACGAATGGATTGCTATGTCCGATGCATTCTGTGACAATTCGATGGCCCTGAACAACGACGCGTCGAGGATGGAAGCTTGCCGTAGCATCGGCACTGTTATCGAACAAATCAAGGCAGAATCTGGCCAAATGCGAGTCGCAGCCCAGGCAGCAATGCCGGCCTACGCAGAGCGAGCCGCTTGCGCATCTCCAACCAAACCCAAAAAACCAATCATCCGTCGAGTGCTGATAGCTGCATCTTTGCTGACATTCGTAGGGGTAACCGCCATTTGGCTACTACAAGGGCCTACAAATGATTCCTCTACCAACTTCGACATACCTCTAGGCGGTGACGACTATATGATGGCAACACCCGAATTTGAAACCGACGAAGATACTCTAACTATTGGAGACAACTCAAAAACAAACGAATAAATACAATACGAATCACAAATCACATCCTAGCGGATGTGATTTTTTTGACCTATAGGTCATTTTGCAGGGTATAATCATTGAAAATGCCCATAGTTACCAGAGAATTCACGAACCAAGTTGCTTGAAAGAACAAATAAAAACCGGCGTATAGGTCAAAATCTCTTTGCAAGTTTTTTGTCACTTCCAAAAATATTAGTACTTTTGCACTCGAAACAACCATTTCGGAAATAGCCATTTCTAAACAAAAGTCGCTGATTATGAAATTTTACGACAGAAAAAAAGAAATCGAATATCTTCGTGAGGCGCGCAAAAAAGCCGAAAAAACGGCACGCTTCACTGTAGTAACCGGACGCAGACGCATCGGCAAAACAACACTGATTCGTCAAGCATATCAGGACGAACCTTTCGTCTACTTCTTCGTTGCGCGAAAGGCAGAACCCGACCTATGCGAGGTGTTCTTGGAAGAAATCAGCGAAAAACTTGGCATTCCAACACTAGGCAGCAGCCGCAAGTTTAGCGACATATTCCTATACTTGATGAAACTGTCGGTAGACAGGAGTTTCACTCTGGTAATTGATGAATTCCAAGACTTTTTCAGGGTGAACAAAGCTGTATATAGCGAAATACAAGACATTTGGGACAAGTATGAGAAAACATCGCACTTGAACCTTGTTGTGTGTGGCAGTATCTACTCGTTGATGCAGAAAATATTCAAGGACAAGAAAGAACCATTGTATGGCCGAAACACCGGAGAAGTGAGGGTAAAGCCATTCCCACCTTCGGTGCTGAAGCAAATTATGGCAGATGTAAAGCCTGATTACACGAATGAAGACTTGCTGGCAATGTTTACCTTTACAGGTGGAGTAGCCAAATACGTGAACCTTCTCGTCGATGCTGAAGCAATGGACAAAGATGCAATGATAAGTCATATCGTGAGTCCAAACTCGACGTTTCTGGGCGAGGGAAGAAACAACCTGATAGAGGAATTCGGAAAGGACTACGGCACATATTTTTCCATCCTCTCGTGCATAGCTCGAGGAAAGAACACACGCAGCGAAATAGAGGAAGTGATTGGCCGGGAGGTGGGAGGCTACCTGACCAATCTGGAGAAGGAATATGAACTGATAGGGAAACGCCAGCCTATGTTCGAGAATAGTGCCACAAAAAACGTCCGATACGAGATAGACGATGTTTTCTACAGTTTTTGGTTTCGTTTCATCTTTAAATACAGTTATATCATCGAGATCGAAAACTACGCAAAACTACAGGAAATTATCGACAGAGACTACAATACATTCAGCGGACTTATGTTGGAGCGCTATTTCCACCGCAAAGCAATCGAGAGCGAGAAGTTTACACGCATCGGCCGTTGGTGGAACCGACGTGGAGAGTGCGAGATCGACTTGATAGCGTTAGACGAGCTGAATGATTTGGCTCTCTTTTACGAGATAAAACGTCAAAAGAGCGAAATCAGCATTGGTGTACTCAAACAAAAAGCAGAGACATTCCTGAATGCAACACACAAACTGAAGGGATATAAAATTGAATACCACGGTTTATGTATGGAAAATATGTAATGAATTAGTGGACAGTGACCTGCGGCACTAACGCGCTCGTATCAACGAAAACGAAAACGAAGACGAAAACTGGCTGACGCAGCACGTGTTTTTCGTCTTCGTTTTCGTCTTCGTAAAAAATTCACATCCAACTGGATGTGATTTTTTTTGCCTATACTGATAGATTTCGGCCACAATGAAATTCTATATCTACAAAATCATCAAATAACCACACATCAGAAGTTGCGCACGACACGAAACAGTGCTTCAAACAATGGATAAAAAGAACACAAAAACACAGGTCTTCAATGTCATCATCCTCGACCGCAGCGGCTCAATGCAGAGCATCCGCGACGCCGCCATAGACAGCTTCAACGAAACGCTGGCCGGCATCCGCAAGGCGCAGGAACGGTTTGCCGACACCCAGCAGCATTTTGTCTCGTTGCTCACCTTCTGCGAATGCGAGAAAAAGTATGTCTTTGACAAGGTGCCTGCCAAAGAAGCGCGTCCGCTGACCAAAAAGGATTACCAGCCCTGCTGCTGCACCCCTCTCTACGATGCCATGGGTTTCACCCTTACCTCGATGCGTAACCACGTCAATGCCATCGAAGACCACATTGTGGTGGTAACCATCATCACCGACGGCCTCGAGAACGCCTCGAAGGAGTATACCAGCACAGCCGTCAAAAAACTGGTCGAAGAGCTGAAAGGCGAGGGCTGGACATTCACCTATATGGGTGCCAACCAGAACGCCGTCGAAATCGCCTTCACCCTCTCCATCCGCAACTCGTGCAACTTCGCCGCCACCAACGACGGCATCCATAACATTATGGCCAAAGACAGCAGCACGCATATGAATCTCTTCAGCCGGCTGGCCCAACTGAAACAAAACGAGTTCGAAAGCGACGCCGCTCCAATGACGCTCAGCGAGCGCAACGCCTGCTATTCCTCGATGGCCGACGCCGCCTTCGACGAGGAAGAAAACATTAACGAATTAACACATTAACAAATTAACAAATTAGCATCTATGAAAAACGCAATCAAAGCCTTATGGCACGGAATCAAAGCCGTTTTCACGGTTCTTGTCGAATGGATCGCAACCCTGTTCGGAATGAAAGACGAATCTAAATACAGTCGCATCCTGCGACGCATCCTTGGCACCGCCGTCGCCGCAATCGCAGTCTTCTGGGCCGTCGCGCTGATCATTCGTTTTGGACAATACATAAGCTGGCATCTCGCCGACCGCAACACCAGCAGCTACATTGAATACGACGCACAGCAGCTCTCCGACAACGTCTACTTCCATTCGAGCGAATACTCCTACTATGGATACCTTGCCGACAGCAACGAACACAAGATTCTGGACGAAATCACCTGGATCGCCTGTCCACTCGAAGGCGACTCGCTGGTGTGCTACAGCAACGGCAGCCAGCGCGGCTACTTCAACATCGCAACCGGACAGACCGTCGTCAAGCCCACTTACGACCACGCCTGGATCTTCTCGAACGGCCTGGCGGCTGTCGAAAAAAACAACCGCATCCTTTTCATCGATACCAAAGGCAACACCGTCATCGACCGCAACTTAGCCTACCGCAGCTACGACGACGGCTATGTCTTCCACCAGGGACACTGCGCCGTGCGCGACAGCACCGGCCAATATATGGGCCTCATCGACACCCGCGGCAACTGGGTCGTCGCTCCGCGCTACGAAAACATCACCCCAGTCGACTCCTTCTGGCACATCCAGAGCTGCAACGAAGAGGCTATTCTCTCGTTCGCAATGGACACCATTATGCCGTTCGCAAACACATCCTACGAGTTCTACGACACCCTCATCGTCGCCACACTCGACGACAACACCCTCGAAGCCTACTCGCTGAAAGGCGAGCTCGTCTGCCGTTCGATGATTCGCGACATCGAGAAGTTGATGTACGAAACCGACGAAGTCATCTATCACGTCGACAAAGACGACAATGAATACTCCGACGAATACAGCTATACCCCCACCAAACGGATTGCCGTAGCCACCTGTATGAGCTACGAAGCCGCCTGGGGCTGGTACGGACTGATGACTCCCGACGGACGCCCACTGACACCTCCTGCCTACAGAGACATCAAAGCCATCGGCAAGGACCTCTACCTCTGCCAGCTCGGCTACGGCATCAGCATCCTGCTGAACAGCAAAGGGAAAAGGGTAGAATAGCCCGCCTACCCTTCCCTTCCCATATCCGCAAACAGCACATTCACTGGCCGTTGTACAGTACTTGTACAGTATATGTACGCTATTTGTACAGTTAAAAAGCGTACAAATACTGTACATATACTGTACAAATACTGTACATATGGCAGAGGAGGTACCTTTAAGGCGTGGTTATCAGATGGTTATACGATATTTTTTGTATACCATACTTATAATCAACAATTTGACGCTAAAAAGAGAGTTCAATTAATGCAAGGTCGGTCTGACGTCCGGTTTCAGCCCAGCAGGGTTTGGCGGACGAAGTGGAGCATCGGTTCGGGCATAGGCTTGAAGAGGTCGAAATGGACCATCTTGAGGGCTGCGAAGGGTCGTAGCGACTGTTCGATTTCGTGCTGGCGCTGCTGGTCGTCGATGCAGTAGTAGTGGCGCACAAAGACGTTCCAGATGCGCCGCAGTGTGGCCAGGTCGACGTGGAATAGGTGTTGCGCCGTAGCGTCGTCGCTGATGTTGGCGGTGAGGTAGAACATTCCGACATCGAAGCGCGGGTCGCCCCAGCCGAAGTCGCCCATATCGATCCAAAAGTCCTGTTGCTGCGAGGCCGAGGGGGCCGAGGCGTCGAGAGCCGTGGTGATGACGTTGCCGAGGTGCATATCACCGTGCAGGCAGGTGGTCCGGTCGGGCACCGCAGCGAAAAACTGGCAGATGCGCTCCTTTTCGCTGTCGCTGAATCGCCGGCTGGCCCTGATATCGTGCAGAGCGATAGCCTTTTGCGAAGGGAAGACCGAGGTGTTGCACGGTGTGTCGTGCAGCGCCCTGCACATCCGCGCAAAGCGGATGCCGATTTCCTCGTAGCTTTCGGGGCGGTTGCTGACGAAGCGTGCAAAGGATTCCTTGGGGTTGATGCGGCGGAACTCGGCGCCGAATCGGGTGCCGTCGGTGACGAAGCGTCCGGGCATCGGTGTCGGCACGTGCATCTGGAAGACCGAATAGGCCCTTTGCAGTTCGTTTTGCGGCAGGGCCTTGTCGATTTCGGCATTATAGAATTTGACCATCGTCTGGCCGTCGCGGTGGTTGTAGCTTGTGGCCATATAGCCCTCCCCACTCTCTTCGTAGTCGTCGATGTTCACACGGTGCGCAACCGAATAGTCCATCGGGCCGAAGGTCTGGTCGAGCAGGCTGACGAACTCCTGATAGGGCAACGTTTCGGACAGTTCGAACAGCGCTCCCGCCAAACCGCGATAGTACCATTCGATATCCTTTTTGCCGTCGGGGGCGTGGAAACGGCTCCACAGCTTGTCGCCAACGAGCCTGTAGTCGCCGGCAATGGCGCGGATGTTCGACAGTTTGTCGCCGATGGCGACTATCTTGCTGTCGCGGTCGGCGGCGGCAAGCTGGTCGATCTGTGCCTGCTTTTTGCCACGCCAGCCGAGGCTTTTGTCCTTTGGTGCCGTTTCGTGCTGCACCAAGTTGGCCACGCGCTCGCCAAACTCGCTGCGAATCTGGTCGATAGCAACATCGGTATCCTCGACAACATCGTGCAGAATGGCCGCTGCCAGCAGCTCCTGGTCGTTGGTGATGGTGGCCACGATGGCTGCAGCCTCCATCGGGTGGATGATGTAGGGGAAACCTTTGCCGCGACGTTCGGTGCCGCGATGGGCTTCGACTGCGAAGCGGGCTGCGCGGTCAAACAGACTTGTTTCTAGATGGTTGTTCATTGCTTTAATGCGTTAGTGCTGATGCGGTTTTCCGTTCAACTGACTAAATTTATCTTCTTGGCTTGCTGATAGATGCGGCTGGCGCGCTGGGCGTTGTAGGCGCTTTCGCCATAGAGGGCGGCGAACATACGGACCAGGCCGGCTTCGCTAAAGCCCTGCTTCAAAATGTATACGATGCAGAGGTTTTGGAGCGCGACGGAGTAGGCCACGATGTCGAGTCCCGTTCCGGCCAGCTGGAGCAGGGCCAGCTGGTAGGCGGCCTCGCTGTTTTCGATGCGGAGCCGCTCAACATCGCCTATGGTTTTCATCCCCATATGCACCAGCACGTTGTAGTAAGGCATCAGGCTGTCGTCGTACAGCTCGGCCTGGTTGATGGTGGCTATCTTGTCGGCCAGGCGCTGCAGCGGCTTGAGTTCGCAATAGCTGCGGAAGGTGTCACCGTTGAGGGGCACCTCGTCGAAATTGCCGCTGGCCACGAGCGACTGCACGTTGCGGCGATAGTCGGTAATCTCCTTGCGGATGCGGCTGAACTGCTCGTCGGCCAGCTCAAGCATACCCGCCAGGCGGCTCATATTGCGCTGGTATTCAACAGGGATCTCGACGTCGCTCTTGTAGCCCATATCGTGCTGCATATTGGCCCACACGTGCTGCAGGGCGCTGCGCATCTGGATTTCGAAGCGCAACTGGTTGATTTCGGGCATCGCCGGGTCGTCGCACATCGATTTGGGAATGCGGCAGATGTAGTGGAGCGACATATACCCAAAGCGGTCTATTTCAAGCATTTTGCGCTTATCGACCGAGTTTTCCCAGTCGATCTCGAACATACGTTCGACAAGGGCCGAAATGATGTCCACCTCGTCGCTGAAAAAGGTGATGATGCGGGCTCCGAGGATGTCGGTGATGTCGTCGAGGGTGCGGTACTTGTAGCCTTTCAGTTCCAGCTTGCCGGTCAGGCTCTTCTCGGTCTTGATGCGTGTTTCGAGGCCTGCGACGATGATGTTCTTTTCGTCGAGGCTTTTGCGCAGGTTGGCGAGGAGGATGTCCTTGATGCGATTGAATACGGGCAGTTTGTCACGATACTCGTCGAGTATCATCTCGCAGTGCATATCGAGCGGCATAGGGCGTCAGAGTATGGTTATGATGTTCGAGAAGCCGGTGATGTCGAACACCTCCTTGACCTGCGGGTTCATATTGCGCATCACCATCTTGCCGCCGTGGGCCAGCACGCTCTTCTGCAGCATCAGGAAGATGCGCAGCCCCTGCGACGAGGTGTACGACATTCCGCTACAGTCGATGTCGATATCGGGATGTTCCATCTGCATCAGTGGGTTCACGTCCTGCTGGAAACGGTCGGCGTTGGTGGTGTCCAAACGGCCGTCGAGGACCACTAGTGTTTTGTTGTCTTGGTTTGTTATCTTTACGTCCATTGTCAAACTTTTTTCGTCATTGTCAATACGTTATTGCCGTTCTCGTAGCGGTATTCGATGTTGTCCATCAGCTGCTTGCAGAGGAAAATGCCGAGTCCGCCCACCTCGCGGTCTTCGGCCGAGAGGGTGATGTCGGGGTCTTCGCGCTCGAGGGGGTTGAAGGGCACGCCGGCGTCGCGCAGCTCGATGGTGAGGATCAGCGAGTCGTGGTCAAGGCTTGTGCCCGCTTCGAGCCATCCGATGCCGCCGTCGTAGGCATAGCGCACCACGTTTTCGACAGCTTCTTCAATCGACAGGCGTAACTTGAACTGCAGCGCGTCGTCGTCGGGTATGTCGGGCGACGACATCAGGAATTCGATTATCTCGCTGCTTTTGTCCTTTATAGGATTGAATCGTTTTTTCATTGTTGTTATTTTTTAAACCTTAACGTTAATGCTAAAGTTAACGTTTAATTCTAAATTTTCACACTCATTATTGTTATGTCGTCGTTCTGCGGGTTGCCGTCGGTGAAGGCGGTGACCGATTCGAGCAGGCCCTCGACAACCTCGCGCTCTGTGGTGGCGCTGGCGCGCACCTTCGGGGACGAGACGTAGGCCAGCAGGCGGTCGTTGCCATACATACTCTTGTCGGCCTTTTCCGCCTCGTTGACGCCGTCGGTATAGGCCACGACGCGTGTGCCAGGCTTCAGGTCTATGCTCTCGGCCTCGTAGGGGAAGTCGCTGAAGAGGCCCACAGCCAGGTTCGCCTTGGCCTTGAGGAAATAAGGCTCGCCGTCGGGCGGAACGATGATGATGGGATTGTGGCCGGCATTGCAGTATTCCATCCTTCCCGTCTTCAGGTCGATGCGCGCCGAAAACAGGGTGACGAACATATTGTTGCTGTTGGTGTCGTTGACGCAGTTGTTGATGCGGTTCATCGTTTGGTCCATCGGCAGCCCCAAACCGGCCACAAAGCGCAGCGAGGCACGTGTGATGGCCATCATCAGCGATGCCGGCACACCCTTGCCGCTGACGTCGCCGATGGCAATATAGAGGTGGTCGTCCTTAAGCACAAAGTCGTAGAGGTCGCCGCCCACCTCTTTGGCGGGGCGCAACAGGGCGTAGAGCTGTGGCGGGAAGTCGGTATGGAGCATTCCCATCTGGATGTTGCGGGCCACATTGAGTTCCGATTCCATACGCTCGTTGGCGCGCGTGGTGGTCTTCAGCTCCTCGATGTAGTCGGCAATGGAGTTCTGCATATACATAAAGCTGTCGCGCAGGCGCATCATCTCGTCCTGGCTCTTGATTTCGGGCAGCTCGGCGTTGAAGTTGCCTTTGGCTATGTTCAGCGCCGATTCGGAAAGTTCCGTGATGGGTCGCGTCATACGGCGGATAGACCTGCGGCAGACAAAGAAAAGCACCACCAGACCGATGAGACCTATCAGCATCAGGTTGAAATTCATCTGGGCCGACCGCCTCAGCACATCGCGGTACTGGCACACGATGCTGACCATCCAGCCGTTATGCAGCGGGCCGTATACCACGAACGACAGCGTGCGTCCCTTGCCGATGCGGCGGCGTATGCTGTCCTTGCCCAGTTTCATATCCTCGCCCAGGGCGGCAAGTTCTTTGTCCTCGGCAAAACTTTTGCGTATCTGCGCAATGATGGCGGTATCCTTGATGCCCACTATGCAGTCGTCGCTGCAGCTGATGGTGGTCAGCGAGTTCTTGTAGGGGCGCAGTTCCTCGACCTTCTGCTCCATCCAGTCCACGCCCAAGTCGCTGACAACGATGCAGGCCAGATGCTCCGTTCCCGGCACATAGACCGGCGTGCAGTACGAGGCCACCATCTTACTGCTGTCCACCAGCGACTTGTGGGGCGGAATCCAAAAGGCATCCTTCTTTTCCTTGGCCGTGGTGACAAGCATATCGGCCGGCGAGTCCATCGCGTCGTCCACCATCGAACCTGCGGCAATATCGCCGCTGGGCAGTTCGCAGCTATAATAAATCAGATTGCCTATGCAGGAAGGCACGATGACATAGCTGCCGCAGACGAGCGAATCGCCCTCGACGGTATACCTCACCAGCTGTTCCATCGGGTCGACGCCGGCGGCATTGGCGCTCTTGCCATTCGCGTCGGTGCCCATCATCGACAGCGTATGTGCCGCCACGGTTTTGGTCACCACCTCCACCTCGTTCAGCGGCTTCTCGATGTCGCTGATGGTGCCGTGCAGGATATGCTGCGTGGCACGCGTAGCTTCCTCGGCTATCAGCTGATGCGACACAATGGCCACAATGACAAGCATTGTGACAATAATCACCGACACGATACCGATTATACGCCAGCTGAGCCGACGCGAAAACGATCTTTTCTTCATTTCGTGCTGAATTACGTTTATTACACTGTTATATATATATTTAAAGACATTTTATGCCACATACCGCAAGGCATACGGTTTTGCAAATATACGAAAAAAACTCATTTGTGGCTCCCTCCCGGGCAAAAAACATACGGCAGAGGCATTCGCCCAAACCAATTTACGCATTGTAAAACAGCAAACTAGCATTAAAATAATGGCATTTATCCCTATTACATATTTTTTTTGTAACTTTGCAAATCCAAATTTCCAATAATAATCAGCTTATGAATTTAATAGATTTTGTATCCGCTAATTCACCAATAACCAACCTGCCCGAATTGCCGGGACTGATGGGGCTGCAACACGACAATCCTCTGGGACTTCCTTTGTGGCTGCAACTGGTCATCATTTTCATCTTGGCCGAAGTGATGAACATCGTAGACCGGCGCGTCCGCTACAAAGGCGAGCAGCAGTACTACCCCTGGCTGTACACTCTACTGGGACTCACAGTGTTGGCTTGCGGCTACTATTGTTTCCTGAATACATTCCCCGCCTACAAGGTTTGGCCCGACATCGACCCACGCCCCTTCATCGGATGGTTCTGTATGCCCAACATCGTGGGCTGGCCGCTGGCGCTGGTTATGCTGGCACTGCTCTCGCACGTCATCTTCTGCATCATATCGGCAGTAATGCAATCCACGGCACAAATCAACGTCGAAGCCGGTTTCACCGACAACAAGCCCTGGAAAGAGTGGAAAGTTGGCGTCTTCGTAATGATTATTTTCGCCCTTCTGACCAGCGTGGCGCTCTTTGCCAGCTACACTGTCTCGTCGTGGATACTCATCGCCGGCCAAATTGCCATAGTGCTCCTCGTGCTCATCAAAATCATTGCCGACACCGTCCGAAGCCGCATATTCGGCTGGTCGCTGCTGACCGGACTGACATTCCTTGTCGGCATTGAAGTCTGCTATATGCTGACCCTCGAGTGCCTCCGCGGATGCGTATTCTTCGTCGTCATCCTCGCCGCCCTCTTCACGCAGGCCAAAGCCCGCAAAAAGAAAGCCTACAAGGGCGACACCAGCGAAGCTACCAAATAAAATGACTTCCAACACAATAGAAAGGGACGCCGCAAAAGCAGCGTCCCTTTACTTATCGGCAATTATAAATGAATCCCTTTGGGGCTATTTCATCTGCTCCGACAGTATATTCTCAAGTTCCACCACGTTGAAGTCGCGGTCGGCAATCTTACCGTCGGGCGAGAAAAGAATCATCGCCGGGATAGCGCTGATGCCGTAGGTTTTGGCAGTCAGGCCCTCGGGGTCGCACAGCACAGGCCAGCTGATATTCAGGTCGCCCACAGCCTTGCGCGTGTCGTCGACCTTGTCGCTGACAGCAATGCCAATCACTTTCAACGTTTTGTGCTTCTTGACCACCGACTGCAACTGGGGCATAGCCTGACGGCAGGGGCCGCACCACGACGCCCAGAAGTCGACCAGCACATAGTCGCCCTTGCCGATATAGTCCGACAGCTTGGCCGCTGCGCCATCGAGGGTGGTGACATCGACGTCCGTAAAAGCGCAGCCCGGCTGCATCTTGCGCACGGCATCAAGCTGGCTGAAGAACTCCTCGAACATCGCATAGCGGCGCATCTCGGCAGGGATTTGGGCCGCCAGCGTGTCCACCTGGCCAAACTCCATAAAAGGCGAGACGGCCATAAGCATATAGGCGCCGACAAAATCCTGCGAATGCTCGCTCCAATGCTCGCGGAAGAAATCGCCGATCGCCTCGGGACCTTCGGCGGTATACATAATTTCGGTGACGGCAGTCATCCAGTCCTTCAGCCCGTCGTTGACCGGCGTACCCGAAGCAAACTGGTCGTTCGTGTCGATAACGATGTGACCTGGTTCGATGGCCACATTCCAACCCACAGCGGGATACTCGTCGAGCGTGCCGGGATGCAGCGCCACCAGACGCACCGTGTCGGCCGCGACACCCTTCAGTTCGAAAGCGCCGTCCTTGATGCGCGCCGAATCGACAGGCGTCATCTCCTCGCTGTTCAAGTCGTACAGATAAATCCATTCCGCCGTAACTGCGGCAGGCACATTGCCGCTGATAGTGAAACTCTGGTTCTTAGGCTCACCGCCACACGACAGCATAACCATAAATACCGAAAGACATGCCACAAAGGCACAATTTTTCAAAATGTTTTTCTTCATATACTTCGTATTTACAATTTATTCAATCACTTACACATCCGCAGACGCTCCGCGGACAATTGCAAATATACGCATTTTTCGGCATTCCGGCCAACGATTATCCGCATTAGGCAACAAACCCACACAAACCGCAAGATCTCCGCCCCAAAAGCCAGGACGTTCCCCAAAAGCGAAATCCATAAGACCCACAAGCACTCCGCCCCAAGAGCAAGAAACTATGGAATTCAAGGAGTTAATATAATAAACAAAAGTACCCCTCAATATCGATTAACTATTTTTAAGAGTATTTGTTAAATTTTAACATTTCAGCTCAAATTTTCGACCAGTATTCGCTACGATAAGTCCTTGTTTTCCATATACCATCTTCTTACCAAATTCTACCAAAATTCTTATCAAGTTCTTACCAAAGACTACTTCAGTAGAAGATAATAAGGTTTATATTAGAATGTTATAAGGGTAAAATACAGTGACGAATATGCCAACTTTTAGACGAGTAAAATATAAAAGTCTGATAATTAACTTTATATAAATGTTAATTTATGTTTAAAATTCATTTTAAAAATTTAACATTTATACGACGGCGGAATGAGGACGAACGGAGCAATTTGATGGCTGTTGTCAGGGATGTCTTTCGTAGGCCATTCCTAGTCTTTCGGCCGGTCCGACGATGTCCGTTTCGGGTCGGAATGGGCGAAAAAGTGCATTAACATTTTTTGCAGACAAAAAAAACCGGGGGCGGCAACGATGCCACCCCCGGTTTTTAGCGAATGCCGGTATGATGAATTTTATTTGAAGGCATTCTCGCTGAGGCCTTTGCCACTCAGGGCCAGGTCTTTCATATACGACGGCACGTCGTGGCCGAGGTACTTCTCGACGTATAGCTTGGCCAGGTACTGGCCCAGCATAAAGCCGTGGCCGCGAAGACCCGTCAGCAGGCCCACCTCGGGGTCGACGATGTAGCGCGGCTCGGTGTAGCGGCCGGCCCAGACGGCGTGGAAGCCCACCTCGCGCAGGTTGGGGATCCACTCGGCGAAGACCTCGCTAACGATTTCGAGGAATTCCTTGCTGTTGTACTTGATGTTCTGGCGCGTCTCGTAGGCGTCGGTGTCGGGGCTGGCGCAGCCGATGATCTGGCCCGTGTGGGCAAACTGCTGGCCATAGACGGCGCTGAAGCCTTTGTAGTGGCGACGGTCGATGATCATATCGAGCGCGTCGCCGCCGACACCCATCATCGGCAGACGGCGCGTGATGAAGGCCTGGTGCTTGACGGGATAGAGGCCCGTGTCGATGCCCAGCATATCGGTGAAGCGCTCGGCGCCCCACCCCATCGAGTTGACGAAATGCTCGCAGTCGTACTCGACATAGCGGCCCTCGTGAGTGCGCACCAGCGCCAACGTGCGGCTGCCGTTGCGCTGCACGTGCAGCAGTTCGCAGTCCTCATAGACGCGTCCGCCGAGCGACTTGCCGATGCCGCGGATGTAGTCGATGACACGGCCCGGCGTGGCCTGCCAGCAGTCGCGCGTCATCAGGGCGTGGCTGTAGGTGGTCTTGGTGTCGTCCCACAGCGGCGAAATCTCCTTCTTGAAGTCCTTGCGGTCCACCATATAGGCGTCGCTCCAGGCGCGCGAAGCGTCGAGCGAACGGTAGGTGGCGTCGTCGTGGACCAGGTTGACGTAGCGCGTGGGTTTGAAGTTGATATTGTGCACCTTCTGGATGCTCATAAATATCTCGCGGTTGTGCATCGCGATGTCGGCAATGTCGGGGTTGGAGAAGGCCGGACGGCCGCCGCCGATGTTGCGCCACGATGCGCCGCGGCTCCAGTTGACGAGGACGGGCTTCATTCCCGCCTCGCTGAAGTAGCGGAACAGCGAGCTGCCCGCAATGCCGCCGCCGGCGATGGGGACACGCACCTCCTCGCGGCTGACTTCGTTGCCCTTCGGGAAGACGAAGACCTCCTTGGTGCCTTCGGTGTAGACGTCGCCCAGCGTTACGGGGGCCGACAGTGGGGCGCGCGGCGTGGCGTCGCCGGTCACCTCGATGCCGTAGCTGCGCAGTATCTGGCGCGCACGCGGTATGCAGCGCTTGCCGCGGCAGGGGCCCATACCCATACGGGTGATGTGTTTCAGCTCGTCGACCGAGATGTACTTGCGGTCGCCGATGACGGCCAGCAGCTCGTCGAGCTTCACGTCCTCGCAGTGGCAGACGTAGGTCTCCGACTCGACGCTGCCGCACAACGGCTTCAGCTGCAGCGGTTCGGGATAACGCTCCTTGACGATGAAGCCTTTGACATCTGTCAAGTTCTCCGTTCTCAGCTCTCCGTTCTCCGTTACCTTGACGCGCGCCACGTTGGTCTTGTTGGGCTTGCGCAGTATCTTTTCTATGACGCCTTCGCCAATCTTGCTGCCGTTATTGTCGACCAGGAAGACCTCTTTGCCCTCCTCAACATCGTACTCGATTGGCAAGAAACACCACTGTTTTTCAATATTGTAGCCAAAAATTGCCAGACCCGGGCACTGGTAGACGCACTCCATACAGCCTATGCACTTGTCGTAGTCGACCACTGGCGTCGACGAGGTCGAGGCCTTGCTGATGGCACCCTGCGGACAGCTGAACGAGCAGGGGTTGCAGGCGAAGCCGTAGAGGCAGTCCATCTGGACAAAGGGTTTTATTTTCTGGCGCTCCGCGCTGGGCAGATTGGGTTTTTCGAGCAGGCGCACAGGGTGCTGCTGCGAGTCGATATACTGGCGCGAAATGTCGAGGTATTCGTCGTAGTTGAAGCGGATGCCCATATTCTGCGCCACGTCGTAGGCCGCCTGACGGCCACGCAGCACGGCGCTGGTGCCTTCGCCGATGCGCACGGCGTCGCCAGCGGCGTATGTGTTGGTTCCGAAGACGTCCTTGCCTTTCACCAGCAGCTGGTTGTCAGGCACAAGGCCGGTGCAGATATTAATGATGTCGATGCCCTCCAGCACCTGCTCGGTGCCGGGAATGGGCTTGAAGTTCTCGCATTTGGCGATGACGGCGCCCGTGATGCCCGTGCGGTCGGCATTGGGGATGGCGCGCACCAGCGTCCAGCCCGTCATAATCGGGATGCCCAGACGGCGCACACGGTTGGCCTGGACAGGGAAACCGCCCTCGCGCGGCATAGCCTCGATGATGGCGCGGATGGTAGCACCGGCCTGCATTCCCTGATAGGAAGTGAGGTAGCCGATGTTGCCGGCGCCGACGGTCAAAACGTTCTTGCCCAGCAGCGTATGTTCCTGATTCATCATCTTCTGGAACACGGCGGCGGTATAGACGCCCGGCACGTCGTCGTTCTCGAAGGTGGGCATAAACGGCACGGCACCCGTAGCCACGACGAGGTGGTCGGCATCGATATAGGCAACCTCCTGCGTTTCAACATTCTTGATGGCTATGCGGCGGCCTTCGAGCAGGTCCCACACGACACTGTTGAGCAGTATGCCGCTGTGGTCGTCGCCGGCAAGGGTCTTGGCGATGTCGAAACCGCGCATACCGCCAAACTTTTTCTCTTTTTCGAAGAAGAAGAACTGGTGGGTCTGCATATTGAACTGGCCGCCGATGCGGGCATTGCTATCCACCACTATATTACTGATACCAAAAGTATTAAGCTGCTCACGGCAAGCCAGACCGGCGGGACCGGCACCGATGATTGCAACTTGGGTTTTGTATATCTTGACTTCGCGCGGTTGCGGAACGACTGCATCGGGCATATAGTCCCTCTGCAGCTCGCAAACCTCTTTGACATTGTCGACCGGAGTGATGCAGATGCGTCGTATGCGGCCATCGACCAGCATCTCGCAGGCACCGCACTTGCCGATGCCGCACTCCAAGCTGCGCGCCTTGCCATCAATGCTGTGACTGTGAACAGGATATCCAGCCTGATGCAAAGCAGCGGCAATGGTGTAACCTTTACGGCCTTGAACCTTTTGGCCATTGAAGCTGAATTCAACAATCTCACTTTGTGGGATGTCAAGAATAGGGTGTTTTTCGATCTTATACATAAGACAGTATACTATGGATTAATAATTTGCAGAGTTTTGTTGTTG
>JAFWYO010000043.1 GCA_017517715.1 Bacteroidales bacterium
CTTCGGCGGGGGCAGCTTCCGTTGCCTCGGCGGCGGGCTGTTCGGTAGCGGGCGCCTCGACTTCAGCGGGAACTTCCTTCTTGAAGGGCAAACCTACGTATTTCAGCGTGTTGGTGAAATATAGCGCGCAGAAGATACCGCCAAGCACGACGAGCCAGATAAGGCACTTCTTCCACCAGGCCATCTTCTTGTCGGCATACGGGTCGGGCAGCTTGACAAGCGGATACTTGGCCAGCGAGGTCAGCGTAGCGCCAAAGGCCGTGTTGACGCGCACCTGGGCGTTGATGGCCCAGCCGTTGGCGTTCAGCACCGGACCCAGGTTGCGGCGGCGCAGCTTGGTCCAGGCAATGAACATCGACGGACCCGAAACAATAACGATGATGGCACCCAGAAGGATAAAAATATTGTACCAATGCTTGGTGACGAAAGCACCCAGGCCCGCAAAGGCAGCGGCAATGGCACCCAAAGCCAAGCCGATGGCAGCAAAGATACCGGCAAACTTGGCAATGTCGAACGGAGCCTTCTTCTCGGCCGGAGCAGCGGCGGCATCAGCAGCGGCACCGTCGGCAGGCTTCGTCGCCAGTTTGTCGGTCGCCGTGTCGGCCTTGGCCGTCAGGTTGTCCATCTGCTTGGCCTCCTTCTCGGCGGCGTTCTTGTTGATCTTGTCGGTGATGAACTTCCACAGTTTCTTGTAGGGAGCCCAGAAAGCCTGGCGCACGCTGATGGGATTGTCCACAATCTTCGTCACCGTGGCATCCCAGTCCTGACCCGAACGGTCGTAGAACACGGCGTTCTTGCCCACGCGCAGGTCCTCGACGTCGCCGTCGGTCAGCGCAGCCACGATGTCCATCTCGGCAGCCTTGGTCTTCAAAACGCAGTGACAATAAAGCAGATACAGTCCGCTAAACGTAGCCGACTCGGCCTGCTTGCCCATATCGCTCACCTTGATGCAGAGGTCCAGGCGACGCTGGTCAATATAGAGCTGGCCGCACTGGAAGACAGCCAGTTTCGTAATGTCGCGGGTATAGAAATCGCTGAACGTCACGTAATTCTTCAGCAGCTTGTAGAAGTCGCGCAGCAGGTGCAGGAACTTGCTGACCAGCTTGATGTCGGCGTCCTCTTCGGCGGTTTCCTTGTCGAAGCTCTCCACCTTGGCGCTCTTGTCGTCGGCCAGACCGGCCACGTAGGCGTCCAGCTTGGCGCACACGGCACCCCACTGGGCCTCGTCGATGGAATCAGCTTCAGGATAATCAACACTGAGAGCCAGCGTTTTGGCCTTGTCGAAAGTGGCCTGCCAAGCGGGATTGATGCCCGCACCGAGCGTCAGGCGGCACTCTTTCACCGGACGTGCCAGCGGATAGTCGGCAATCTTGTCGCTGCAGGTCGACAGATTCAACTCGCTGATAGCCTGAATCTTCTCGACCGAAACATCCACCGCCGACGAGCACTCCTCGTCGAAAGCGATGAGCTTGCAACGCATAAAATAGTCGGCCACCTTGTCCTTCAGTGCATTAACGGCAGCGATGGCATCGTCGGTGTTGTCGCCGTATGGGCGGTTGTCGACCACCGCGGCGGTGGCATCGTCCTTGGCCTTCACCTTCTCGTCGAAGGCAGCCTTGGCGGCAGCCACATCGGCCATAGCTATTTCCGCATCCTCCGCTTTCCGTTCTCCGTTCTCCGTTCTCCGTTCAAGTATGCGTTGGGCGGCAGCCAGCACGGCGGCACCATTCTCGCTCTCGCCGTCAATTTGCGACAAGGCAATCTGGTCATCGCCACGGAGTATCAAATCCTTGTTTTTCAACGTACTGCACAACCACTGCGAGGCGGCGACCACCTCGTTAACGCGGATTTTGCCGTCATTGTCGGTGTCCATCAGACGCAGCGTCTCCTCGTCGAACTCCAGCCCCTTGACCGGACAGCTCAGCACGGTCCACAGTTTCTGGTCCAGTTCGCCAAGATGGGCAATGTCCTCGCCCGTATTGATTGTCACGCGGGTCACACCGCCAATGTTCGCAAAGGTCCAGTTGTAACTGTTACCCTTGCCGGGAATGATACTCTTTTTAGCCATAATATGTTACGTTTAAATTTATTGCAAATGAATCCTTAATATTAAGATGCAAAGTTAGGAAAAAAAATCGGTTTTTCGTTAATAAAACATAAAAAAATTTCAAAAAAATATGACGCCCCGGGAAAAATCCACAAAAAACAGCCTTTAAAGCCCATCATTTCACCCAAAAAACGGGACTTTCGCGTAAAAAAAAGGGTACTTTCTCTGCCCGTTGTACGGTATATGTACGCTATATGTACGGTATTTGTACGCTTTCGAAGCGTACAAATACCGTACATATAGCGTACATATACCGTACAACGGGCAGTGCAGGTGCTGTGAATGAGGCGTTTAGGAGAGCAGCGCGCCGTGCTGTTTTTGGGGGCGGCACCGGTACGTACAGCCAAAAGGAGAAGCCACCGTCGTATCGCACTAATAATCAGAAGCTCAAAAAGAAATTTGTTAAAAATTTTGACAATTCAGAATAGTTTCGTATTTTTGAATTTCGAAGTGCTTTGGTTCTTCGCGCATAAATAAAAGATTTTAAATCAAATAGAAAATATATAACATAATACAACGATGAAAATATTAGTTCTTAACTGCGGCAGCTCGTCTATCAAGTACCAGCTGATAGATATGGCCAACAACGCCGCTGTAATGGCAAAGGGCCTGCTCGAACGCATCGGCCTCGAAATGGGCGAATTCACCCACAAGTTCAACGGCCAGAAGCACTATGAGCAGCTGCCTATCCCCAACCACACCGAGGGTATCAAAATAGTCCTCAAGGCTTTGACCGACCCGAAGATCGGCGTCATCAAGGACCTGAAGGAAATCGGCGCCGTCGGCAACCGCGTGGCCCACGGCGGCGAAATCTTCAAGGACAGCGCCCTGGTCACCGACAAGGTCATCGAGCAGATCAAGAGCCTCGAGCACCTGGCTCCACTCCACACCCCCGGCAACCTGGCCGGCATCTACGCTATGCGCGAGGTGCTGCCCGGCGTGCCCCAGGCCGTGGTCTTCGACACCGCCTTCCACAGCACCCTGCCGCCCAAGTCGTACCTCTACGGACTGCCCTACGAGTATTATCAGAAATACGGCATCCGCCGCTACGGCTTCCACGGCACGAGCCACAAATTCGTGGCCGAAAAGGCCGCCAAGATGATTGGCCGCGACTGGAACGACCTGAAAATCATCAGCTGCCACCTCGGTAGCGGTGCTTCGATTGCCGCCATTATGAACGGCAAGAGTTTCGACACCACGATGGGTATGACCGCCCTGGAAGGCCTCGTGATGGGCAGCCGCTGCGGCGACGTCGACCCCGGCGTGATCCTCTACCTGATGGATCAGGGTATGGACAGCAAGGCGCTGACCAAGCTGCTCTACAAGCAGAGCGGCCTCATCGGCATCAGCGGCGACAAGCAGGATATGCGCGACATCCGCGCCGGCCGCGACGCTGGCGACGAACGCGCCACCTACGCTTTCGATATGTTCGCCCAGCGCGTGAAACGCTACATCGGCGGCTATATGGCCGAAATGGGCGGCTGCGACCTGCTGCTCTTCACCGGCGGCATCGGCGAGAACGCCTGGTTTATGCGCCACCCCATCCTCGAAGGTCTCGAATGCCTCGGCATCAAGGTCGATATGGAGCTGAACGACAAGACGATGGGCGAAGATGTCATCATCTCGACCCCCGACTCGAAAGTCGCCACCGTCGTCGTCACCACCGACGAGGAATTCGTCATCGCCAGCGACACCTACCGCCTTGTCAACGCCAAGTGAACGTCGCAACAATAACTTTAAAAGGGCACCACAAATGGTGCCCTTTTTTGCAATAAATTTGTCTCTTTTCCGTTATTCGGGCATAATGAAAGTGAAAATATATATAATGTTATTGTTCCTGGCGCTGACGACGGCGGCGCAGGGACAGGATTATTCGACGCAGAACAAGAAGGCTATCAAACTGTACGAGCGGGCGATGGAGACGCTCTATCAGGGCAAGAACGATGCCGCGATGAACGGCTTGGAACAGGCCCTGAAGGAGGACGGCGCCTTTCTGGAGGCCCACCTGGTGCTGGCCGACCTGATGTCGAACATCGACCTCGTTTCGATGGAAGAGAACGGCGAACCTTCGCGACACTATCGCGACGAGGCCAAGCGCCACTACCGCGCTGTGGTTGAGAGCAAAAGGGATTTCTTCACTCCGGCTTGGGTGAATCTGGGCAAACTGGAGCTGTACGACAGGAATTACGACGAGGCCGTCAAGTGTTTCGAGACCTATCTTGAATTGGACAAGAGAGAGAACGAGAACGAGTTGGATGCCAAACGCGGCCTTAAGACAGCCCGTTTCCGCAAGGAGGCCCTCGCCCACCCCGTGCCGTTCGATCCGCAGAACCTCGGAGCCGCCGTCAACAGCCGCGACGACGAGTACCTGCCTTCGCTGACGGCCGACGGACAGACGCTGGTCTTCACGCGCCGCTTTCCGCGCAAAGCCACCACAACGGCCAATACCAAGGAGGAGGAAGATCTGTACGTCAGCACTTTAGCCAACGGCCAATGGAGCCGCGCCGAACGGATGCCCGAACCGGTGAACAGCACCGACAACGAGGGGGCACAATGCATTTCGCAGGACGGTCGCATTATGTTCTACACCGCCTGCAACCGCAACGACGGCGGCGGCCGCTGCGACCTGTATATGTGCGTCAACAAGTCGGGCCGATGGAGCAAGCCGCGCAACCTGGGCAGCGCCGTCAACAGCGGCGCCTGGGAGGGACAGCCGACCTTCTCGATCGACGGCCGCACGCTCTATTTC
>JAFWYO010000044.1 GCA_017517715.1 Bacteroidales bacterium
CAGCCGACTGCTGCAGGCAGGATTGACAGTTTCATTCTAAAGGTGCATAATTAATAAAGAATTCAATATAAAAATCACTGACAATTAATCAATAAAATACACATTATGACTCATACACGTTGCTTAATCATTGGTTCTGGCCCTGCCGGATATACCGCAGGCATATATACCGGCCGCGCAGACCTCAAGCCGCTGCTATACGAAGGAGCCCAACCCGGAGGACAACTCACTATAACCACTGAAATAGAGAACTTTCCCGGCTATCCGGAAGGCATTTCCGGCACTGAAATGATGTCCGATCTTCGCAAACAAGCTTTGCGTTTCGGCACCGAAATGCGTCAAGGAACAATAGAAAAAATCGACCTCAGCAAGCGTCCATTTATCGCCACCGACAACAAAGGCGAGCAGATTGAGGCCGAAACGGTCATAATCAGCACTGGCGCTTCGGCCCGCTGGCTTGGACTGGAAAGCGAAAAGAAATTCTACGGCCAGGGCGTGTCGGCTTGCGCCACCTGCGATGGATTCTTTTACAAGAATATGGACGTGGCCGTTGTTGGCGGCGGTGACACAGCTTGCGAAGAAGCTTCCTATCTGGCTACCCTCTGCCGCAAGGTGTACCAAATTGTGCGCCGCGACGAGCTGCGCGCCTCGAAGGCTATGCAGCATCGCGTATTGAACAACCCCAAAATCGAAGTGCTTTGGAACAGTGTGACGCAGGAGATTGTGGGCAACGATATGGACGGCGTTGTCGGTGCCGACATCAAGAACGTCAAGACCGGCGAAGTGAAGCGCCTCGATATAGCAGGCTTCTTTGTTGCCATTGGCCACCAGCCCAACACCGACTTCCTGGACGGACAGATTGAGCTGGACGAAGCCGGATACATCAAGGTACAGAACCCGTCAAGCGCCACCAACATTCCTGGTGTTTTCGCCGCCGGCGACGTGTGCGACCCCAACTATCGCCAGGCCTGTGTGGCTGCCGCCAAGGGTTGCGTAGCCGGAATTGACGTCGAACGCTTTTTGCACCAAGCCTAAATCCGTCTGTCTGAGCATTGGTTTTGAAAAAGAGTTGTCATATAAAGAATACGTTTTCTGTCCTGATATTCGTTCTCGGGATGGCTATCTCTTTGGTTGCCAATGCTCAGACACCGACAGCGACAAGGGCAAGGAATACCGGTAGCTCCGGCACCTCGTCTTCGACCAATACGGCCTCTTCATTCACAAGACCGGACATAAACGAAGAGACACCCGATTCGGCCGAAACAACGGAGCCTCAGGGCATAATTTTCGACAACGACGAAGAAGCGGACTCTATTCTCCGTATGAAAGTTATGGCCATCGAGCCAGCCCATAGAAGCGTCAAAATGACGAGATTAGAAAATCCTGTGCTTGACCCTACAGGTGTCCAGCTGTGCAACGCAGCACAAAAAATGGACGGGAACTTCTATCTCGACCTTGGTGCTCTGGGGCAATGCCAAAGTGCCATCAACCCTTTTTCGGTGCAGCCAAAATCGCTCTCGGCAAGGTTCGCACCCGACATCCATCCAGCCTACAGGCAACTGCACAGGATGAAACTGTTTCAGACGCAGACTCCTTACACCCTGCTCAGCTACAACAGTTCGCTCAACAAGGACTACCAGATGCACATCATCCACTCGCAAAACATCAAGCCTCGATGGAATGTTGCTTTTCTGTATGACCTTGTCAGTCGCGACGGGCTGTACACCAACAGCGATGTCACGAACCACGTAATCGACATTACCACAAACTATTACTCGTCAGACTCGCGCTACCAACTGCAAGCAGGCTTAACCAACAACAGGCTGCGCCAGCAGGAAAATGGCGGCGTGCAGGACAACGCAACCTGCTGGGACTATCCGCGTGAATCCGGCGTTCCGGTCAATATGTATGCTGCCCAAAACGAATGGCGCGATTTTGAAATTTGGGTTCATCAGAGCTACAACACCGTCAGGCAGTTCGAATACCTGCGCCCAAGAAAAACAAAGATAAAAGATACCGTGTCGGTTGACACCACAACAGCGCGTGCCGAATCCGAGAACGACAGCATACCGGGAATAATTAAGGCACCAAACGTCGTTGTGCAAGAACGGGACAGTATTATCGGTTTTGACACAATCCGTCCGCCGAAGCCGCGCACCTACAATACAGGTGTACTTGCGATGGACGTCAATTTGTCGCGCCATCGCAGAACCTTCTACGACAACCAAACCACCAGTTGGTTCTATAACCAAAGTGCATTGGACACATCTTTTTTCTATGACTCCACTACGCACTATCGACTTGCAGCAGAACTGTATTGGACCAACGATGCATATATGAGTCACCGGTGGAAGAATCCATTCGTGCTGCTGGTCGGTATTCGTCCGGAATACAACCGAGTCTGTTTCGCTGAAGACACCCTCTTTAGCAGCTTCTCCATCAGCGACTTTACGGTTGCTCCTTTTGCCCGTGCGTTATTCCGCATCGGCAAAATGGAACTTTCCGCCCAAGCCGAAGAGGTCAATGGAGGCCATCGCACGGGCGACTATCGCCTTTCCGCCCAAATGCAGATGTATGGCTTAAAAATCGCGGCAACATCAGAAGCAATCAGTCCTGATTTGATTTTCTACCACAACAACGAATACTACAAATGGGATCTGGCAGGCGACAGCTTCAGGAAAACAAAAAAGCAACAAATCAAGGCTGAATATTCTTTCGACAGACCACTCAACTCCAAAGGGCATCTGAAGTCTCTGGACATATACGCCACCTCGTCGTTGATTAGCGACAACGTATGGTTCAGTTCATCGATGCTTCCGGTTCAAGGCGACGAAATCGCCTTGCTGACCCAAGCCCAGGTATCCACCAGTCTGCAGTTTGGCTGGTTCAACATCCGCCTACAGGAAATGCTACAATACAGCAACAACGACGCCGTTGTTCGCGTACCACTTTTCGCAAGCATAAACAGTATGTTTGCCGACTTTACCGTTTTCCGTGGTGCCCTACGGGTTCAGACAGGCTTTGACCTACGCTATCATACCAAATACAAGGCCGACGGCTGGAATCCGGTTCTTGGCGCGTTCTATCGCCAGGACGATGTCGAGGTGGGCAACTATTTGGTGGCAGACTATTGGATCAACCTGCAAATCAAACGCGCCAGCATATACCTAAAAGCCAGCCATTTCAATGCGCCAATAGAAGAGTTGCTGAATATTACTCCCACATATTTCAGCCTTCCCCACTATCCACTCGAGAACTTCGGCCTTTATTGGGGTCTTACCTGGAAATTTTTCAATTAAAACCCTTTGACAATGAAAGCTTCAAAACTGTTGCTATTGTTTTTTATCGCATTGCCGCCTATGCAAGCCATCGTTGCCCAAAACAGCAACGCCGATGCCATCTGCGGAACATACCGCGTTGAATCGCCCGTCAGCAACGACATCGTGAAAATCAAGATATACCGTACCTCTAACGGCAAATACCAAGGCAAATATGTGTGGCTAAGCCAACCCAACAACCCCGATGGGACTCCGCGTACCGACATCAACAATCCCGACCCCAAAAAACGCAATCGCACAGCCGACCAAATCGTTGCCGTATGGAATCTCACCTTCGACGGGAAAGAATGGGTTGACGGTCTTATCTACGATCCCACCAGTGGAAAGACCTATGGCCTTAAAGGGAAAGTAGCCAAAAACAAAAAAGATATGGAAATGCGCTACTACATCAAAAAGCCGATAATCGGACTGACATCGACCTGGACAAGAGAGAACTAATCAAGTGTAATCCGCGAAAAAATGTGGGCATAGCCAACCATAAGCGTAAACAGGCCCACTGAGCCAACCGGCTGGACAACCTCCGATTTAACAAAGCGAGGAGGCGTTACGACATAATGTCCGTCCAGATACAAGTGGTTGCGCTTGTCTGCACGCCACAACAGTTGCATTCCCAGCGCAGGTGCCACAAGAAAATCAGACTGACTATCCAACCTGGCGACGACACCTGCACCCAAATAAGGTACGACAGAGAACAACGGATTGAAATTATCCCTGCTGAAATAGGCAACAGGATCTATCATTATATCGCCTCGCAAATTGTAAAACGAGAAGAAATCGTCGTTGGCTTTAGCGTACAAACCGGAAGCGCAAAGCCTGATTTGCCATAACGTGGTGAGTCTCTTGCCAATACCGAATTCGAAGACAGGTGTCAAGTGTGAAATCCTATCGTTAAAATCCGCTATTTCGCGGTGGTTAACAGAACATACGCCCAACGCTACATTGAAAAACCAATCATCTGGGAAAGACTTCGTCTCGAAGCGCGAACGGCTTCGAGTAGGATTATCTGCTATGTCGTAAAGAACACCGGCTTTAAGTGAAAACACAGCCGATGACTTCATTTTGTTATCGAAATCCGAAGGATGAACCGTCATCGACAGTTCTGTGAAGAGACGCCAGTCATCGGAAATTCTAAAATCGCCTCCTATACCTGCCACAGCACAGAAATCATTGTCGTTAAAGGAACTATGGACAGCACCTCCGCCTAGGATAAGATAGCTACGGAAATAGTCACTTGGATTGCGTCCTCGCAACGCCGAATAAATGTCAACCATAAGGTCGAAATGGCCATAATAGTATGGATGCATTTCCGTACCGTTGGCCGAACTAAGATTGACATCAAACACTCCGCGTAACGCCGTTGTCGACAGAATCCACTTACCCAAAGCGACATCAGCTCCCAGGCCGGCAACACCGGAATAATAAGTTGCGCCAACCCCAACGGATGCAAATCCGTTACGGAACGGGGAAAATGGCTGAGCCTTCACCGCAGGCGCCAGCAACATTAAGACCAGGACACAAAAAACACTCTTACGCAAAACTGACTAGTATCTATAGTATACATTATAACAAAAAGAGACGGCAATGTTTGCCGTCTCTTTTATTGTTATTATTTATTTTACTTTCTCGGCAAATTCCTTGATTGTAACCTTTTCGCCTTCAGGCTTCAGTTGTTCTTTAAAGAGTTTGCAAGTCTTTTGGACCGTGAGGCGATCAACGATTTGCTGGACATTCTGGCGGTCTTTGGCAATCGTGCGGGCCGATTGTTCCAGACGCTCGTCCTGAGCCTTTTTGTCTTCGCCTTCCTTGGCGACATCGTTCTTGGAAAGGATATCCTTGATATAGTCGACGATTTCGTTTTGAGTCGGTTCGATTGAAGAAATCTTGTTGAGAGCGACATCAACGATTTCCCACTTCAGCGAAGGAAGATATTTCTCATTCCATTCTGCGTCGAGTGTTTCGGGTGTAAGGTCTTTTTCGCCGCGGCTCAGTATCCAACGTTTCAAGAAAGCCTCAGGCATAGGAGCGTCAAAGTTTTCGATAAGTTGCTTGCGGACTTCGTTGACATAAAGGATATCAGCCTGTTCGTTGTACGACTTTTCGAGTTCTTTGCCCAGCATTTTGCGGAAGGCAGCAACGTCTTTGACAGTCTCGCCCGGGAACACCTTGGCGAAGAGTTCGTCATTGATTTCGTGAGGTGTGATGTGAGAGCAGCCACTGATGGTGAACTGAACATCCGATTTGAACTTCTTGGCGGCAGCAGCATCGATATGGAAATTCTTTTCAATATCAGCAGCCGAGAAAGCCTTGGCGGCATTGAAAACGACTTTTTCTTCAGCTTTCTTGCCAACGAAAAGGGGCAGAATATCCTCGCTGTTTTTCACAGTCGAAAGGTCGAAAGAGGTAAACGTGCTCACGCCACCCTCCTTGACATTGCCGTCCTTGTCGAGCTCTTCAGCCTTGCCGTAGACAAAATCTTTCTCTCCTACGGTCTCGGGAGTCTCGAAAGAACCATAGCGCTGGCAAATTTCTTCCACCTGACGGTCGATGTCCTTGGGGTTCACTTTTATCTGATAGAGCGGAGCATTCACTTTGTCCCACGACAGATTAACCTGCGGCATCAAAGCGGCATCGAAATAAAATACAAAATCTTTATCTTTCTCGAAATCCGGTTTGCCAGTCTTTTCGTCATTCGACAACGGGCTGCCAATAATATCGAGTTTTTCATCATCAAGATATTTATAGAGAGACTCACCAAGAATGTTCTGAACCTGATCTGCGACAATAGAGGACTTATATATACGCTGAATCAATCCCATAGGAGCCATTCCCTTGCGGAAACCGGGGACAGAAGCCTTTTTCTGATACTCTTTAAGCTGTTTCGAAACTTGCTCGGCATAATCACTTTCGGCGACTTCAATCTTGATAAGAAGGTCCAATTCGCCCAAATTTTCTCTTGAAATGTTCATTTCTAATATTTAATTTATTGTTCTATAATTATTTGTATTTTCAGATATAATTTGCAAAGATACGGACTTTTTACAAACTGACAAAATATTTCTTTTTGATAATCAAAAAAGCCCGATTTTGTTCCAAATCTTTATTATTAACAATTTGTAATGTCAAAAACCCACATTAAGCTCCTTGAGCGAACTAATGTAATTGCTGACGGACGAGGCCGGTGTACGCACCTTGAAGGATATATGCGTGCGACGCGACGCGAACACCCCTAGTCCACCGTTGATATTTGTATATGTAAATGGCTCCTGAACCAGCGAACCACCAGGGTGACCGGCATACATATACGCTGCCAACGGCTCGTTGCAACAGGTTATGAATATCTGTACTGTATCTATAATATTCTTATTACACTCGACATCTTCTATTGAATTCTTTATAGTGGTAAGGAAAAAATTCTGAGACAGATTGGTAGTCATAAATGGATCACGCATATTGCTCTTCACCGTGTTGCAGGGTATGTCAATAGAGTGAGGCGTTATGATTGTGTCTGGTGGGTTGACAGAGGCATCAATTATAAAATCGCGATAGAAAAAGCGGACGATGGGCTGGTACTGTCTGGCTCCGCTGAGCGACGACCAGTAGAATTCGCACGTTTTGCTGCCCGACGTGCCCGAAAATTGAAACATAATGTTGTTATTCGGCCTGACAAGCTGCACATTGCCATAGATAAGCTGAGTCTCCGCTGTTGCAATCGTATCGCCCGTAGCCGTCTTGACAACCACCAGCCGATAGACACTGAGCGAGTCCAACAAACCTGCTGTGGCACAAGCAAAGACAGGCTGTACCGTATTGTAGAATTGGCCTTCTTCCTTACTCACAATCTCCTTATAATCAAAATTCAGAACCCGCACCGGAGCATCGCCCGTACGGTGTAAAGTTCCATCACTGGCCAACGTGGCATTCCATTGCTCTATGGCAACGGATAATGCACCCTGCGGATAATATATGGAATCGGCCACGCTGGTGTATTGGTACTGGTTGCCTTCACCCAGAAAGCAGCGTTGCACTCGCACATAACTGGTATCGTCGTCTTGGTCAAGGACACAATACACAACAGGTATTTCCTTCCAGTCCGCATTTGGCGAAAACTCCACCTCGCAGGAGGCGAACAAGCTTACCGCCAAGACAAAAAACAGCGCTTTATATATTCTTTTCATTATAGTAATCGACAATAATACTTAATTAATCATTTAATGAGGTCACCTTTACGCCATTCCATCCTCTTAATTGTTCTTTGTGTGGATGACTTCATTCAGCTGAACCTCGTCGACCATTATCCACGGACGCAATCCCCTTGCTTTGTGCCAAGCCGGAATACGTCCCATATTCTTAGCCACAAGACGTACATATTTGACATCCGATTGATTGACATCGACAACAACACGCACATATTGGGGCGAGTTCATCGATTGTTCCTCCGGTGCGTACTTAAGCTTGGCATTGATGGCCGGCGAATACTCCACACCGTCCGACGAAACATAGACTTGGACTGCCGTCGGGGCAAATGCCCAAGCGTCGGGGACGTGTGCGAAACCCACTTCGACCTGCTGCAACTCGATAGCCTTGCTGAGTTGGAACACTACATTAAGGTCGTTACCCGAAAAGCCAAGCCAACCACGCGACAGTTCGCTGATCTCGCCAGTCTCACCATCGAAAAGAATACTTTCCTGGTTGAAATTGTATGGAGTATTGGGCTTGTTGGTAAAATCCGCTTTTTCAATGTAGTCGAAATTGAAACGGCGAATTGTGGTGAACGATGGCGTGGCACCCTCCTTGAAAGTTTTCGCTTTTACAAA
>JAFWYO010000004.1 GCA_017517715.1 Bacteroidales bacterium
CAAACACCTCTTCCAATCCTGACCTCATACCGCCAAGGCCACCAGCCAATCGCCACACCGCGATGCCTGCCGCCAGCGAGCTGACGTAGAGCAGCACCAGCTTGACGATGCCGCCGGCGCCGGCACTGCGTATGCCGCCAAACAGCACCAGCAGCGCTATCAGCACGGCACCGACCAGCAACGCCGTCACCGTCGGCAGCCCGAACAGGCTGGTAATCATTGCCGACGAGGAGAGCAGCTGCGACATAATGCTGATGAAAATGCCAATGAGGAACAGCACCGACCCCACCGTCTCGGCGCGGCGGCCGTACTGCTGGCGCACCACCTCCATCACCGTCGTGCATCCGCTGCCGCGCAGCGGTTTGGCATAGACCAGACCCAACACCAGCGAGCCCAGGGCGGCACCGATGGTGAACCACCACGCCGAGAGGCCGTAGGTGAAGGCCAGCTGCGCCGTGCCGATGGTGCTTTGGCCTCCGACCAAGGTGCCCAGTATGGCACCGCACACCATCCAGCTGCCGGCCTTGCCGCCAGTGGTGAACCCTTTGGCATCCTTCACCTTGCGTCCCGAAAGGACGCTCACCGCCACCAGGAGGCCCACGGTGGCGAGTATTCCGACAATATGTACCGAGGTGAGCATCAGCGGATGTATTGTTTGACGCTCTGCAGCGTGGGTCTTTCGTCGGCCACCTTGGTGATGTTCCAGGGTCCGTCGGGGTCGGCGGTGCGATAGGGATAGACGACGTACCACACCTCGGCGCCGTAGGTCGACGAGCGGTCGAAGGTGCGGACCACATAGGCGATGGCGACCGCAGAGTCGGCAACGGTGTCGAGCGCTATGCGGCCATCGTCATTGCGCACATAGTCCGTGTTGGCAGTACCTACGAGTTCCTGCAGTTCATCGCAATAGTAGAGCTCCAGTTGCGACAGGTTGCCGTCGCCGAGCAGACGCAACTCGGCCGACTGGCCCAACCTGAAGGATGCCACCTGTTCCATTTCGGGAGCTTTGGCCGCAGGTTGCCGACAGCATCCCGCCACCATTACAAGCAAAAGCGACAGTAAAAGTCTTTTCATTTTTTTGTCCAATAATGAAGCCGCGGAGCTGCGCTCCGCGGCTTCAAACTCACTATAATTTAAGTCTTTACTTGGCGTCGCGACCGGCGCGGATGGCCTTGATGTTGGTCTCGACCACGGCGTCGCCCTTGCGGCCGAAGATGGCCTTGATGGCTTTCTCCAGTTCCTCGAAAGCAATCTCGAGGTAGGGGGCGGCAGCACCCAGCAGGACCATATTGCCGCGGGCGTTGAGCTCCTTGGCAATGGCATTGGCATTGAAGCACACCAGGCGGGGCAGCTTCTTCAGCTCGGCATACACCTTCTCGATGTCAGGATAATTGTTGATGTTGACGAAGGGGTCGCTGTTGGTGATGACCACGCCGTCGGGAGCCAGGAAGTTGATGTAGCGCAGGGCCTCCATAGGCTCCGAGCTGAGGATGATGTCGGCCTTGCCTTCGGGGATGACGTCGGCGAAGATGGGGTCGCTGCTGACGCGGAGGTGGCTGAACACCGAGCCGCCACGCTGCGACATACCGTGGATTTCACTTTGCTTGACGTTGAGGCCCAGGTTGAGGGCTGCGTCGCTTATTATCTTGGCTACGGAGACGATACCATCGCCGCCCACGCCACAAAGTATGATGTCTTTTTTCATTGTTCTATTCTTTATTTTTGTGATTTGTGAATAGTGAATTGTGATTCGGGATTTGCTATTGGCGATTCGGCGTTTCCGGCGCCGCCCCTCGCAATTCACCATTCACTCGCCACTATTCACTTTTTTATTTGTTTGCTGCAATTCTCTTCTTGTTCTCGACGATGCAGACGCGCTGCGGGATGATGACGCTGACGCCGTTGTAGGCAATCTCCTCTTCGAGGATCTTGACAAACTCGTCGTGGTTCTTCTTCAGCGGCACGATGGTGCGGATATGGTCGGGGTCGACGCCGAGGCCCTTGCAGATGTTGAAGAGCTTCTGGTTGGCGCTCGAGGGCTGGCCGCCGGTCATAGCCGTGATGTCGTTGTCGAGAATCATAATGATGACGTTGGCCTTCTCGTTGACGCAGTCAAGCAGGCCGGTCATACCGCTGTGGCCGAACGTGCCGTCGCCGATGACGCCGATGGCGGGGAAGATGCCCATCTCCGAGGCACCCTTGGCCATAGTGACCGAAGCACCCATACAGACGGTGGTGTCGATGGCACCCATATTGAAGCCCAGCGTGTAGCATCCGATGTCGCCGAAAACGCGGCCGTTGGGATACTTCTTCATCACGTCGATGACGGCCTCGTAGCTGTCGATGTGGGGGCAACCCACGCAGAGGGCTGGCGGACGGTTGGTGACCACCTCGGGAACGGCAGGACCGTTGGCAACCTTCATACCCAGAGCCTTAGCCACCTTCTCGGCGTTCAGCTCGCCGTCGCGACGGATGGTCTCGTCCAGACGGCCGTGGACAGGCTTGCCTTTGCCCAGGAAGCCCTTGATGTGCTCCTCGACGAAGGGCTGGCCGTCCTCGAGAACGAGGATTTCGTCAACCTCGTCATACAGCTTGTTGAGCATATTGAACGGCAGCGGATACTGGGTGATTTTGACCACCGGGTAGGGGCACTTGCCGCCGGGGAAATTCTCTTGCAGATAGTTGAAGGCGATGCCGGTGGTGATGATACCGCGGCTCTTGTCGGTACCTTCAAAATACTTGTTGTATCCGCTCTCTTCGCTCGATTTGGTGAAGGCGGGCTGCTTGTCGATCAGGTCGCGATACAGGCGCTTGGCGTTGACGGGCAGCAGTACGAAACTCTTCGGGTCGCTGGGTCTGGTCAGCGGGTTCTGCGGCAGCACGGGCTTGCGCTCCACACCGGCGCGGCTGTGAGCCAGACGGGTGGGGATGCGATAGAGGATGGGTGTGCCCAGCTTCTCGCTCAGTTCATAGCCGAAGAAGACCATATCGTAGGCCTCCTGCTGGTTCGAGGGCTCCAGCATCGGAATCATTGCCCAGTGGCCATAGTAGCGGCTGTCCTGCTCGTCCTGGCTCGAGAACATCGACGGGTCGTCGGCAACGACGATCAGCACACCCTTCGTGCCGATAATGGCGGCATTCATAAAGGGGTCGCCGCAGACGTTGAGGCCCACGTGCTTCATACAGGTCATAGCGCGCTTGCCGGCGTAGGCCACGCCGATTGAAGCCTCGAGGGCCGTCTTCTCGTTGGCGCACCAGTTGGCGACAACACCCTGTTCTTTAGCCTGTTTTGATTTCATCACATACTCAGTGATCTGAGTCGAGGGGGTTCCGGGGTAGCTGTTGATGGCACTACCGCCAGCGTCTATAAAAGCCTGAGCGATAGCCTCATCGCCCAGCAAAAGCATTTTTGACATTTCTTTTATATTTAGTTATTAATTAATGAATTCAATTTTGCAAAGATACGAACATTTTGCGACGTGGACAAAAAATATTTTTATTTTGTTGATTTTTTGTTGTTTGCATAATGATTATCATCGTATTTTGCAATCAGGAAAACACATATTGGCAGCACACAACGAGCAGAAAATCGTCCAATCAAAAGTCCGCAGATTCTTTGTCGTTTTTCGCCGTCAACACCAACCTTGCAAAAAGTTGCAATTTCACCCTCAAAAACCTTGCAAAAAGTTGCAAATTCACCCTAAAAAAGGTTGCAAAAAGTTGTAATTTTACCCTCAAAAATCCTGTAAAAAGTTGCAAAATAAATTTTGTATATATATAAAAATTCGTATCTTTGCATCCATAAAAACGCCTTATTAAAATGTATCAAAGAAAAGTAATTCAACAGCTTAACTTATGGAAAAACAATCCAAAAAAGCGTGCCGCGCTGTTGAGCGGAGCTCGTCAAGTCGGGAAAACGACATCCGTCAGGATGTTCGCCAAGGAAAACTACACCCATTTTATAGAAATAAATTTCCTTAGAAATCCCGACGCCAAGAATGCTTTTGAAGGCACTCTCGACACGCGTTCCATAATCCTAAGCCTTTCCGCAATGGGCTTCGGCCCTTTTGTTGAAGGTAAAACATTGATTTTCTTTGACGAAATTCAGGAATGCCCCAAGGCAAGGACTGCAATCAAGTTTTTGGTGGAAGAGGCAAAATACGACTATATTGAATCCGGTTCTTTGCTGGGCATCAACTACAAAGACATTCCATCGTACCCCGTCGGATTTGAAGAGGAAATAATGGTATATCCCTTGGACTTCGAAGAATTTTTGTGGGCAAAAGGTATAAACGGCGAGATACTGGAACTTTTGCGCAACTGCTACAACAATATCAAGCCTGTGCCGCAAGTGATTCACGATCAGATCAGTCGCTATTGGCGCGAGTACTTGGTTGTCGGCGGAATGCCGGATGTCGTAAGGGCTTTCTTGGAACAAAACGATTTCCGGCAGGTTGTAAAAACGCAACGCTCTATTCTGACAACATACAAGGCCGACATAGCCAAATATGCAGGCAACTACCGTTCGTCAGCACGCCAGGTGCTCGATGCCATTCCCGCCGAGTTAGGCAAGCAGGACAAGCGTTTTGTCCTGGCGAACCTGGAGAAGGGGGCCTCGCGCCGCAAATACGACAACCCCACGCAATGGATTGTCGATGCCGGGTTGGCATATTATTCGTTCAATACCAAGGCATTCGAACTGCCGTTTGAAGCCACCGAAAACCGAAGCCTGTACAAACTTTATCTTGTTGACACCGGCCTGATGAGCAGTATGTTGCTGCACAACATACAAATGCAGGTAATGAACGGAGATATCGGCGTAAACGAAGGTGCCCTGACAGAAAACCAAATCGCCTGCGTACTTGCATCGAAAGGGTTGCCGCTACACTACTACGACCACAAGAGCCGCCAAGAGCTTGACTTTGTGCTGGCCAACAACGGCAAGATTGACATCGTCGAAGTAAAATCGGGCAGCAACTACCGCAAGCACGCCTCACTGGATGCCGCCATAGAAAGATACGCCGACAGGATAGGCCGTAGCATTGTGTTCGGTCCCTGCAACGTTGAGCGAAACGAAAATGTCACTTATCTGCCTCTGTATATGTCTGTTTTCTTCTGAAGTTGCGGCAACGCAATAATTGTCTGCTAAATAATCACCCTTTTATCTGCACTGCGAAGCCTTCGTCGATGAGGGGTTTGAGGAGGGTGCGCATCTCGTCGGGGGTGACCTTCTGCAGGTTCTGGGCCGGGGTGGGGCGGTCGATGGTGTAGGCCATAACCTCGCGCGGGTGCAGCGTGCGGATGATGTCGAGCATCGGCAGCACCACCTCGTCGCGCGTCGAGTCGAACTCGGGGCTGCGCAGCAGGCACCACTGCAGGATGAAATCGCCGCCGAACTGCTTCAGGGACTCGATGACGCGCTGCACGTCATAGCCCGGCGCAGGGTTGTTTATCTTGGCAATTAGCGCGTTGGTGGGCGCATCGATTTTCATTATCGGGTTGTCGACTTTGCGCAGCGCGGCGAACACCTCGGGGATGTGGACGCGCGTGGCGTTGCTGAGGACGGAAACTTTGGCGGATGGTGCAAACTGGTCGCGCAGGGCCAGCGTATCGTCGATAATCTGCGGAAACTCAGGGTTTAGCGTCGATTCACCGTCGCCGCTGAAGGTGATGGAATCGACCTTGACGTTGTCGGCATAGAGGTCCTGCAGCTTGTTGCTAAGGTCGTGGCGCACCTTGGCGGCCGTGGGCAGCACGGTGTCGCCGCGCCCGTCGCGGTTCCAGCCGCATTCGCAATAGATGCAGTCGAAGTTGCAAATCTTGCCCTTTTCGGGCAATAGGTTGATTCCCAGTGAGGTGCCGAGACGGCGGCTATATATGGGTCCGAAGACCGTTTCTTCTCTAAGCATAATCGGTGTTTTTAGAAAATGACACAAATATTTTGCAAAAATACACATTTTTTTCGATCCGACAGTCCATCATTTGTGCACAATCGGCCGAACAGTTTGAACCACAGCGGAATAAAGATGCAAAAATCCGCATCGCCGCCGCCAGACAACTTTGCCCTTCGCCCAGCACAACCTGCCCCCATTCCTTAAACGAAGCCTTGTTAATCAATTGTTAAATTTTAAGTTAAAAAGTTAACGGTTTTAACTTAAAAACAGTTAAAATCTGCAAATTTTTGCATTTTTTCAAAGTATTGTTTCCCAGACTTCTAACTGGACCAAATTTTACCCAAATTCTTACCTAATTCTTATCAAAGTTTTGTTAAATTCTAAATCAGTAAACTTTGATAGAATTAAGTTAAAATTTTGGTCGGTTTTTCCTGCGGTCGGTGTGGGTTGTTTTGCGAAGCGCGACGACGTTGGCGTTGGCCGATTCGGCGGAAATGAGTATTTTTGCAGTGCGAAACGGGAATACCATATCGGCCAAACGCCTGATACCAAACCTTTTGCCAACCGATTAAAGAAACGAAAATGCAGAAATACAGAAGCTATGTCCTTCCCGTGGCCATCGTTCTTGGCCTTTTGCTGCACCGCTGGTGCGCCGTGCTCAATTTTTTGGTTCCCTATCTGATTTTCAGCATACTGCTGCTGACGTTCTGTGCCGTTGACATCCGTCGGCTGCGGATGAGCCGGCTCGATGTGTGGCTGATGCTGTTCCAGATTGTGGTCAGCCTGGGTTCATACCTGATACTGAAGTGGTTCGGTGCGGGCGACATCGTGGCGCAGGGTGTGCTGATAGGCGTGCTGTGCCCGGTGGCGTCGAGCGTGGCGGTAATCAGCTGTATGCTAGGCGCTAACCGCGAGACAGTGACGGCCTACACCATCATCGGCAACCTGATGGTAGCGGTGGTGGCGCCCGTCTACTTCTCGTTCATCGGCACACACCAGGATATGCCGTTTCTTGAGTCGTTCTGGATGATTCTCAGGCGAATAAGCATCGTTCTGGGCCTTCCCTTCTTTGCGGCGTGGGCCATCGAGGCGTGGCTGCCGCGCACGGGCGAGCTGCTGCGCCGCCACAAAGGGCTGTCGTTCTACCTTTGGGCTGTGGCTCTGCTACTTACGCTTGGCAAGACCATCGATTTCATCTTCCTGCACGGCGAGGGCAACTGGGGCAGCATTGCGTGGCTGGGCGTGGCGTCGTTGGCGTTCTGCGTCCTGCAGTTCGGCTTCGGCCGCTGGCTGGGGGCGCGTTTTGGCGACAAAATCAGTGGCGGCCAACTGCTTGGGCAGAAAAACACGGCTATGGGAATCTGGATGGCGGGCTACTATCTGACGCCGCTGGCGTCGGTATTCCTGGCCTTCTACTCTGTGTTCCAGAACGTTTGGAACAGCTGGCAGATGTGGCAGGTCAGGAATGACAACGTAAACAAAGATCAAAATTAATCATATAATTAAAATTCAATACAATGAAAGCAAATCTTTTTTTCGCAGCCGCAATTACGCTCGTGATGCTGTCGGGCTGCACAGGCAACAAAGAGAACGCTGTCCAAACCAGCAAAGCCGTCACCTTTGACGAGGTGCTGGCCACGCGCCGCAGCGTCCGCAGCTACGACGCATCGAAAACCATCAGCGAAGCCGAGGTGCGCGAACTGCTCGTCGCCACCCAGGAAGCCCCCTCGTGGGCCAACCAGCAGCCGTCGAAATACTACGTCGCGATGAGCCCCGAGAAGGTTGAGGCCGTCAGCAACCTTGTCGGCGAGCGCAACAAGCAGAACATCGCTGGCGCGCCGGTGCTGATAGTCTGCACCTACGAGAAAGGCAAGTCGGGCTTCTTCCAGGGCCAGCAAACCAACGAGATAGGCGACGGCTGGGGCGCCTACGACAACGGCCTGAGCAACGCCTACTTCATCCTTGCCGCCCGCGCCAAGGGCTACGACACCCTCATTATGGGTATGCGCGACAGCGACGAGCTGCGCAAGCTCTTCAATATCCCCGCCAACGAAGAGGTGATGGCCGTCATTTCGCTCGGCTACCGCGCCTCGGAGCCCAACCAGCCCACCCATCGCCCCCTGGACGAAATTGCGCAGTTTTCGTAGGCTGACGCATTATCTGGAAACAAACGACACGGAAGCCCAATTGGGCTTCCGTGTCGTTTGTTATTCTTCTTTTAGCAGTTCATCCACCTCGTCGCCAAGTTCGCGGTATTTCTTTTTCTCGCGTTTGTTGACAAGGAAGCCGACCAACAGACCTGTCGGGACAGTGCTAAACAACGTGATGAGGCCGTCGAAGGTGCTTCGGTTGAATTGATAGACAATAATTGCAACGATAAGTATTCCGCCCAGGATTTGAATTATGCGGTTTCCGCGCCGGCTGCTGTCGGTGCAGTTATTCACCGTTTCGCGCAGTGTCTGCAGCCCGTCGCGGCTGCCCGTAAGCGGACGTATAAGATTGAATGTGGTCAGAATACCGGAAACTATAATCAGTGCCATTAAAAAATCGAAAGCCACAACCAGCCACAGGTCGAGTATGCCTTCCGCGAAATGCAGAAACGTGACAAACGCAGCTCCCACAGCCAAGACAATGCTGTAGAATAGGTTACGGTTAAAGAGATGCTTTGCGTGGCGTTCGACGGCACGCCGCCATACGTCGCTGCGGAATGTGCTGTGATGTTCTATATGCTGTTGCAGTCCGCAGAGTTCCTGTTGCAGTTCCTGCTTGATGTCCAAATTGTTTTCCATTTTGCAAGTGATTTAATCGGTTATTTTTTTGAGTTTTTCGCGAATGCGGACCAGTCGCACGCTTACATTGTCGACGCTGATGCCCATTATGGCTGCAATCTCGTCGTAGGGCAAATCCTCGAGCCACAGCAGTATCAGCGCGCGGTCGAAGGGGTGGAGCTTGCCGATGCGGCGGTGCAGGCGCGAGGCTGCAGGGA
>JAFWYO010000045.1 GCA_017517715.1 Bacteroidales bacterium
ACCACGGCCGAGAAGGCCAGCCTGATACTGAATGGCGGCAAGGACGTCATCAAGTTGATGCTGCCCATCATTGACGATATGGAACGCGCTTTGGCCAATATGGCCGAAGGTGATGCTGCCAGAGAGGGAATGCAGCTGATACTCAAAAATATGATGAGCGCCCTTCAGCAAAAAGGACTCAAGCCTATGGAAGCCAAGGGAGCCAAGTTCGACGAAAATTACCACGAGGCTATCACGCAGATCCCTGCCCCTGTGCCCGAGGCCAAGGGTACGGTTATCGATGTTGTCAAGAAAGGCTATTTCCTGAACGACGACGTGCTCCGTTTTGCGCAGGTTGTAGTTGCAAATTAATTATTTGTCAAACGACAGTTTAAAAGAAAAAAAATAAAAATCGAGGTAAATTATATATGTCAAAAAGAGATTATTACGAGGTGTTGGGTGTTGACAAGAATGTGTCGCCCGAGGATTTGAAGAAGGCTTATCGCAAGCTGGCTCTCAAATATCATCCCGACCGTAATCCTGGCGATAAGGAGGCTGAAGAGAAGTTCAAAGAGGCCGCAGAGGCATACGATGTACTCAGCAATCCCGACAAGAAGGCCCGCTATGACCAGTTTGGCCACGCAGGGTTGGATGGCGCAGGCGGATATGGCGGCCAGGGAATGAGTATGGATGACATATTCTCTTCATTCGGCAGCATATTCGGCGATATTTTTGGTGGCGGCGGATTCAGTTTCGGCGGTTTTGGCGATTCTCGCGGACACGGTGGCGCACGTGCCACTTCGCGAGGCAGCAACCTGCGAATCAAAGTGAAACTGACGCTCGAAGAGATTGATAAAGGTGTAGAGAAAAAAATCAAGGTCGCCAAATATGTCCCCTGCAAAACGTGCGGCGGATCCGGAGCTCGCAACAACAGTTTCGAGACCTGTTCGCATTGCCACGGTACCGGCGTCGTTACGGAGCTGCGTCGCTCGCTTTTCGGGCAGATGCAGACCCAGTCGGCGTGCCCCTATTGTGGCGGTCAGGGACGCATCATCAAGGACAAATGTCACGACTGCCACGGTGAAGGAATAGTAAAATCTGAAGAAATCATAACCATCAATATCCCTGCCGGTGTCAGCGACGGTATGCAACTGTCGATGCGCGGACAGGGCAACGCAGCCCCTCACGGCGGCGTTCCGGGCGACTTGATTATACAAGTCGAAGAGATTCCCAACGAGGTCTTTGAACGCCAGGACAACAACCTGTTCTACAATGCATTCATCACCTTTTCGGAGGCCGCGATGGGTGGCGCCATAGAGATACCGACGCTGAATGGCAAGGTGCGTGTCAAAATAGAGCAGGGGACGCCGTCCGGCAAGGTTATCCGTTTGAAAGGAAAGGGTTTGCCCGACCTGAACGGCTACTCGCGTGGCGATATGCTTGTCAGCATCAACGTGTGGGTGCCCAAAAGTTTGACAAAGGAAGAGAAAGCCATTTTGGAAGATCTGGAGAAACATCCTAATTTCCAGCCCAATCCATCAAAACAGGAACGTGGTTTCTTCGACAAGATGAAAGACCTGTTTAACTAGTTGACAATGACGGAAGCTTTTCTACAGTATGTGTGGCAACACCGGTTGCTTGAAGGACCTCTCACTACGGTAGAAGGGCTGCCTGTCACTATTGAAAAGACCGGCGAACTGAATCGCGATGCGGGCCCGGATTTTTTCGATGCTCGTGTTTCGATAAACGGCATACACTGGGCCGGCAACGTGGAGGTCCACATCCGCGCGTCGGATTGGAATCTCCACAAGCACTCGTCGGACAAGGCGTACAATAATGTCATCTTGCACGTCGTATACATCTATGATGCTGATATAGTGTTGGAAAACGGCAAGAAGGTCGCCACTTTGGATATCTCTAATTCTTTTCCGGACTATGTTTGGAACAACTATGAAAGTCTGATGCATCCGGCCGACGACCGCAAGATACCTTGCGGTTCGCGCCTTTCGGAAATCCCCGATTTCCTGTTCGATTTAAGTCAGGATCGGTTGCTTGTCGAACGCATCGAGCGAAAAACCAACGATATAGACCGTATTCTTAAAGCCTCCAAAGGCAGCTGGGAGCAAACCTGCTATATCCTGACCGCGCACTATTTTGGCGGCAAGACCAATGCCTTCCCTTTCGAGCTGCTGGCAAAAGTGACACCGATGCGCGTCGTCGCAAAAATAAAGGACAACCCGTTCCGAATAGAATCGCTCTATATGGGACAGGCCGGCCTTTTGGACGGTGATTTCAATGACGAGTATCCTAAGCGTATGCAGTTGGAATATAAGTATTTGAGCGCGGCCCATCAGCTGACACCGATGGCGGGCCATTCGTGGAAGTTTTTCCGCATCCGACCTGCCAGCTTCCCGACATTGCGTATCAGCCAGTTCGCAAACTTGATTTACAAATCCAACAATCTCTTCTCCAAATTGTTGGAGGCAGAAGATGTCAAATCGTTACGGATGCTTTTCGATGTCTGTGCCTCAGACTATTGGCAGACGCACTACAATTTTGACAAAGAGACCGACCCCTCGCCCAAAAAACTAGGTAAAAGCTTGGTAGACAATATACTCATCAATGCTTGGATACCATTGTTGTTTAAATACGGCGAATTGCACGGAGACGACAGATACAAAGAGCGTGCATTGTCTTTCTTGCATCAGTTGCCGCCCGAAAAAAACAATATAGTCCGTTTATGGATTGACGAAGGCGTGATGCCAAAGAATGCTGCTGAGTCGCAATCTGTCATTCAGCGTTTTACCGAATATTGCAGTCGCAAGAAATGCCTGGAATGCCAGCTTGCATACCGTTTCATCAAAAAACAATCATAATAATGACCGCTAAAGATATTACCGCCATAATAAAATACACTGATTGCCACATCGCAAACGACGATGCGGCGATCACCAATATCCTTACCGACAGCCGCAAACTTACCGAAGCCGAAAAGACGCTCTTTTTTGCCATTCGTACCAAGCGCAACAACGGAGCCCGATACATTAAGGATTTGTATAATAATGGTGTCCGTAATTTCGTTGTTTGCAACGAGTTGGACGACGAGATGCGCGCCGGCTTGCAGTCGCTTGCAGAAGCGAACATTTGGTATGTTAAGGATGTTGTGGCGTCCCTGCAACGCATCGCCGAACAGCATCGTTTGCAGTACGATATGCCTGTTGTCGGCATCACCGGCAGTAACGGCAAGACAATCGTAAAGGACTGGATTGTCCAATTGCTTGCCGACGATTACAATATCGTGGCCAGCCCCAAGAGTTACAATTCTCAAATCGGAGTGCCTCTTTCTGTTTGGCAAATGTCTGAAAACAACGATTTTGCAGTGTTCGAGGCCGGAATCTCCGAGTCGGGCGAGATGGAGCAGCTGCGTAATGTCATCCAGCCGACCATCGGCATTTTCACCAATATCGGGCAGGCCCACGATGAGAATTTCCTTACCCGCCATCAGAAAATAGCCGAGAAACTGCAGCTCTTCACTCATTGCAAGGTTCTGATATATTGTTTGGACCATAAGGACATACATTCAGTAATCTCTGAAAATGACAGTCTTAGGAGCCTGAACCGTTTCACGTGGGGCAAGTCGGAAGAAAGCAATATCCAGCTTCTTGAAACGGAAGTCAGGGACCACTCAACTATGATGAAGGTGCGCAAGAATGGCGACGAGCTGGCATCGGCAAACGTTTTCTCGATCGAGATTCCTTTTGTCGATCGCGCATCTGTCGAGAATGCAATGCATTGCATCGCCTTGATGTTCTATCTGGGTTACGACGGCGAAACCATTGCACTGAGGTGCCGCACGCTGATGTCGGTCGAAATGCGCCTCGAGATGGGCGAGGGTATCAATAACTGCTTGCTTATCAATGATAGCTATAGCTTGGATATCAATTCGTTGTCTATCGCTCTCGATTTTGTGCAGCACGAGCATCAGCATTTCAACAAAACGCTTGTCATCAGCGACATACTCCAGTCCGGCCTGCCGGAAGAGCGGCTGTACTCTCAGGTTGCCACGCTTATCTCGCAACGCGGCATAACGAAGCTGATCGGAGTAGGGAAGGCCCTCTGCCGCAATCGTGACCAATTCGCTGATATCAAGAGCTTTTTCTACGAGACCACGGACGATTTCCTGCTCCGCCATCCGTTCTCCGATTTCCAGAACGAGACAATCCTGCTGAAGGGTGCGCGTGTTTTCTGTTTCGAAAAAATTGCAGAAGTATTGCAACGCAAACGCCACGAGACTATTATGGAAGTCAATCTCGACGCATTGGTGCACAATGCCAACTTCTACCGCTCGCGCATCAAACCGCAAACCAAACTTATGGCAATGGTGAAGGCCTCGTCGTACGGGGCCGGCAAGGTCGAAATAGCCAATACGCTGCAATTCAATCATATCGACTATCTCACCGTTGCCTATAGCGATGAGGGCGTCGAGCTGCGGCGCAATGGCATCACGCTGCCCATAATGGTTATGAATCCCGAGGAGGAAAGTTTCGACAATATCATTCGATATAATTTGGAACCAGACATTTACAGTTTCCGTATTCTCAAATCGTTTTCGGAAGTGGCCCGCGTCTATGTCGGAAATGGGAAACGTGTTCCCATCCACATCGAGCTCGATACGGGTATGCACCGTTTGGGATTCGACCCTTCCCAGATGGAGGAACTGGCCGCGATGCTGCTGACAGACGATTCGCCCCTGAAGGTCTGTTCCATCTTCTCGCATCTGGCTTGCAGCGAGGACCCGGAAATGGACGACTTCACGCGGCAGCAAATCAGCCGTTTCCGCGAAGGATCGTCGCGATTGAAACAGCTGCTTGGACGGAACGATATCCTTTGCCATATCCTTAATTCGTCGGGAATCACAAGATTCCCTGAGGCTCAGATGGATATGGTGCGTTTGGGCATAGGCCTGTATGGCATTTCGCCCGAACCCGATGTGCAGAAAATGCTTATGCCAGTCAGCACCCTGAAAACGCGCATCTCGCAAGTGAAAACCATTCCTGCCGGCGACTCGGTGGGCTACAATCGCCGTTGGGTGGCACAGCGCGAGTCGCGGATAGCCATCATCCCCATCGGATATGCCGATGGCCTTTCGCGCCATCTGGGCTACGAAAACGGTCATATTCAGATAAATGGCGTCGCTTCGCCCATCATCGGCAGCATCTGTATGGATATGTGTTTTGTTGATGTCACCGATGTGCCCTGTTCGGAGGGCGACGAGGTGACGATATTCGGTTCGGCCGACTCGCTGTGCCGTATGGCCGAAGCGGCAGGCACAATACCCTACGAGATACTCACTTCGGTCTCGCCGCGAGTGAAGCGCGTATATGTCTCAGAATAAGCGAATAATATTAACATATCAACAACAATATTATGTTCACATCCAAGATGAAACTGGCGGACATAGTCGCCGAAAACCACAACATTATCCTCGTTTTGCCGCGCTTCGGAATCCCGTTGGGCTTCGGCGAAAAGTCGGTCGCTGAGGTTTGCCGCGCGGCCAATGTCCCTGTCGATTTTATGTTGCTGATATGCAATCTCTACACTTACGACGAATTCCAGCCGGACATCAACCAGTTTGCCACGATCGATATGACGCACCTGGTGCCGTATCTTGAGGCTTCGCATTCTTACTACACCGACGAGCGTTTGCCGCATATCGGAAAGCATATCAATCACATAGCGTCGCGCATCGAAGGCAAGTACGGACAGCTTTTGAAGCAGTTCTATTCCGATTTCAGAAATGAAATCATCGACCATTTCCAATGCGAAGAGAAGTACGATTTCCCGCGTCTGATCAGTTTGCAGCAGGGCGTTCGCAAACGCGGTTCTGCCAAGTCGCATTCCGAAAAGTCGCACGAAGGCCTGGTCGACAAGTTGAACGACTTGACGCAGATTGTATATAAATACCTGCCAGACAACAGTTTACCCGAAGAAACAATGGAGCTGGTGTTCGATATCCTGCAACTTTCGTCCGACATCCAGAAACACGCTCTTGTCGAAGAGAAAATATTGATACCATACGTTGATTGGTTGGAAAGGAGCTTGAAATGAAGCCGTTAGTCTCTGTTTTGATCGTCGAGCCTTCCGAAGTGATATGTCTGGGGTTGCGCGCCTGTTTTGAAAAAGCGGGCGGATACAATATCCTTGCCCCTTTGCACAGCGCCAGCTCGCTTGAGGAGAGGCTACACTCCGCCTGCCCCGACCTGCTGATAGTCAATCCTACGCTGCTCCCGTCCACTCCAAAGCAATGTCTCGCAGCCATCAGGCAGCAGTGTCCGGCGATGCCTGTCGTCGCGCTGGTGTATCAGTATGTCGAGAAGCAAATATTGGATCTGTTTAATTATCAGATTGATATCCGCCAAAGCGGCAGCGAAATCCTGTCGACGATTGGCGCGGCAATGTCGGAGATGAAAAAAGAATCCGCAAAACCGGAAGTCCAGGACAACTACGAGCTGAGCGACCGCGAGACCGATGTGCTGGTTCTTGTGGCCAAAGGCTTGAGCAGCAAAGAAATAGCCAATCAGCTGAATATTTCGGTCCATACGGTCAATTCGCACCGCAAGAACATTACCAGCAAAACCGGCATCAGGTCTGTCGCCGGTCTGGCTGTGTATGCAATGATCCACAATCTGATGTAAAAGGCCGAACTTGCGCGGAGGGGAAACTTGCACAATTTCCCCCCACCTGCTCCGCCCGTTCCTATATCGTTCCTATATCGTTCTTATATCGTTCTTATATTTTTATATAGGAACGATATAAGAACGATATAGGAACGATATAGGAACGGCCCTGCCGGGT
>JAFWYO010000046.1 GCA_017517715.1 Bacteroidales bacterium
GAATGTGAATGCCTCGGGGCTGGCTTTCGGAGCCAAGCGGTCGGCAAAAACTGACGATGGGTAAACTACGATACCCTCACTTAACTCTTGAAATTTGTCTTCTACTATAAAACCGAATTTGTTTTGCAGTATGTCGGACATTGTGTAGTTGGTTACTTTTGTGTCTATGCTGCCGTCAGGTTTTGTTATGCTGGAGTTTTCTAATTTATCAATGCATTCTTTTATATAAGGGTGTCCGGGCTCGGTGCCAATTATTCCCATAGACAGATTTGTGACGTCTTTTTTATTATTTTTGTCAACATCAACCGTAAACACTTGTGTACCTATGAAAAATCTGTGTTTCAAAAAACTGTCAAGCGGCTTTAACACCTCTGTATCTGTATCAAGATATATGCCTCCATATTTGTATAAGGCCCAAAGTCGTATGTAGTCTGATGCAAAGGCCCATTTCTTGGCGTTGTATGCCTCTTGTACAAAACGTGGAGCAGTGGTTATATCGTATGTTTCTTCATTCCATAACATAACCTGATAGTCCGGAAGGTGTTTTTTCCAGCTCTCGAAGCATCGTTTTATGGTGTCGGATTTTTCTCCTCGTCCTAACCAAACATAATGAAGTATCTTTGGAATCATTTTATCGTAGTTTCATTAGGTTAATGCCTGTGATTCTCCAAATTCGGATGAAAGCTAAACCGTGCTTTTTTGTGCTGCCACAGTATTTATATAGCTCTCTGCTGGTCTTTTTCAGCCAGTGGTCGTGTTTTTTCAGCTCTTCTTTCGCGCCATCTGCTTTGCCGGCATAGATGGGTGACATCATTAGATGGTAGGAGCGGACAAGGGTGCCGCGGACTGTATCTTCGATAAATGCACGTAGTTTTGGGTGGAGCGACTCAGGCATAGAGAGGTAGAAACTTGTGATGCGCTGGCTCATTGCCGCATAGTCTCGGAAGTGTTTTGCATAGCCTGCTGTGCTGGTGCTCTGCTCGTCGCTGCCACGAAAATATACGGTGACGTTCAGCGGCAAAACGCAGATGGTTTTGACGTGGGGCAGGGGGTAGAGGTTGTACTCGATGTCACCATAGTAGCGGTCGCCAACGGTAATGTCAGCATTTTGCAGCATTTGAGTGCGGTAGGTGATGGCGTGGATTGGGAAGTCCCAGGCTGTCGGATGTTTCTCCCAGAAGTCGTTGAGTGACATTATTATGTTATAGATTTCCTGTTGGTAGCCGTGATGCTCATAGTGATTGTCGGCTTTGAAATATTCGGTGTAGTCGGTCGCTATATAGTCGATGTCGTGTTCTTTAAGGAAAGCGATATACGAAGGCAAATTCTCCGTGCTGACCCAATCGTCTGCATCGACCTCTTTCACGTATTTGCCTTTTGCTTCGCGGATGCCTAAGTTGATGGCCGTACCCCAGCCGCCGTTTTCTTTGTCGACGACACGCACAACCTCTGGATTACGTTGTTCATAATCACGAAGAACCTCCAGTGTGTTGTCTTTTGAACCATCGTTGATAAGAAGTATCTCGATATCGTTTAACACGGCTTCTGCCAACATCGAATCGATGCATCGACGAACACAATGGGCTACATTGTAGCAAGGAACAAGAAATGTTAGAACTTTCATTTGATATTTTGATCGCAAGTGAGCTGTGTTTTTAAACAGGAATTACCATAAATGGCCCCAAAAATCAAGAATAATTCTTGTATGTGATGTTTTTTCGAAGTTTTATTTCCCGGTTATTCTGTATATTATCCCTCCTGCCCATTCGTTGATTAGCTCTTTCCAATCGGTGAGGACTTGCCACTGTGGTATGAAATTGTAAATATTGGGATGTGGCTTGGGGTAGATTGTTACGGCGTAACCGTCAATGTTCCAGCCTTGTGTAGCAAAACTTTGCAGGCTGCGCTTTAGGTGCGATGCGGAGGTGATCAGTATGCAACTGTCAGGCTGTATTCCAATCGAGTCTAGGATTGCAATCGAAAATGTAGCGTTCTCAGCTGTATTGCGGGCGTGCTGCTCGAGGATGATGTTGTCTTCGTGGATGCTGAAATCGCTAAGATAGCGTTTGAACTCCTCGGCTGTGGTCTCGCCATCAGATGATAATGACGAACAAGCATCACCAGTAATCATTATTTTCTCGGCAACACCACACTGGTAGAGGTGGATAGCCTCCCACAGTCGAGCTCCACGATTCTCGATATAGTTGGGTTGCATCGTTGCTGTATCAAATCTGTCGCTGAAACCGCCCATCACAATGGCGACATTATAGTATTGCTTAGGCAGCTTCTGGTGGCTGTATTGGCGTGTTGTCATATACTGTGACCACTGCAGTAGAGGCTTGTTGGTGAATACCAACAAAATGACGATTGCGCTGATAAAGAATCCTCGACGCCATTTTTTGTCTTTGACAAAATAGGCAAGGATTATAAGCAGCACAACCCAAGTAAAGGGCAGAAGGAAGACTTTGAGAATTTTGGAAACAACAAAAAACACTGATTGTTTTATTTGAACACGAATTACTCGAATTAAACGAATAAAGCTTTGTTATTTATATCTTGAATGGTCGCAAGCGACCGACGAATATTACGAAAGTTTTACATTTTTTTGAACACGAATTACTCGAATTACACGAATAAAGTTTTTTTTTATATCTCGAATGGTCGCAAGCGACCGACGAATATTACGAAAGTTTTGTTTTTTTTTGAACACGAATTACTCGAATTTCACGAATAAATTTTTTTGTTTATATCTCGAATGGTCGCAAGCGACCGACGAATAATGCGAATGATTTTACACGGATTATTTGAAGTCGCTTAATAATAAACGTTTTTTTTCTAAACCGTCACAGCATCCAAAATTCAACAAAATACCTAAGTTCATTTTTGTAGCGCGTAGATAATTGAATACTTGTGCTTGATGTGCTTCGGTTATGCTAGAGACAGCTTTTAGTTCAATTATGATTTTGCCATAACATACAAAATCAGCTTTATATTTTTGTTTTAGTTTGTGACCATTGTAATAAATATTTAACTCTGTTTCTCTTTCGTAAGGTATATTCCGTTTCTGAAATTCCAATTCCAAACACTCCTGATAAACGGCTTCTAAAAAACCATAGCCTAATGTGTTGTATACTTCAAAAGCTGCACCGACTATATTATAACTCTCTTCTTTATATACTATCATATATTCGCGTAATTAGTGTTTTGCTTGCAAAACAAAATCGTGAATTGAAAATATATTCGCTTTATTCGTAAAATTCGTGTTCTAAATAATTGATTTTATATGCGTTTATTATTGAAAAACTTTGACAATTCGTTTAATAAAATCGTAGCCGAGGTTATACATACGCATAAAGTATCCTATCTTGCTGATTATGTTTAAGTCGTGATGGCGTTTAAAGGCCTTTGCTATGTCTTTGTTTATTTTGATGTTGGGGTCGATAATGGTAGGATTGCCAAGTAGTTCTACGTTGTGATGGGCAGCATTCCAACTCTTGTGGTTGTCAGAGATTTCCACTCCGATGTTTTTGACTTTGGACTGCATCGGGTTAATGGTGAGCATATTGTTTTTGGCGGCAGCATAGGCCCAGCGGACAGCCCACGACTCGATACGGCCTCGACGCTCCATCTTCAATGTGCGGAACAGGTCGTCGCCGCCACGATTAAAATTGTCCTGCAGCACTTCGCTTTTGGCAATTTCCTCAAAATCAACGACCTCCCAGTCGACTTTCATCCAGCGGTCGCGCCACGTGGCCCATCCCCAACATTGTGCGCGCGGAACAAGAAAGACGCCATTACTTTTGCTTTGATCAATGTCCTCAAGATTTGGCGTGTAGCCCGATATGCTCCAGATGTCGCTACGGTCTTTGTAGACTTTAAGTGCCTCATTCATAAATGATAGGAAATCCGGCGCAACGACCAGGTCGTCTTCCAAAACGATGATATCGTCGTGTTTTTGCAACACATTCGATACGCCTTCAATCACCGAGCGGGCCAGTCCTTTGTTCGAATCGGCAGGAAAGATTTCGACGTGTCTAAATCCGCTAAGTCCCTCGAAAAGAGAACGGACCTTCACCACCTTCTCAATATCCTTCTCGCTTCTGGCTGCGTCCATAAAGACATAGAGGTCGCTTTCGCTGCACTCGGGGCAGGTCATCAGCGATTCAAGCATTAGCTTGGTGGTGTCGAAGCGTTTATAGACGAATAGACAGATGGGGGACATTGGGGGTTAATGGTTAAAGGTTATAGGTTATAGGTTAAAGGTTATAGGTTATAGGACAGATATGTTCGTATGCCAATAAGTCAAATATGGTTTATTATGTTCATCCGAAAACGGTAAGGTATATACGACAGGATTTGGTAGTATATCAATCGTTTGTTTCGGTGCCAGTGTCGAGCGGCCCGAATCTCGTTGCGGCATTGGCGTGAGCAGTCGGGTAAACGCAAGTAGATCGATGCCCGCATCTTATGCCAATGGGCTATATATTGTTTCAAGCCTCTGGTCTCAGGATGTTGATTGTATATTTTTTCAAGACCCTTGCCAACGGGGTCATCAGCTGCCGGGATGCGTTTAGGAATGCCCATCGACGAGGTCTCTCCGGTGTGGAAAATACTTTGTGGCTTAAGACTGTAGGCTATTTTACCGTTTGCAGCTAGACGTGCCCAGGTTAGTAGGTCTTCGCCTTGATGCACACCTTCGGGAAATCCGCCAATGGTCATAAGTGCTTCCTTTCGAACCATCACGCTGATCGAGCAGAATGGTGGGTCGGATTGGGCGGCAACCTCAAAATAGTTTTCTAACAAAAAAATGTCTTTTTTCTGACCGGCTTCTTGTGCCTCGGCGGACAAGCCTTGTAGCTTTATTTTTTTTAAGTTGCCGCTATTGTCGCAGCGTTGGTAGGCAGTGGCATAGACATCGCAATCAGGAAACATTTCTCGAAGTTGCACAACCGTTTCCAAAAACGTTGGTTGCCATTCGTCGTCAGCATCAAGGAATGCCACCCATTCCGACGAAGCCTCTTCAATGCCCCTGTTGCGAGCCATCGATACACCTTGATTGTTCTGATGTACTAGTTTTATTCGCACATCATTGATGTTTTCAACGACTTTCTCGCTGCCGTCGGTCGAACCGTTGTTAACGACAATCAACTCGAAGTCCTGTACTGTCTGTGTCAGAACAGACAGTATGGCACGCTCGACGGTTGATACCTTATTATACAGTGGAATAACGACAGAAATCATCAGAAATTGAGTCCTCGCTCTGAATATTGATATGTTGGTTTCTTCACTTTGTTTAGCATTCCCAGCATTACACCATAGAGCGCAAAGGGATAGCCTGTTGACGCCATCGTGTATGTAACAACATTCTCACTGTACATTGCTGCATAGCAACCCACTATAGCACCGCCTGTAATCATAGCGCAGCATTTTATATAGTCGGGCACATAATTGCGTGTACTGACCAAGAAGCAATGTATCAGCACCATAGCACCGACAATAATATAGAGCCAGAATCCTATTAGTCCGGTGTCGCAGCGCATCTGTACATAGTCACCGTGGGTCTGCTTGACACCAGCAGGGTTTTCGTACAGGAATCTTTGACAACTGCCAATTCCACTACCTTTCAGCTCGTGTCCGGCATAAAATTCTCGTTCAAGGGTTTTCCACAATGCTTCGCGACCATTGTTGCGAATTTCATCTTCAGAAATGTTTCCTTCACGCAAGTCCATAATGGTCAGCTCGTTTTCGGTGTCTTTCCAGAACATCTTGTCGTGGAAGGCTGGCACATAGAATACAATTGCCAGCCCGATACCAAGTACGACAGCAATATAAGGCAGTGATATCCATTTGTGTTTTAGGAACATAAAAACAGCCAAACCTGCGAAAGATGCTAGCAGACCGCTGCGATGCACCATCAAGATGCAGGGCAGGACAAAAAGTATGCCGAGTATGAGATCTTTTTTGTCCTTACCATAAAAATAATAGAGTCCAAATGAAATGAGCGATATCGTTACATAGTTGAGGTTAAGGGCTGTAGAATACCAAAATGTACCGTTAAAAAAACGCGCTATAAATGGGAAGTAGCCAATCAATGCGCTGACGATGGCCACCCTTCGGGCCCATACGCAGCACGATAGGAATATCTGCTCGTCGCGAACTAATGCTGACGCCGTTATCATTATTATCATTGGGTATAGATACTTTAATATGTACCGGACTCCAAATTCAAACGATTCAGCGTAAGTCAGTGAATATACACACCAAAGAATATATATCAGATATGCTACTGTTCCGGCGCCCCATTTGGGCCTTTCTGTGCACACAAACAGCGACATAAGCAGTGCCACTTCCAGTAATAGTAGTCGAATGGCCTGTAGGTTGAAACCGGTACCGGTTCCTTGTCCACCGCCAGCCGACGACAAGGCCAGCGTGCCGGTGGCAAAGAGCAGAATAAAAAACATCTCTGTTCCCTCAATCAGCAGGTATTTGCTGCTGTTCAAGGGATCCTTGATGCGGGCGCTATAACGAAACATAAAAATGAAAAAGTATGCGTTAAGCACCAGGAAGATTATGAGGTTTATTATTCCGGACAAAGTAAGGTCTAAAGTTTAATGATTATATGCACCCTCTTTTATTCGTGTAATTCGTGTTTTGCTTGCAAAACAAATTCGATGGGTTGTAGAAATTTATTCGTGTTATTCGTGAAATTCGTGTTCGAAAAATGAATTTTAGAGGTCTCCTATGGTTTAAAAATCAAACTGTTAGGATAGTTTCGCGTATAGTGATTTTATTCTTTTTGCGTAATTTTCAAATGTGTACTGTTGGGCATTTGTGATGGCATTGCGTCGCATTGTTGATAACAGCTCTGTGCTGGAAATCAGCTGCTTCGTCTTTGATGCCAGCTCGTCGGCCGACTCGCTTTGGAACAGCAGACCGTCTTTGCCGTCGTGTACCACTTCCGCAAGGCCTCCGGCATTGGAGGCAACAACGGCACAGCCCTGTGCCATCGCTTCGATGGCCGACAGGCCAAACCCTTCGCTGCGCGACGGAACCCAAACGATATCCATCTGATTATAAAACTCTCCAAGCCTTTCATAGGCCACTTTCCCGGTCCATTCAATGCGGTCGCTAGCTATGCCAAAATCGCGTTGCTGCTGTTCCATCAATGGGCGCATTTTGCCGTCACCGACAATGATGAGCCGATATTCTGGATTGGTTTCCAATATTTTGGCAAAAGCAGGTATTGCCAAATCGGCACCTTTGATTGATTCGAGTCGCGCTACCAGGCCAATCGTTTTGGTCGTTTTGTGCTCGTCGCGGTCGCCAAATACAAAATTGGAAGGCAGACAGTTAGGAATGGTCAGATGGTTCCGTTTACTTAGGGAATAGTCATCGCCGAAAAGATTGCTGTTGCCGAAAAAACTGCGTTCGGCAATTTCGGTGACGCAAGTGAAGGCGGTGACCCGATGACGCTGCAGGAAGTGTATCATATGCAAGCTTTTATAGATGCTGGCGTCGGTGTGAAGCGTGGCAATGATAGTCTTGATTCCCAGACGATGAAGGATAACGATGGGCATTGCACCAGGAGCCATATATTGGATGTGCGCAATCTTGGGCCGGTATTCGTCGACCACACGTTTCAGCCCTATTTTCAGGAATTTATACACTTCGCGGTTGCCTTCGGGACGTCGCCCGTAGGCCGACAGGCACACCACACGGCTTCCGGCACGCTCAAAGGCCTGAACCATCGAGAATTCGTATTCAAAATAGCATACCGTCACGCAATGATAGCCTTCGCTGGTCAGCGCTTCGACCAGATGAAGTGTCTGGATTTCAGTGCCGCCAGTCTTCAGGCAGGGTATTCCGATAAGTACAGATGTATTCATTTCAGATTCCTAAACAGTGTTTGTAGACATCAATGGTTTGTTCGGCGCAGCGCTGCCAGGAAAAATTTGAGGCCTGCGACAGACAACGTTCCGACAAGTCGCTCTTTTTCAATTCCCCCTGTTCAAAACGTTCCATATAAGTAAGCATAGCATTCGTGTCGTCGGGGTCGACATACAGAGCCGCGTCGCCGCCAACCTCGGGCAGCGAACTGTTGCGGCAGGTCACCACCGGCGTGCCGCAGGCCATAGCCTCAAGCACCGGCAGTCCGAACCCTTCGTAGCGCGACGGGAAAAAAAGAGCTGTGGCGCCGTTGTAGAGCTGGGCAAGTTGTTCGTCGCTGACGCCGTTGACGATGCTGACGTTGTCGCGAAGGTGGTCCTGGCTGCAAAAGTCCACTACCTCCTTCGGCGCGTTGCTCCAAACCATAATTAATTTATGTTCAGGTTTTTGCTTTGCTAATTGCTCGTAGGCTTTGACCACAGCCATTGTGTTTTTCCGGCCCAAACTGCACGAAACGCACAGGAAATAGGGCTTGTCGGCACGGTCATCCTCGTGAGGGAAAAACAAGTCCCGGTTGTAACCCCACGGACAGACAAATATCTTGTCCTCAGCAATATCCATATAGTTGGCGATGTCGCGTTTGGACGACTCGGAGCAGGTTATGATGGCTCGGCAGCGACGTGCCAGGGTGGGGTAGGTGCGCTGGGCATATTCGTGGTCGAAGACCTCGTCGGGCCGGGCGAAAAACATCGCATCGTGGATTGTGACGACGGTCCGGTCCGGCCTGCGGACCCACTCGAAATTGTGTGGTATGTGCAGCAGGTCGTAGCCCGTGGCCAACTCGCGCAGGTGGGTTTTGCCAATCATTTGGTTGACCATAGGCTTGTGGGGCAGAAAGAGGTGCCGACATTCAAGGCCGAGGCCCATCTTTCGGCCGCTTATACCTCTGACATTCTGCGAGTAAAGCATCAATTCGAACGGCAGGTCGCCAATGCTGGCCAGCTGCTCGACCAGTTCTTTGGTGGTGCGGCCTATGCCCGAAATCCAACCGCGACGATAGAGCGGAAGAACCGAATTGATGTCTATTACTACCTTTTTCATTGATTTATATACTTTTTGCCTTCCCGTTGCCGGCTTTTGCCTGTCTTCGGGAGCCACCTGCTCCGCCCGTTCCTATATCGTTCCTATATCGTTCTTATATCGTTCCTATATAAAAATATAAGAACGATATAGGATCGATATAAGAACGATATAGGAACGGCCCTGCCAGGTCCGTTTCAAAGCCGTGC
>JAFWYO010000047.1 GCA_017517715.1 Bacteroidales bacterium
AAAGATAAAAAGTAGAATTATGTTACAGATTGGAACAAAAGCACCTTATTTTGAAGGTGTTGACGAAAATGGAAATGTCGTCAAGCTGAGTGATTTCGGAGGTAAGAAGCTGGTGATTTATTTCTATCCGAAGGACAGCACGCCGGGATGCACCAGCGAGGCGTGCGATTTGAGGGACAACTACGAAAGGTTCCTGTCGTTGGGCTATGAGGTTGTCGGCGTCAGTCGCGACAGCATCGCCAGCCACCAGCGTTTCCGCGAGAAGTACCAGCTTCCATTCCACCTGATTAGCGACCCGGAACACAAAATCCTGGAGGCCTACGAGGCCTGGGGCGAGAAGAAAAACTACGGCAAGGTGACGATGGGGACGCTGCGCACCACTTATGTGATTGACGAACAGGGTACTATCATCGACGCTATCGGCAAGGTGAATACGAAAGCGCATACGGCGCAGATACTGAAAAATTGACAGCTTCCCCTAGTCGTCGATGGCTAGGCCGCCGAGCGAGGTCTCTTTGTAAAGGCTGGGGAGGTCGTGGCCTGTCAGTTTCATCGTTTTGACGACTTTGTCGAAACTGATGATGTGGCGGCCGTCGCTCATCATCGCGTAGATGTTGATATCCAGTGCTCTAAGTGCGGCCATCGCGTTGCGCTCGATGCAGGGTATCTGTACGAGTCCGCAGAGCGGGTCGCAGGTGAGTCCGAGGTTGTGTTCCATTGCCATTTCGGCGGCGTATTCGATTTGTTTGGGGCTTCCGCCAAAGAGCTGGTTGCTGGCGACGGCGGCCATCACGCAGGCGCTGCCCACTTCGGCCTGGCATCCGGCTTCGGCACCGCTGATGGTGGCGTTGGTCTTGATGACGTTGGCGAAGAGCCCTGCGGTGGCCATTGCGCGCAGTATCTCGCGGTCGCTGAATTCGTGGTTTTTCTTGAGGTGGTAGAGTACGGCGGGCAGGACGCCGCTGCTGCCGCAGGTTGGTGCGGTGACGATTTTGCCGCCGCAGGCGTTCTGCTCGCTGGTGGCGAGGGCGTAGGCGATGACGAGGGCGCGGCTTTGGAGTGATGGTTTGAAGCCGCTGGCACGGACGAAATACTGATGTGCCTTGCTGCGCAGATGGAGCCCACCGGCAATGACGCGGTCGTCCTGCAGGCCTTCTTCGATGGTTTGCTGCATCTGGTGCCACATCTCGTCGAGGTAGAACCAGAGGCTTCCGTCCTCGCATTGTTCGACGTATTCCCAGAACGAGAGGCCTTCTTTGTCGATGTATTCCATAATTTCCTTCATCGTGTTGAGCGAGTAGACTTCGCCTTCGGGGGTGATGCCTAGCGGCACAACGCCCTCCTCGGTGGCCAGATATCCGCCGCCGATGCTGTAGACGAGCCAGCTGTCGACAACGGTGTTGTCGCCGTCGAGGGCTTCGAAAAACATACCGTTGGGGTGGTAGGGTTTCACTATGTCGGCGTGCCAGACGATTTCGACCTCTTTGGGCGCGAGGCCGCGCTTGATGGCCAGGTCGGTGTGGTGGCCTTTGCCGGTGGCAGCCAATGAGCCATAGAGCGTTACGCGGTAGTGCGAAGCCTTGGTTTTGGTTCTTGCGGCAAACATCTCCGCCGCGCGATGGGGACCCATAGTGTGGCTGCTGCTGGGGCCGTAACCGATTTTGTATATTTTTTTTATTGTCTCCATTATTAATAATTAAAAATTAAAAATTAAAATCACTTGGGACTTGTGACCTGTGATACGGGCGCGTTTGTGTCACTGGTCACTAATCATATCAGTACAGGAAGTTGTTGTAGGGGTAGCGGATGGCGTGGATGCGTGATATTTCGGAATAGAGTTTTTCGCGCAGGGCTTCGATGTTCTGGCGGGTGGCGGCGCTGACAAAGAAGGAGTTGCCCTGTCGTCCTAGCCAGTAATTCTGGAGCGTTTCGAGGTTCCAGTTCTGACGCGTTGCGGGAGTAAGGTCGTCTTCGTCCTTGTCGATATAGGTGTATGCGTCAATCTTGTTGAATACCATAATGGTAGGCTTGTCGTTGGCGCCGATTTCCTCGAGCGTACGGTTTACGGCTGCTATCTGTTCCTCGTGGTCGGGATGGGAGATGTCGACGACGTGCAGCAGCAAGTCGGCTTCGACCACTTCGTCGAGGGTGCTTTTGAAACTTTCGACCAATTGCGTGGGCAGTTTGCGGATGAATCCCACCGTGTCGGTCAGCAGGAAAGGCAGATTGCCGATGACGACCTTGCGCACGGTGGTGTCGAGCGTGGCGAAGAGCTTGTTTTCGGCCAGCACGTCGCTTTTGCTGAGGAGGTTCATCAGGGTGCTCTTGCCCACGTTGGTGTAGCCCACCAACGCCACACGCACAAGGCTTTCGCGGTTTTTGCGTTGCAGGGTTTTCTGCGTGTTGATTTTTTCGAGTTGCTGACGCAGTATGGAGATTTTTTCTTTGATGAGGCGCCGGTCGGTTTCGATCTGCGTTTCGCCGGGGCCGCGCATACCGATGCCGCCGCGCTGACGCTCCAGGTGGGTCCACATACGCGTAAGTCGCGGAAGCATATACTGCAGTTGGGCCAGTTCCACTTGGGTTTTGGCCACGGAGGTGCGAGCCCGTTTGGCGAAGATGTCGAGAATCAGCGTGGTGCGGTCCAGGATGCGGCATTGCAATTCCTTTTCGAGGTTGCGCAGCTGAGCCGGCGACAGCTCGTCGTCGACGACGATGAAATCGGCATCGAGAGCGTTTTTGTATTCTTTGATTTCCTCCAGTTTGCCGCTGCCGACATAGGTGCGGCTGTCGGGCCGTTCCAGTTTTTGTATGACCGTCTTGACCGGTACGCCGCCAGCCGTTTCGAGGAGGAAGGTCAGTTCCTTGAGGTACTCTTCGGCGCGCTCCATCGTGGTGCGCGCGTCGCACACCGACACCAGGATGGCCCGTTCGGGGACTATGTCGGTCGAGAATGTGTTGCGTTCCTGAGGCGAGGGGCGGCGCTGGTTCTCGTTTTCCCAGATGCCGGTATCGCCTTTGAATTTGCCTTTATTTGTCTTCCAGCTGGATCTATTCATTGTCAGTTGTGTTTTTCGGTGGCCTGTTGCAGAACCCGATAGAGCTCGTTGCCTGCCGCTTTCCAGGAAAAATTGTTGTGTACAAAGAGCGAAGCATTGTCGCTCAGGGTTTTAGCCTCTGCTTGATTGTCGAGCAAACGCAAGATGGCGGCAGCCAACTGCGTGGCGTCACTGCCCAGCAGCAGGTGCTGTCCGTCGCTGGCGCCAAGCGAGTCGTTGGCCAGTGGGGTGGTGATGCAGGGCACCCCCATCGACATAGCCTCCAGCAGTTTGTTCTGCAGGCCGGAGCCAATGCGCATCGGAGCTATAAAGACCTTGGAATGAGCGTAGAAGGGGCGGATGTCGTCGACCGATCCGGTGACGGTGACGCGGCGCGAAGCCAGCTGGCGCACTGTCGCCGTCGGGGTGGCACCGGCCAGAACGACCGTGGCTTCGGGATGCGACTGCCAGACGAGGGGCATAATTTCGTCCACAAGATACTGTGCTGCATCGATATTGGGCTGGTACTGCATATTGCCGCAAAAGACGATGTCGTATTTTTTTTCCAGCTCCAGCGGGTGAAAATATTCAAAATCAACGCCGTTGCGGACGATGTCGATCACGTTGTCGCGTTGTTGCGGTATGGCGTCGCGGTCAATTTCGGAGATGATGGTTGTGCGGTCGAATAGCGAACAGGCTTCGTATTCGGCCGAACGCAACATCTTGAATTCGAAGTGATAGAGGAAATAGCGCAACCCTTTGCTGTTCATCATTCTGCGCCCAACATTCATCGATAGGGCATCCTGGAAGTCGAGCACCTTCGGCCGCTTGCTGTTGGCGGCATAGCTCATTGTCCTCACCATCTGGGCGTAGATGACATCGGGCTGGACCGCACTTTCGAACTCGCGGCACTGGCGTTTGGCCTTGCGGCTGTCCCAGAAGCCTAACTGCAGCGAACGCATCGTGAAGAGGTTGCGAACCATACGCACGGCGCCCCATAATTTCGACAGGCGGACGATGCATATCTTGCGGCAATACTTCTCCAGCTCGGCAATGCTTTCGTCGCTTACCTTGCTGTGCGACAGGGCAAAGAGATATATCTCGTTGTCTGCCGCGAGGGTTTTTATCTGGTGATAGGCACGCAGTTTGTCGCCCTTTTCGAGCGGGTAGGGGAATCGCGGCAGAATGACCAGTATTTTCATTTAGTTGAAAGTTGAGAGTTGAAATCTAATTATTTCGTTAATTTGTTGATTTGTAAGTAGCTGACGCTTTCCGCTTTCTGCTTAAAACAGCGTTGTTTGGGTTCCTTCGGCGAAGCCTTCGCGGTCGTCGGGCAGGGCATCGGCGTCGATGTTTTCGTTATCGTCTTCGTCGTCGGTTTCTTCGGGCTCAGGCAGGGGGTCCAGCCAGCGGAACTCCTTGACGTCGAAGGTGGTGATGCGCTTGCCTTTGGCCTTGTAGCCCTTAACGCCGATAAAATCGCTGACTTCGACAATCTCGCTGTCGATTTTCTTCTTGGAATTCTCGTCATAGAGCACTTCGAGGCGCGGGAATGTGTCGACCGAGAAGGTCACCATCTTGTCGCCCGACCCTTCGTCAAGGAACGAAAGTTTCTTGTCAAAGTCCTCAACCACAAAGCGTTTGATGTAGTAGCTGCCCGATTCGGCTGCCTGGTAGACAATGGTGATGATGGTCTTAGGGTTGTGCTTGCGAATCAGCAGGATATCCTCGTCATAGTGGTTCGAGAGGTCGAAGTTGGTGGTGCGGAAATGTCCCGAAGCCATCAGCGTCAGGATGCGGTCTTTGCCTTTGAATTCGCCGAGGTAGAGGCCCGCCTCGTTGATATTGAGCCTCTTGATGCTCTCGTCGAACCAGATTTTGCGCGCACCGAGAGTCGAGATGCCCTCGTCTTTCATATTGATGCTGCGCACCGCATTGCGCGTCAGTATGTTACCCATCGAGGCGCGTCCCTTGATGGCCAGGCCGGCGAAGTTGAAGTCGAAGCTCGTCTTCTTCAGTTTCGGTTTCGACACGTGGTGCACGGTGACCGTTTCGGCTTCGCCGTTGGGGTTGGCGGTGAAATAGAGTATCTTGGAGCCCTTGGTGCCTTTGGTCAGCGAATACTCCTTGTCGCGCGTGATGCCCAGCACCGAGAAGCGTTTCACGTAGACGTAGCCAAAGGCCCCGTCGCGGTAAATCATATTGTACACCGTGCGTTCGTCGCCCTTGCGGAACAGGCCGATGAACTCAATCTCTTTGCATTCGGTGCTGCCCACAAAGCCCTTTTCCTGCACCTTGGTGACTATCATCGAGCCGTCCTTGCGGAAGACGATGATGTCGTCCATCTTCGAACAGTCGAAGGCATACTCGGCGCCCTCGTCCTTTTTGAGGCCATAGCCGGCAAAACCCGTAGCGCGGTTGACGTAGAGTTTCTCGTTGGCCACAGCCACCGTAACGGCCTGTATGTCTTCGAAGTTGCGAATCTCGGTCTTGCGTTCGCGCCCTTTGCCGTATTTTTCCAGAATGTGGCGGAAATAGGCGATGGCGTATTCCGTCAGGTGTTCCAGGTGGTTCTTCGTCTCGTCGATGTTCATCTCGATGTTGGCGATCTCCTCGTCGGCCTTCTTGATGTCGAACTTCGAAATCTTGCGCACCGGCTTTTCGCACAGTTTCAGCACGTCGTCGCGCGTAATCTCTTTTTTGAACAGCTTGCGGTAGGGGTCGAAAGCGCGTTCGATGGCCGACACCTGGTCCTCCCACGTGTCCTGATCCTTCTCCAACTGTTTGTAGATGCGCTTTTCGAAGAAAATCTTTTCGAGCGAAATCCAATGCCATTTGTCCTCAAGTTCAGTAAGTTGTATTTCCAGTTCCTGGCGCAGCAGGTCCTTGGTGCGGAAGGTCGAATGGCGCAGAATTTCCGATGCGGTCATAAAGACCGGCTTGTTGTCGACGATGACGCACGTCTGTGGCGAGAAGCTGATCTGGCAACTCGTGAAGGCATAGAGCGCATCGATCATCTGGTCGGGCGACACCCCCTGCGGCAGGTAGACCACAATCTCAACCTCGGCCGCCGTGTTGTCGTCCACTTTCTTGATTTTTATCTTGCCCTTCTCGTTGGCCTTCAAAAT
>JAFWYO010000048.1 GCA_017517715.1 Bacteroidales bacterium
CTGGCGTCGTTTGACGCCAGCCTTTTTTAAATTCCAAAACCGGCCGCCAGGGCACACCAGCGTTCAACCCACCCCATCCGCCACGAAAGCCCACCACCCTCTCCGCCCGTTCCTATATCGTTCCTATATCGTTCTTATATCGTTCCTATATAAAAATATAAGAACGATATAAGAACGATATAGGAACGATATAGGAACGGGCGGAGCAGGTGGCATCCAAAACAGGGCTGAAACTTTAAAAAGCCGTTTCAAATAACAGGTGCCGACACAATTTTATGGACGTTTCAGCGTTAAATGACAAAACTAACACGATGGAACCTTTCCTGCAATCTGTAGCACAACGCATCTGGGCCGAACACAAGCACGACATCGAGCGTGTGGTCGTCGTTTTCAACAACAGGCGCGCCGGACTTTTTCTCGTAAAACAACTGAGGGAACTGGGCGACAAGCCCTTTTTCCTTCCCGAAATCATAGGCATCGACGACCTCGTGTCCCGGCTGGGAAAGCAGCAAATCGTGCCACACGAGTTCCTTCTGTTCGAACTCTTTGACATTCACCGCTCTTTGGAAGGCGTGGAACGGCGCTTCGAGACGTTCGAGGAATTTATCTCGTTCGGAGAAATGATGATTGGCGATTTTTCCGAAATAGACCTCTATTGCGTTGATGCCGCCCGTCTGTTCAGCCACATCCACGAGCACAAACGCCTGGGCGAATGGGATGTTTCAGGAAAGCCACTGACCCCGTTCCAAGAGAAATACCTCAATTTCTACAACTCGCTGTTTGTCTACTACCCACGCCTGCGCCAACGCCTCGGCGAAAACAAGCAGGCCTATACCGGTATGGCGTACCGCAACGTCGCCGAAAACATTGATTCACTGATAGGTAATCTGGATTGCAGCCACATCTACTTCGTCGGATTCAACGCACTGTCGGCCAGCGAGGCACGCATCGTCGACTGTTTCGTGAAAAACGGCATCGGTACACTTATTTGCGATGGCGACGACTATTACTTCAAAGACTTGCACCAAGAAGCAGGCTACTTTTTGCGCAACAACGCGAAAAAGCACTCCGATGTCGGCAACTTCGGCGAACATTTTGCGCAAGGCGACAGAGAAATACACATCATCAACTGCCCTGAAAACATTCAGCAAGCCAAAGCCGCAGGCAAAATAATCGGGCAACTGATGGGCAAAAAAGACGAAAACGAAGACGAAAACAAAGCTCAGGACACCGCCATCATACTGGCCGACGAGAGCCTGCTGCTGCCAGTCCTCAATTCGCTGCCGCAACAGGTCAAGACGACCAACGTGACGATGGGATTCCCCTACGCATTCACCAACGTCCACAACCTGGCCAACAAAATATTATCGCTCTACTGCAACTGCCGCAGCGAAAAGTTCTACCACGTCGACATCACCAACATCGTCTCCGACACTCTGATTTCCAAGTATTTCGAACAGCACGACCTGTACTCACAGATTACAAAGCTCATCTACAAACAAAAGATAATACGCGCCACCAAAGACGACATAGCACTGTTTTTTAAGACATTAGGATTGAACGACGACCTTCTTTTTCTCTTCGACAACGCCGCCCCTACTGCCAGCGAGGCTATGGACATTATCCGTCGCCTTTTCACCCTGCTGTCCGACAAGGAAATCTTTGGCGAAAACACGAAAGAGAAAGAGTCGCTGGCCTGTTTCATCCAGATTCTCAATTATCTGGACGAGCTGCAGCTCCGATACAAATTCATCGAACGCATCGACACACTCCAGAAGATCTACCTTCGCCTGGCCCAGCGACGCACGGTGCCTTTCTATGGCGAGCCGCTCGAAGGACTGCAGATTCTCGGTATGCTCGAAACGCGCAGCCTGGATTTCAGCAACATCATAATCCTGTCGCTCAACGAAGGCACTATGCCGGCCGGAAGAAACACCAACTCACTGATTCCGTTGTCGTTGAAAACGCAATACCACATACCGGCCTTTAAGGAAAAAGACGCCGTCTACGCCTACAATTTCTACCGGCTCTTGCAGCGCGCCAAAAACGTGTGGCTGCTCTACAGTTCTGACGCCGAAGGCATTGGCAAGGGCGAACCCAGCCGCTTCATATTGCAGACAAGAGACGAGCTGGCAGTGCGCTACCCCAACATCAAAATCCACGAAGAGGTGGCCGTAGCATACAACAAAGCCCCCACAACCGTCGAAAACACAACAATAAACAAAGACGAGCGTACGATGCGGCAGCTCATCGAGATGGCCCAAAGCGGCTTCTCCCCCTCGGCCCTGAACCGCTACCGCGGTTGTCCGATGCAATTCTTCTACGGATATGTCCTCAACGTCAAAGAAAACGAAGAGGTGAGCGAAGAGCTGGAAGCCAACGAATTGGGCTCGTACATCCACGAAATACTGCGCGACATCTACTTGCGCGACAGCGACCATATCGTCAAAGCAGCAACCCTCGAGCAGGCCCTGGGCGAAACTGCCGCTTTGGTCGACAGCACCTTCAAATCCAAAGTGCTGAAAGGGCGCAGCGACGAAGGCAAGAACCACCTGTATTGCGAAGTGGCCAAAATGCAGATATCCGCCTTCCTGAAAAAAGAAATAGAAATCCTGAAAAAAGGCACACGCATCGAAATAAGCCTGGTCGAAGAACAGATGACAATTCCGCTAACCCTCGCCAACAGCACTGCCAACCAAGTCGTTAATATCGAAGGCATAGCCGACCGCATCGACCTCGTCGACGGGCAGATGCGCATAGCCGACTACAAGTCGGGACGCGTGAATAGCGACGAACTGGCTGTCGCCGACCCCACACCCGACCCCAACCTAGTGCCCGACAAATGGTTCCAGGTTATGACCTACGCCTGGCTCTATTGCCGCAAGCACCACTACACGGGCAACTTCACAGCCGGCATCTTCCCTCTCGGCGCACTCTCGTCGGGCTTTATGCCAGCCTCGTGGGAAAAAACCGCCGCCTTCGACGCCTCGTACATCGACCGCTTCGAAGAGCTGCTCACGTCACTTCTGACCGAAATAATGGATCCCGCCACTCCATTCATTGCCAAGCCCGACAAAGACCGTTGCGCATACTGCCCCTATGCGCGCATTTGCGACAAAAAAACGAAAAAATGAATCCTTCGCACAACGCTTTTTTAGCAACCATTTTTAATAATAAAACATCTTTTTTTGAAAAAACGGCAGCAATTCAAAATTTATATGTAAATTTGCATTTTAAACCATATTCAGTTTTTCGACCTCAAAAAGGTACGAAAAATTGATATATATAATTATAAATCAGTTAATAAAACAAAAAGAACATAAGCCAGCATAATGGCTCCAAGAAACAAAAAAGAGTCTCGTTTTATGAAAAAATCAATCTTCACCGTATTCTTGATGTCGCTTCTCCTTGTCAGTTGCAGCGGTTTGTCGAAAATGAAATCCGACAGCAAAAAGGTGCGCTACCAAGCCACCCCCAACCCAGTAGAGACTCGCGACGACAAGGTCGTGGTTAAATTCGTCGGCTCCTTCCCCGAAAAGTATTTCAACAAAGGCGCCGCGCTCTTCATCCAGCCCATCTTCACGTGGGAAGGCGGCTCCATCCCCCTCGATCCCGTAACCCTCAAGGGCGAAAACGTCAATGGCGAAGGCATAACCATCAACTATGAAAATGGCGGACGATTCACCTACACCGACGAACTGGATTTCAAACCCGGTATGGAAACCGGACGTGTCACCCTCGCGCCCGTTGCCTACAAGGCATCGACCACCGACGACGAAGCAAAATTCGCCGACGAGATACAGCACAAAACCGTCACTTTCCCCACGGTCCTCATCTCCGACGGCGTCAACAACACCTCGTCGTGGGTCAACATCCGCGGCAACATCTCCATCTCGCCCATCAACTACAACAAGACCCAGGGCGTCATCGAAACCGCTGACATCTACTTCCCCAACGGACAGTCCACCCTCGACTGGAACTTCCAGATGAACCGCACCTTCAACACCAAAGCACAGCTTGAAGACCTGCGCCGCATAATGCTCGAAAACGGACTGCCCAAGCAGATCACCATCACCGGATGGGCATCGCCCGAAGGCGAGGAAACCAACAACGTGGGCGTCAGCAAGAACCGCGCCGAGGTGGCAACAGTGCAAATCAAACGCGTCCTCGACGACGTGCTGAACACGATGGCCAGCCGCAAGCAGGTCCCTGCCTACGAGATAGACCACTACAAATACGAGCTCCAGAAGCAAATCATCGTCTCCACCCGCGCCGCCGGCGAGGACTGGGTCCACTTCATCATTATGGTCGAAGAGTCGGACATCCAGGACAAGCACGCCATCGTCAACATAGTCGAAACGCAGCAGAACCTCATCAAGCGCGAGCAGATGATCAAGAATATGGCCGAGACCTACACCCAACTCAACACCGACATCTTCCCCAACCTGCGCCGCGCACAGATAGCCCTCTACTACAGCGAGGCCCGCAAGACCGACCCCGAGCTGGCAAAACAGGCCACCCTCAACCCCGCCAAGCTGACCTTCGACGAGCTGATGTATGCAGCATATATCAACTACAACTACGAGACTAAGCTGAAATACTACAAGTGGGCCACCGAGAACTACAGCTCAGAGTGGGCCGGATGGAACAACGCCGGCGCCGTGTCGTTCTACCTGGGCGACTATGCCGAGGCCGAGCGCTACCTGAATATGGCCCGCCAGATCAATCCCCACAACCCCGACGTGCTCAACAACACCGGCCTGCTCTGCCTGGCACAGAAAGACTACGCGCTGGCCAAATACTACTTTGAAGAGGCCGAGCGCCAGGGCAGCACCGACGCCGAGACCAACCTGCCCATCCTCAACCTCAAGAAGGGCGACTACAAGGCCGCCGAGAAGCAGCTCAAGGGCAGCACCTGCAGTTTCAACCTCGCCTTCGCACAGCTGATGAACGGCGAGACCAGCAACAGCATCCGCACCCTCGACTGCTGCCTCGACCAGAACGCCGACGTCTTCTACCTCCGCGCCGTGGCCTACGCACGCCTTGGAGACAAGGTCAACTGCCTCAAGAACCTCAAGGTGGCCTGCGACGACGAGTACAACTATAAGGAGCGCGCCGCCGTCGACACCGAGTTCAAGGCCTACTGGGACGACGAGGAGTTCAAGCTGATTGTAAAACTCTGGTAATGATAAAACGACAGATTCCCAACATCATAACTCTCGCCAACCTCCTCTGCGGAGTGTTGGCGAGTTTTTCTGCAGCCATAGGGGACATAAGTTTTGCCGCCTTGCTCATCTGCCTCGGCATCTTCTTCGACTTCTTCGACGGTATGGCGGCACGCCTGTTGGGCGTTGCGTCGCCTCTCGGCAAGGAACTCGACTCGCTGGCCGACGTCGTCACCAGCGGCGTGGCGCCGGGCTTGATACTGTTCTCGATACTCTCCGAAGGTGGAGGACCATTGGTACGGTTCTTTAGCCTAACGGCCTTTCTAGTACCGCTTTTCGCCGCCTACAGGCTTGCCAAGTTCAACCTTGACACCCGACAGAGCCACAGTTTTCTCGGCCTTCCCGTACCGGCCAACGCCCTTATCTGGGTCGGCTTGGCACTCTATTTGGTCCCACTTGGAAGTTGCGACTGCGAATTGTGCATAGCCGAGGGTGAATTTGAATGTAATCCCCTTCTCACAAACAATGTTTTCCTAACGGCACTCATCATCATATCGCTCATCACCGACATCCTGATGGTAAGCGAACTGCCGATGTTCTCTTTGAAATTCAATTTCAAGGATATGTCGTGGAAAACCAACGCCGTGCAATACCTCTTCCTTCTGGTTTGCGTCGCCATCGTGGCCATCTGCTTCGCCACACACATCTTCTGGCTCAGTATATCGTTCATAATACTCTGGTACATACTCCTTTCCATCCTTACCCGCAAACACAGCAATGCCCACTGATCCTCGCAACATATCAATAGCCGACTACGACTACCCCCTGCCCGACGAGCGCATAGCCAAGTTCCCCCTGGCCGAGCGCGACCAGTCGAAGCTGCTCGTCTACCGCGGTGGCGAAATCGCTGAATCACAGTTCTTCCACCTGCCCGAGCTGTTGCCCGAAGGGGCAATGCTACTCTTCAACAACACCAAGGTCATCCACGCGCGTCTCTTCTTCCGCAAGCCCACAGGGTCGGTCATCGAAATCTTCTGTCTCGAGCCGCACGCTATGGCCGTCAGCCAGGCCTTCGAGCAGCGCCAACAATGCACCTGGCTCTGCTTCATAGGCAACAACAAAAAATGGAAAGAAGGACCCATAGAGCGCGAATTCAGAATTCAGGATTCCACTTTCAAAATCGAAGCCACGCGCCGCGAGGCCGTCGGCAACGCCTGGCTGGTCGACTTCCAGTGGACCGGCGGCATCAGCTTTGCCGAACTGATCGACAACGTCGGAGTCATCCCCCTTCCGCCCTACCTGCACCGCGACGCCGAGGAGAGCGACAACACGCGCTACCAGACCGTCTACGCGCATTATGAAGGCTCGGTGGCAGCACCAACGGCCGGCCTGCACTTCACCGACCGTCTGCTCAACGAGTTGCTCGCCAAGGGGTTCAAGACCGAATACATCACCCTCCACGTCGGCGCCGGCACCTTCAAGCCCGTCAGTGCCGACACCATCGGCGGCCACGAGATGCACGTCGAAAAGGTGCAGATAAGCCGCGCGAACCTCGAAAACATCATCGCCCACCTGGGCCACCCCGTCATACCCGTCGGCACCACCACGGTGCGCACCCTCGAATCGGTCTATTGGTTTGGCGTCCAGCTCAATGCCAACCCCGACCTCAATGCGATGCACGTCCGTCAGTGGGACCCCTACGAGCTCGAAACTGCGGCAATAAGCACCGAACAGTCGTACAGCAACGTGATTCGGTGGATGGACCGCAACGGCATCGAACACCTCGACGGCGACACCCAACTGCTCATCGCTCCAGGCTACAAATACCGCGTCACCAACGGACTGATAACCAATTTCCACCAACCCAAAAGCACCCTGCTGCTCCTCGTCTCGGCCCTGATTGGCGACGACTGGCACCGCTGCTACCGCTACGCACTCGACCACGACTTCCGTTTCCTCAGCTACGGCGACAGCTGCCTGTTGCTGCCCTGACGACAAGCTATGCGCTGGCTTAGGGACTTCATAGAACTCTTTTTCCCGCGTTGCTGCTGCGTTTGCGGCACACCGCTGGTCGACGGCGAACAGGAGCTGTGCACCGCCTGCCTGCTCGACCTGCCCGAGGCGCTGACAGCCCAGGGCGACAACAACTTCGTCGAGCGCCGTTTCGTAGGCCGACTGCCCATCGTCCACGCAACAGCCTTGCTGCTTTTCAGGAAACAAAGCAAAGCACAACGCATCCTGCACCAAATCAAATACAACGGCAACGAACAACTGGCCATACTGATGGGACGGCAACTGGGGACAAAAATCGCCCAGAGCGGACAGTTCGACGACGTCGACACCATCATCCCCGTGCCGCTGCACCAGCGCAAGGAACGCCGACGCGGATACAACCAAAGCCTGCGGCTGTGCGAAGGCATCGTGCAGACCTTCTGCCGCCCCATCGCCAGCGGCAACCTGATACGCACACAACACACCGAATCGCAGACGCACAAAAACCGCATCCAGCGACTCGACAATATGAAAGGAGTCTTTGCCGTCAGAGAGCCCGAAAAGCTGAAAGGCAAGCACATACTCCTCATCGACGACGTCATCACCACCGGAGCCACCACCGAAGCCTGCTGGACGGCACTGAGCGCCGTCGAAGGCATACGCATCAGCATCGCCGCCCTCGCCGTCAGCGGCGACACCTGATTTTCGTCCGCCATCCGCAACCACCCACTCCGCCCGTTCCTATATCGTTCCTATATCGTTCTTATATCGTTCCTATATAAAAATATAAGAACGATATAAGAACGATATAGGAACGATATAGGAACGGGCCTGCTAGGACCTATATGGTCCGCATCAACACCGAAAACGGCACAACGTATAAAAAACTGATTGTAAAATAAAAACACTTCTATTTTGTTATTACGGCGAAGAAAAATGCGTTTTTTCTTCGCCGTAAGCGTTTTTTTTATTAATTTCGTTGTCGCAAAATCTGACACTGCAATCAACAAAAAAGTTAAGAATCAATTTTTTATTATCAAATAAGACAATCTAAACAGTATGAAATACAACCGCGTACTACTTAAACTCAGCGGCGAGTCGCTGATGGGAGCCCAAAGCTATGGCATCGACCCCGCGATGCTCGAGCAATATGCCAAAGACATCAAAGAGGCTGTAGCCCACGGCGTTGAAGTGGCCATCGTCATTGGTGGCGGCAACATCTTCCGCGGCCTTAGCGGCGCTGCCCAAGGTATGGACCGTGTGCAGGGCGACTATATGGGTATGCTGGCCACCCTCATCAACAGTATGGCCCTGCAGGCCGAACTCGAGAAGCAAGGCCTCAAGACCGAGCTGCTCAGCGGCCTGGCCATAGAGCCCATCTGCAAGGAAATGAGCCGCCGACGCGCCATCGAGGCAATGAAGGCCGGCCGCGTCGTCATCATCGGCGGCGGCAGCGGCAACCCCTTCTTCACCACCGACACGGCATCGGCATTGCGCGCCGTTGAAATCCAGGCCGACGCCATCCTTAAAGGTACCCGCGTCGACGGCGTCTACACCGCCGACCCCGAGAAGGACCCCACGGCCACCAAATACCCCACCCTCACCTTCCAGGAAGCCCTGGGCAAGAAACTCAAGATAATGGACCTCACCGCCTTCGCCCTCTGCGAAGAGAACCACCTGCTCATCTACGTCTTCGATATGAACCGTCCTGGCAACCTTCTGCGCGTGGTCAGCGGCGAACCCATCGGGACAGAAGTGATGTAAAAAAGCGGAAAGCGGAGAACGGAAAAAGGAAATCTGGTACGCAGGCGCCTCGCCTGCGAAAAACCCAAAAAAGGAGAAATAATTCGTATTGTCCCTTAACTTCCCTTAACTTCCCCATAACTCCCTTTAA
>JAFWYO010000049.1 GCA_017517715.1 Bacteroidales bacterium
CTTTTTTTTATAAACTAACTTTTTATACAAAAAAAATATGTGCAAAATCTCGTTTTGAACAAACCTTCATTTTGTACAACCACCTTATTTGTACCAACGATCTTAATGTTAAAATTTTGACGACTTTTATTAAAAAACAGAACTTCATTTGTTAAATAATGTTCATATTCGGAAGTAAAAATTTAACATTTACAACTACTTGTTTTTCAATAACTTAATTTTTGTTCATCAAAAACAGCACATAAATTGCGCCATATTTTAGCTTTATAAAATTCTGACATACTTCTTATTATCTTCTACTGAAGTAGGCTTTTGTAAGAACTTGATAAGAACTTGGGTAGAATTTGGTAAGAAGATGGTATATAGAAAACAGGCAGTTACGAGAGCGGAAAAAATGCAAAAATCGGCTGTTAAATGTTAAAATTTAACATTTGACTGGCCATTTTTTTAACATAATTTTTAACGCGAGGCATTTTGCGTTGAGACTGCGAAACGGAATTTTTACTTACTGCAAAGCGAGACGCACAATCCGCATTTTTTAAGTGTAAGAAAGGGCTCACTATCAAGAGATTAAACCAAAAGATCCGGATGATTTGCGGTCGAAAGGATTATTATTTGAGGCCAAATGTGCGGATTGGGGATTCATAAAAAAAGATAAAAAATGGGACAGGCAGGTCAAAAAAGGTGGAGTATGCGTTTTTTTTCGTATCTTTGCAAATTTGAACAATATATATATAATGTCTGACAAAAGAGAGAAACTAACAGAAAGCAAAGCACTTGCGAAACTGGCTGTGCTTGGAATCGAGAACAAAAAAGGGTTGGATCCGGTTGTGCTGAACCTGGAAGGGGTCGCATCGGCTCCGGCCAACTATTTCGTTATCTGCAGCGGCAACGTGCCGTCGCACGTCAGCGCCATCAGCGACGGCGTTTTTGAAAGCATCAAGAAGGCGACGGGGCTGAACCCGCATCGCGTTGAAGGATATGACAATGCCGAATGGATTTTGATGGACTATTTTGATGTCGTGATCCATATCTTCCTGAAAGACAAGCGCGACCACTACCGTCTGGAGCAGCTGTGGGCCGACGGCGAAAGGGTTGAACTTTGAAACAAAAGGCAAAAGGAATCGCAACTGATTAAATACTAATCATTTCCGTCCATTCAAATACTACAAACCACAAACATCGAATCTTCGACTACAAATCACTAATCACTGATTATCAATGAGCGAAAACAACAATAGCAAAAGGCCGCAGCAAGGCGGAAAACCGAATCAGCAAGGTGGCGGCCAGAACAAGAATAACGGCAAGAAAAATGGCAAGGACTGGGTGATGTATATCATCTATGGCATCATCATTCTGTCGCTGGGCGGCGTTTGGCTGGGCGGCGACAGCAGCGGTGCCAAGAGAGAGATCGGCTGGTCGCGTCTGGACGAGATTCTGCGCAAGGGCGACCAGAAGGAAATCGTGGTGGTGGACAAGGAACGCGCCGAAATTTACATCAAAGAAGAGGCGCTGAAGGCCGACACGTCGTATAACGACATCACGCGAGGCGTAAAAGACCTGAAAAATACTGGCTATTATATTTATAAATTTGTCGACATCGAAAGTTTCAAGAGCGACCTTGATATGGTGGCTCAGCAGAATTTTGAGCGCGACACGGCGGGGCTTGCCGACAGCAACGGTTATGTTGACAGCGAGCGCGTCAACGAGATTCGCCGCCAAAGCCACATCGAGCTGAAGGCGCGCGAAAGCGACCGCACGTGGGAAAAGGTCCTGTACTGGTTCGGTCCGCTGCTGATGCTGATATTTTTCTTTGTGATTATGAATCGTATAGCCAACCGCCAGATGGGCGGTGGCGGCGGCGGAATATTCAGCGTCGGCAAGTCGAAAGCCAAGATTTATGACGGCAAGACATCGACCAACGTGACCTTCAAGGATGTTGCCGGACTGGCCGGCGCCAAGGAGGAGGTGATGGAAGTCGTTGATTTCCTGAAAAATCCGAAAAAATACACCGCCCTTGGCGGCAAGATTCCGAAGGGCGTGCTGCTGGTTGGACCTCCGGGTACGGGCAAGACGCTGCTGGCCAAGGCTGTGGCCGGCGAGGCCAATGTGCCTTTCTTCTCGATGTCGGGTAGCGACTTTGTCGAGATGTTTGTCGGTGTCGGCGCTTCGCGCGTCCGCGACCTGTTCGAGGAAGCCAAGAAGAAGGCCCCCTGCATCATCTTCATCGACGAAATCGACGCCGTGGGCCGCGCGCGTAGCCGCGGAGGTATGAGCAACGCCAACGACGAACGCGAAAACACGCTGAACCAGCTGCTTACCGAAATGGACGGCTTCGGCACCAACAACGGCGTTATCGTAATGGCTGCCACCAACCGCGCCGACATTCTGGACAAGGCGTTGCTGCGTGCCGGCCGTTTCGACCGTCAGATTTACGTGGAACTGCCTGATATCGACGAGCGTAAGGCCATCTTTGAGGTTCATATGAAAGGCCTGAAGCTTAGCAGCGATATCGACAAGGATTTCCTGTCGAAACAGACGCCTGGTTTTTCGGGTGCCGACATCGCCAACGTGTGCAACGAAGCCGCATTGGTTGCAGCACGAAAGAACAAGCAGTTGATTGAGAAACAAGACTTTCTGGATGCCATCGACCGCATCATCGGCGGTTTGGAGAAGCGTTCGAAGGTCATCACTACCGAAGAAAAACGCACCATTGCCTACCACGAGTCGGGTCACGCCTCGGTGAGCTGGCAGCTGCGTTGGGGCCAGCCACTGGTGAAGGTGACCATCGTGCCCCGCGGCAAAGCCCTCGGTGCAGCCTGGTATCTGCCTGAGGAGCGCCAGATTACGACCTACGAGCAGATGTTCGACGAAATCACGTCGCTCGTCGCCGGACGCGCCGCCGAAGAAATCGTCTTCGGTCAGATTTCGACAGGCGCGCTGAACGACCTGGAACGAGCCACGAAGATGGCTTATTCGCTTGTGGTATACTATGGTATGAGTTCGAAAGTGGGCAATGTGAGCTACTACGACTCGACCGGCCAAAGCGAATGGAACTTCACCAAGCCTTTCAGCGAGCAAACCAACCAAACCATCGACGAGGAGGTGAAACGTATGGTCGAAGAGGCCTACCAGCGCGCCAAGGAGATTCTGATTGGCAGCCGCGACAAACTTGACCAACTGGCAGGGGTACTGTTTGAACGCGAAGTGATTTTCCGCGAAGATGTGGAAAAGATATACGGCAAACGCCCGTGGGACAAGGAAGCGGAAAACGGAGAGGTAA
>JAFWYO010000050.1 GCA_017517715.1 Bacteroidales bacterium
GTGTTCCAGGCCGAGGACGAGATTGCAGGTATCTGCTCCGCCATCGGTGCCTCGTATGCCGGCGCACTGGCTTGCACCTCGACGTCGGGTCCCGGCCTGTCGCTGAAGAGCGAGGCCCTGGGTCTGGCCGTGATGACCGAGCTGCCGCTCGTCGTCGTCGACGTGCAGCGCGGCGGTCCCTCGACGGGTCTGCCCACCAAGACCGAGCAGAGCGACCTGGCTCAGGCTCTCTATGGCCGCAACGGCGAGGCTCCGCTTATCGTCGTGGCCGCCAGCAGCAGCGCCAACTGCTTCTACTGGGCCTACACCGCCGCCAAGCTGGCTCTCGAGCATATGACCCCCGTCATCCTGCTCACCGATGGCTATCTGGGCAACGGCTCGCAGCTGTTCCGCATCCCCAAAGTGGCCGACCTGCCTGAAATCAAGCCGCGTCTGGCCAAACCGAACGATCCCAACTACCGTCCGTTCCGCCGCGACCCCGAGACGTTTGCTCGCGAATGGGCTCTGCCCGGTATGGAAGGCCTGCGCCACCGCGTCGGCGGCCTCGAGAAGTGCCCCGACGGTCCGCTGAGCACCGACCCGGAGAACCACCAGCTGATGGTCAACAACCGTCAGGAGAAGGTGAACCGCGTGGCCAACTACATCCCCGACCAGGAGGTGATGGGCGCCGAAGACGCCGACCTGCTCGTTGTGGGTTGGGGTGGCACCAGCGGCGCACTGACCCTTGCCGTCGAGGAGATGAACAACGAAGGCAAGAAGGTGGCCTACACTCATTTCAACTACATCTGCCCGCTGCCGAAGAACACTGGCGACATACTGCGCCGCTACAAGAAAATCGTGGTCTGCGAGCTCAACAACGGCCAGTTTGCAGGCTATCTGCGCACCCAGTACCCCGAGTGCCCGATGACCCAGTACAACAAGGTGATGGGTCTGCCCTTCGAGGTCGGCGAGTTGAAAGAACACTTTAACAAATTAATCAGTGAATAGTGACCAGTGACCAGTGACCAGTGAATAGTGACACGAACGCTTTCTTTTTACAGGTCACAAATCACAGGTCACAGGTCACAAAAAATTAAACAATTATGAGTGAAAGACATTTTGTCCCCAAAACGGACGTAGCATATACAAAAGCTGATTTTACCAGCGACCAGATGGTGAAATGGTGCCCCGGATGCGGCGACCACGCAATTCTTTCGTCCCTGCTCAACACGTTCCCCAAGACGCACGTCAAGAAGGAGAACATCGTGATGGTGTCGGGTATCGGATGCTCGTCGCGTATTCCTTATTATGTTGACACCTACGGTTTCCACAGCATCCACGGCCGCGCCTGCGCTATCGCCACGGGCGTCAAGCTGGCCAACCCCGCGCTGAGCGTGTGGGTCAATATGGGCGACGGCGACTCGATGGCTATCGGTGGCAACCACCTGATCCACGCCATCCGCCGCAACCAGGACCTGAACATAACCATCTTCAACAACGAGATTTACGGCCTCACCAAGGGTCAGTACAGCCCGACGACCAAGTTCGGCCAGGTCACCAAGACCTCACCCTTCGGCACCATCGACTACCCCTTCAATCCGGGCGAACTGGTAATGGGCGCACAGGGCACTTTCTTTGCCCGTACGCTTGACTGCGTTCCGGCACTGACCACCGAGGTTATGGAGCACGCCGCCAAGCACGACGGTGCTTCGGTTGTCGAGGTCCTGCAGAACTGTATGATCTTCAACGACAAGACCCACGCCGCCATCACCGACCGCGCTGTCCGCGACGACCGTACCATCGTCCTCGAACACGGCAAACCGATGATTTTCGGCAAGGAAAAGAACAAGGGTCTGCGCTTCAACGGCCGCCAGCTCGAAGCTGTCACCATTGGTGAGAACGGCATCACGATCGACGACATTATGGTCCACGACGAGACCACCGAGGATACCGGCATCCATATGATGCTGGCCCATATGGGTGGCGACCTGCCCGTGGCCCTCGGCGTCATCCGCAACGTCAAGAAGACCTCCTACACCCAGCTGTATGAGGACCAGATGGACGAGCAGATGCAGAACGGCAAGTACAAGTGTGTCGACGACCTGCTCGACAGCGGCGACACCTAGGAAGTGTAAATTCTGATCGTTTAGACGAATTACTTCGTACGATAATTATGATGAAGACGAAAACCGGCGCAAGCCGGTTTTCGTCTTTTTATTTCGCAACAGTTAGTTGCTCAGATGAAGAACAGGCTGACGCCGGCGACGCTGATGATGGCGCCGAGGACTTCGCGCGGTGTCACTTTTTGATGGAAGAGCAATGCTGCGGGGACGATGATGAGGACGGGGGTGAGGGCGAAGATGGTCTGGGCGATGCCGGCGCTGGTGTAGAGCGTGGCCATCAGCGAGAGGCTGACGCCGATGAAGGGGCCGAACATTGTGGAACCCAGTGCGCAAAGCATCGACTTGCGGTCTTTGGCGGCCCGGCGCAGTTCGCCGATGGCGTCTTTGCTTATCAGCATCTGCATCAGGAAGAATCCCGTCAGGCCCATAATGGCGCGAATCATCGTGGCGGCGAACGGGACGCTGATGCTTAGCGGCAGGGGTATAATCGCCTCTGCAGGAACGGCTTCGGGTGTGAGCCCCGCGGCGGCAATCGACGTCTCGTAGTGCTGCAGTCCCACCTTGCTTAGCACGAGCCCGCAACCCTGGCAGATGCCTGCCATAGCAGCGTAGGCTATGCCGCGCAGGGGCAGGCTCAGCTTGACTTTGTGGCTGCTTTTCTCGCCGTGGTCTTTCGACAGAATCGACAGTGCTATGCCACTCAGCGTCACCACCATACCAATGATGGCCAAGGGCTGCATCCGCTCGCCAATGAGTATGCGGCCGAAGATGGCCGCGGTGGGGGCGGAGAGGGTCATAAAAAGCTGTCCGATGCGCGAGCCGATGAGGATGTAACCCTGCATAAGGCAATAGTCGCCAATGACATAGCCAACAACGCCGCTGAGCAGCAGCCACGTCCACGCCGGGCTGTCGGCAAAGCGCGGCCAGGGTGTGCCCATTGTGAGCCACAGCGTTGCGGCGAGCAGCAGCAACGACATTACCATTCGCGTGATGTTGAGAGGCAGGGAACCGATGCGCTTGGACGCGACCTCGGCGAAGAGGGCTGTGGCCGTCCACGACAGGGCCACGATTAGTGATAGTGTTTCTCCAAAGAACATACTTATACTCTAAACTTTCTGGGATCTCATATTGCTCTTAATTCTCCCGCTCGCAAGCGAGCGAGATCTTGTGGATCTTGACTTCGTCTACAATCTTTCATATTATTGCAACTCCCAACAACTACTTTTGTCATCGAATTATAAGAATAAATCGAATTAGTTTGTTGTATGTCATATTTTTGTTTTGCAAGCAAAACTCGAATTGAAACGAATTTTAGAGATTGCTTTTCTATTGTTGCCAACCTTTAACCTTTACTCAATATAGCTCTCCGGGCCGAAGATGCGTTTGGCGTAGGGAGTGAGGGGTATGTGCTTCGACAGCCAGAAGATTGGCAGCACAATTTCCTGTATGCCATCGGCATAGGAGGCGATTTCGTAGACCTGATAGACGAGCGTTATCGTGCTGCGTGTGCTATCGATGGTGAAGTCGGGCGGCACCGGCAGGCGTTCGGGATTCTGGTCGAAAAGGGCTTTGTGGACATCGCTGTTGATGGTCAGGTCCTCGACGGCGCGGACGATGACGGGACCCAGCAAGTTGGTGTCGACCAGGTCGTTGAGGTGGATGATGGTGCCGTGGGTGACGTCGATGTTGACATATTCGGACGAGTAGAGTCCGTGGACGGCTCCGATATTGTACATTTCTCGATAGATATTGATGGTGGCAATGTCGTTGTGCTGTTCGCAGCTGCTTTCTATTCTGGAATAGCTGTACTGTAGCGAGTCGTCTTTATAGTTGGTACGCATCACTTCGCATCCATTTTCGAGATAGTATGAGTCGTCGAGAATCCAGTAGCGCGATGCTGATTCGAAGTCTTTTGCCTCGTCGTCAAGGAAGTACCGGCGCAGCAGTTCGCGCTCGGCGTTGTGTGTTAGCATTCCCTCGTCGGGCCAAACAATATTGTAACTGTTTAGCAGACCAATAACATTTCCTCCAAAGGGGAACTCTTCGTCGGAATAGATAATGTAGTTTTGTTCGTCCTTGACGTTGTGGGTTGTGAATACCCTGAGGCTGTCAGCTGGTATTGTGTCAGCTTCGTTTTCGTCGATGTTGCCTCTGTTGCAGGCAACTGCCAGAATCAAAGTGGCGATGATGATAAGATGTTTTTTCATAATGTATTATTGTTTTATTTTTTATCTTTCTCTGCGTTCGATGACGGTTTTGAGGCGGTAGCGGTCGCCGGTGGCGGCAGGGAAGGCGTTGATGAACTGCTGGTCGTAGCCTGGCGTGTCGTAGCCCCAGCGCTGGAAGTTGCCATTGTCGTCCACCTTGCGCACTACTTGGTCGTTGTATTTCACTATCAGGTATTTGGCCAGCCGGTCCCAGCGGTTCATCATCCGTTCGGCATAGGCTATGCTTTTCTTGTTCAGGTAGTCGCGTCGGTCGGCGGGAGTCATTTTGGTCACTGCGGCCTCTACGCTGTCCTGGTCGGCGAAGTAGTAGTCTTCCAGCTCGCGCTGTGCCTGCCTCAGGTCGCCGATCATCATCGAATAGCGCGGATAGACCATATTGGCAACCCAGTTGTTCATCCAGAAGGCCGACTCGAAGCTGAACTCGTTGTGGGGGTTGTTTTCTGGACGGAAGGGGTCGGGCACCTGCGTGATGCAGCAGTAGAGGGGCACGTAGGCCACCATATCGGCGTCGTCGCAGTTGAACCAGGTGACGCCGCCCACCTCGTCGGGCAGCCAGCTGCGCATCTGGCAGGTCATCGTGAAACCGCTCTGCTGCGTGGCGATGGGACGCTCGCGGAAATAGTCGTTGCCGGCGCTGTCTCTGAAGTGCATAGGCAGCGGCCGGATTGGCATTCCGAATGGGCCGGCCGACATATCGGCGGTCATATCGAGCGGCGTGCCTTCGAAGTGGTCGCGCATATCCTGCTGTATGTCGCGCAGGCTCAGTTTCTCTTTGGGTTTGATCCACAGCGGCAGGTGGTCGCAGCGGTCGAACTCGCCATTGATGTAGGGCAGATACTGGTCCATATCGTCGTTGTGGTGGCGGAAGAAACTCCACACGCGTGCGTCGGCGTAGCGCACATTCTCGAAGTCGATGGGACAGTAGGCGTCGCGGAACGAAAAAACCTCGTTGCGGCCGCTAAAGAAACCCTTCTCGCGTGCGAATGTGATGACGTCATAAGCATAGATACACTCCAATTCAGGACTGTTTATGTGTTTGAAACTGTGGCTGCTGATGGCTATGCGCTCTCCGTTTTTCGCTTTCCGCTTTTCCTGCGGGAACTGGCGTATGCGGCTCAGGTTGGCGTGGGCCGAGATGCAGTCGTCGGGGATGCGCAGCGCCACCCACACGGCACCCTTGCGGCCGGGACCTTTGCCTATGATTTCCATAATCCAGGCTTCGTCGGGGTCGCAGACGGTGATGCTCTCGCCACTGCTGTTGTAGCCATATTCTTCGACCAGCTCGGCCATACACTTGATGGCCTCGCGTGCCGAGGCGGAGCGTTGCAGTGCCAGGCGCATCAGGCTGAAATAGTCGAGCAGGCCGTCGCGGTTCTGCAGTTCAAGGCGCCCGTCGAAGGTGGTCTCGACGATGGTGACCTGACGGTCGTTCATCAGGCCGACAACGTTGTGGGTGTACTCCACCTGACGGACAAACTGCCCCTCGTGCGCAGGACCCCAGCCGTGGATGGCTATGGTTTCACCGGGCGTGTGGCGTCCGGCAGGGCTGTAGAACAGCGAGCCCGAGAATCCGAAGCCGTCGCAGTTGTAGCTGCACATAACGCTGCCGTCTGTTGAGGCTTTTTTGCCGACGATGAGGTTGGTGCAGGCGTTGGCGAGGAGGTATTATTTTCAATTGCCGCCGTGTGGCACTCATCCTTCTGCATAGTTGCAACAAGCATTTCCTCATCGCCAAACATAGCAATGATATCCTCGTTCTCGGATGCCTCTGAGGGCATAAGCGCTCTTACAAGAACAC
>JAFWYO010000051.1 GCA_017517715.1 Bacteroidales bacterium
ATGCACCGCTACCGAGACGCCATCTATTACCATAATCGCCACACTGACGAACAACTGAAGAAAGAGATTATCGGAGGTTATATTCTCTTCCCAGGCAAAATGGACGACACGTCACGCTTCCGTCGCAGTGTTGACGAAGTGAACATCGGCGCCTTCCCTATGCGCCCCGGCGACAACCAGCACAAACTGCTTTCGGACTTCATCGCTGAGCTGCTGGAAAAACACGCTGTCGAGATAGTGGAGCAAGTAATCCCACAAAAAGGCACCACTCTCGAAGTGAAGAATCGAGTACTCATAGGCGTAGTAAAAGCCGATAACCCACAATACGAAAACTTCAAAAACAGGACAGCTAAGCTGTACTATACTGGCAAGCACGTATCAAAAGACATCCCTCTCAATGGCATCGACTACTTCGCGCCATATCTTAGCCAAGAAGGCGGATACAAAGACCTGTACATTGTAAAGAATGTAAGAACAGGACAAAAAGGCGAGGGTGAAGTGGACGACAACCTCCGCATCATCCTCGAAATCGAATACTCACATTCACTATTTGCCAATTACCATAAGGACTCCAACATCTCCAATATTCAGCCGTTCGATTACACCACTCTTGAAAAAATCAAACTTTCAAAAAAAGAACCAACATAACCACTAGGTATGAAACACATTGAAGTTGTTGCAGCAATTATTCACGATGAGCACGGACGCATCTTCGCCACACAGCGGGGTTACGGCGAATGGAAGGACTACTGGGAGTTTCCTGGCGGGAAGATTGAGCCGGGAGAGACGGCAGAGGAGGCCTTGCGACGCGAGATTTGGGAGGAGTTGGAGACGCGCATCGCCGTGAAGTACCTTGTGGAGACTGTGGAATGGGACTATCCTCAGTTTCACCTCACTATGCATTGCTACCTATGCCACGTGGAGAGCGGGCATCTGGAATTGAAAGAACACGAGGCCGCAAAGTGGCTCAGCAAGGATGAGATCGAAAGCGTCAACTGGCTGCCAGCGGATTGGGCGTTGGTGCGGAAGTTGAAAACAGAAGAACGTTTTCGTTAAACCGAATGCAGAGGGCAAATCACGAAGAGTTTACACTATGCTGAGGTGAGGAAACGACTTATAAAATGGAACATCTGCCGATCGCGGCCGATTCAAACACCTGAAAACCAACCTTAAGAAATGTCAGACACAAAAGAGACCACATCCAACGAAAAAAACGACGCCCCTAAAAGAGACAACCTCCCATTTGGAGCTTTGCCGATGTTGCTCATTTCTGCGTTGTTCATCGCAATGCTGATTGCCGGCGAAGAATTCGACCTACTCTTCGCATTCACCGCCATCTTCTGGCTGCCACTACTACTAATCGGACTGGGTGTACTGATTTTCAACACCATCAGATTCTTCAACCCTCAGAAACGCACCAACCGCAGCCGCATCGTCGTCATCTGGGGCGCAGCAAACATCCTGCTTGCCATTGGCGTATGGCTGCAAGACAAACACTCGACAAGCCAGGTGGATGCCGACAACCTCATTGCTCACTACGAGCAGCACGAAGCCGAAATTTGGGATGCCGCCAAATACGCCCGTTCGGCGATGGACAGCGGAGCCTGGATGCGCCTGGAGTTTGACGGCAAAGATGTCGAGATGTTCCACACCTGTCCTGCCGGCGACACAGTGTCGTACAAATGGCGCGAATACCGCGGCCCCTCACTCGACGCCGCCTCCATAGGCCGCCGCATCAGCCTCACGCCCGACGAGATTGAAAGCCTACGCCAACGGCTGAATGCAGCAGGATGCATTAGTATCGAACTGAAAAACTACGGCACTGCCGACAGCGTCACGTCGCACGGCAAGACCCGCCCCGTCAGCGATGCCGACATCATAACCATCGGACGATGCCGCCACTCGATGAGTATGTACTTCTACAATCTCCACCCCCACCCGATGAGCGACACCACCTGGAACTACTTGCTGCTGAGCGACGAGACCCGAATTCCCGTCTGCGACACAATGGCCCTCGAATACGGCAGCCCCGCCTTCGGCGACATCAGCTATCCCCTCAAGAAAGAAATAATCAAGCAGCTAAAGCTGACGGCCAGATGATGGACAAATGATGTCACGACAACTCACCACACAATAATATAGCGCCCTTTGCGTTAATCACAAAACCAAACGACAATCATAATGAAGAAAATCTACACCTTTCTCTTGGCAGCCCTGTGCCTCTTTGCCGTGGGCTGCAAACAAAAACAGGCTGAAACGGCCGAACGGCAGACCGCTATGCAATACCGTCCGCTGGGCGCCACCGGACTTGAAGTCAGCGAGATAAGCATCGGCTGCGGCGGATTTGGCAAGCTCGACAGCGCAGCATCGCGCGAGCTGATGACGATGGCTCTCGACAGCGGGATGAACTACATCGACATCTACGACGCCGACCCCACCGTGCGCAGCAACATCGGCTACGCCCTCCAGGGCCGCCGCGACGAAATGATTATTCAAGGCCACCTCGGCACCATCTTCAAAAACGGACAACACACCAAAACCCGCGACGTCGAGGAGACACGCCAGGGCTTCGAAGACCTGCTGGCACGACTGGGCACCGACCACATCGAAGTGGGTATGGTCCACATCACCGACAGTTTCGAAGAATGGGAAGAAATCCAGAACTCGCCTTTCCTCGAATATGTCTTTCAACTCAAGAAAGAGGGCAAAATCAAGCACATAGGCCTTAGCAGCCACAACGCCGAAGTGGCCCTCCAGGCCGTCAAAAGCGGTTGGGTCGAGGTGCTGATGTTCTCGCTCAATCCAGCTTTCGACCGTCTGCGTGGCGGTGCAACACCCTGGGACAAAGGCGCTATGGACAACCTGCAGGCCGGCATCGACCCCGTCCGCGTGGAGCTCTACGACTACTGCACCACCCACAAGATTGCCATCACCGTGATGAAGACCTTCGGCGGCGGCGGACGCCTGCTCGACGCCAAGACCTCGCAGACCGGACGCGCCTACACCCCCGAGCAGTGCATAGCCTACTGCCTGGCCAAACCCTGCATCAGCACCTGCATCCTCGGCATCGACAACCTCGACGAACTCAAGACCGACCTGCACTGGCTGCACGCCACCGAGGCCGAGAAGGACTGGACAGCCGCAGAGCAGCGAACCGAAGACAAAGCGCTTGCCAACGTCAGCTGCACCTACTGCAACCACTGCTCGCCCTGCACGCAGGGCATACCCATCGCCAAGGTCAACGAGCTGCTCGACAAGGCCGAGACCGATGGCCTCACCGCCGAGCTGCAGGCCCAGTACGACGCCCTGCCCAAACACGGAGGCGACTGCACCCACTGCGGTGCCTGCCTGACCCGCTGCCCCTTCGGCGTCGACATCCCCTCGAAAATGGATGCCGCAAAACAGAAATTCGGAAAATAAAGAAGGCTTTTCAAACTACTTTTTTCGCAAAAGAAAAGAACAATTTCTTGCAAATAAACATAAGTACTGCTTTTAAAACGACAAATTTACACATTGGTTTTCAATTTATTTCAATAAAAATTCAAAATAAATTTTGCCAATTCACAAAAAAGTAGTACTTTTGCAAATCTTTTCGAAGATAACGAAGATAACACGGTGGGCGTAGTTCAGCTGGTTAGAGCGCCAGATTGTGGATCTGGAGGTCGTGGGTTCGAGCCCCACCTCCCACCCTGGGAAGCACTTCCAACACAAAAGTTGAAGTGCTTTTCTTGTTTTAAGATAACTTCGTACGAAGACCAAAACGAAAACGAAGACCAAAACGGAAACGATGGAAAACACAAAGAAACGCCTCCTCTCGGGCCTGCAGCCCAGCGGAGAACTGACAATAGGCAACTACTGTGGCGGCATACGCCAATTCCTTGAATACCAAAAGGAATACGATTCATTTTTGTTTGTTCCCGATATGCACACCATCACGGTGCCGCAGGGCGACCCGCGCCTGATACAGGAGCGCATACGCCGCTTCGCCAACCTCTACCTGGCTTGCGGACTCGACCCCGAAAACTGCACCTTCTACGTCCAGAGCGAAATACCCGCCGTGAACCAGCTGGCGTGGATACTTGAATGCCACACCTATATGGGCGAGCTGAGCCGAATGACGCAGTTCAAGGCCAAGAGCGAGAAGCAGACCAACATAGGCTGCGGCCTGTTCACCTATCCGGTGCTGATGGCTGCCGACATCATCCTGTACGACAGCAACGTAGTGCCCGTCGGCGCCGACCAGAAGCAGCACGTCGAGCTGGCACGCGACATCGCCGAGCGAATGAACAGCAAATACGGCGACCTGTTTGTCGTGCCCGAACCCATCATCCCCAAAGTCGGAGCCAAAATCAAGGACCTGCAGGACCCCACCAAGAAGATGAGCAAATCGGCCGAAGACACATCGGGCATCATCTTCCTGCTTGACAGCGAAGCCGCCATAAAGAAAAAAGTGAACCGCGCCGTGACCGACAACGACGGCTACGTGGCCTTCGACGAAGAGAAGAAGCCCGGCATCTCGAACCTCATCACCCTCTATTCGGCCCTGAGCGGCACGCCGCTGCAGGAGGCCATCGACCACTTCACCGGCTGGGAGCGCTACGGCGACTTCAAGAAAGAGGTGCTCGAGGTCATCTACGAGACCCTGCGTCCCGTACAGGCCGAATACGAACGCCTGTCGCAGACCGACTATGTCGACGAGGTGCTGAACCGCGGCCGCGACCGCGCCAACGAGATTGCCACCCGCAAATACGACATCGTCCGCCGCGCCGTAGGCTTCGGAAGGTAAGCTAATAAGCGGAAAGCGGAAAGCAGAGCTGACGCATCAAATAGATCTCACTTCTCCGTTCTCACTTCTCAGTTCTCACATCTCAGTTCTCACATCTCAGTTCTCAGTTCAATGAATAGCGAGCGACTCTGGAATGCCAACTACTGGAAGGTGATGGTGGCCAATTTCTCGATGGCCTTTTCGGGCTATCTGCTGACGCCGCTGCTGCCGCTCTACCTCAGCGAGCAGTTCGGTGCCACCAAGGACACCATCGGAATGGTGCTGGCCGGATACATTGTCGCCGCCTTGTTGGTGCGCCCCTTCAGCGGCTATCTGGCCGACAGCTTTCCGCGCAAGAAAGTGCTGCTGATAGCCTTGCTGCTCAACGCCGTCATCTTTGGCGGATACCTGGTGGCGGGGTCGCTGCTGCTGTTCTTCATAGTCCGCACGCTGCACGGCGGTCCCTTCGGCGCCTCGTCGGTGGCCAACAGCACCGTAGCCATCGACATCCTCCCTTCGAGCCGCCGCACCGAAGGCATCGGCTACTACGGCCTCAGCAACAACCTGGGCACCGCCATAGCCCCGACCATCGGAGTCTATGTCTACACCCAAACCCATAGTTTCCAGCTGCTTTTCATCCTGGCACTGGCAGTGGCGCTGATAGGCTTTGCCGTCGACGCCACCATCAAACTCCCAGAGCGGCAACTGATGCAGGACCGGAAAAAGCTGTCGCTCGACCGCTTTTTCCTGCTGCGCGGATGGCTGGTGGGACTTAACGTTGTGGTGTTCGGTTTCTGCTACGGCGTGCTGAGCAATTACCTGGCCATCTACAGCAAAGAGACCCTCGGCATCACCACCGGGACGGGCACCTACTTCGCCATACTGAGCGGCGGCCTGATGCTGTCGCGCATACAAGGCGGACGCGCCCTGCGGCAAGGCAAGATAGTACACAACGCCGCCGAGGGCATCCTCGTCTCGACGGTGGGCTACCTGCTCTTCGCCACCGTGCACAACCCCATCGGCTACTACGGCTCCGCCCTGCTCATCGGACTGGGCAACGGCCATATGTGGCCCTCGATGCAGAATATGATAGTCGACCTGGCCCAGCACAACGAGCGCGGCACCGCCAACAGCACCATCCTGACGGGCTGGGACCTGGGCTTGGGGCTGGGCATCCTGCTTGGCGGCATCGTGGCCGAACACATAGGTTACACCGCCGTTTTTGTGTCCACGGCGGCGGTTCACATCGCCGGCGTGCTGCTTTTCTTTGCTGCCACAAGGGGCAATTTCGAGCGCAACCGTCTGCGTTGAGGCGCAGAACCATCAATCTATCAACCAGATTCGACCGGCTTTTTACAATAAAAACCAGATTCGACCGGCTTTTTACAATAAAAAGAGGTTTCGTCCGTTATTGTTGGAACAAAACCAAAACGGTCGAACTATGAAATTCAGAAACATTACAGTTTTTGTCTGCTCCCTGTTTGTGGCAATATTTTCCGCCTATAGCCAGGAAGACTTTGGACACAGCAGGATAGACACCCTAATAGGTAAGATGGAATACGCCAGTGCATACAAGCTGGCGCAGGAGCAATGGCGGCAGTCGCAGCAGTCGGACGGTGCATCGCAGCTGAAAGCCGCATTCTACCTTACCGCCATCGACTACGCCTACAGCAAGACACCTGAGGATTCGGCCCTGATGCGCTACAGCAGCCTGGCGCATCGGCTGGAAGGTGAGGAGCAGGCTGTGGCGTATGCATTCCTGTTCCAGACCTACAAATGGCTCTATGCCGCAAGGGGATACGCTCTGGCATACAACAAGCCTTCGGACGACAAAGCGTTAGGATGGTCGCAGTGGCACACGCAGAGGATGGTGGACAGCCTGACGGCCTGCGTCGACAGCATTATGGCCAAAGCCGACCTGCTGCGGACGACGAGCGCCAAAGGCTACCGTTGGCTGAGCAGCGGAGAAGACCAGATACAACCGATGGATACAAGCCTGATGGGTATGATGGTGCAAATGCTGATAGGAACAGAACGATACTATGCAAACAGCGACCTGCTGAACGAATCGCAACGGGCAGCAATACAGCAACCCCTTACGCTATTTCTGAAAAACACCTCAGATGGCCTGCCCTACCCCTTTTCTATACACCGGCTTGTGGCCAGCGCGTTTGCCGAATCGGCTGCCGACCAGCAGCTGTGGATCGATCTGCGGCGTCTTGAGACGTTCGACTTCGACTCGTCGCTGACAGAAGCTATCGAAAATCTGGAACACCATTATTGGCCGCAGTTGAAGAGCGACGGGATGAAAGCCTGGCTGAAGCTTTGCCGCGCAATTTGTCTTTATAAGGCAGAAAGGCGGGTGGAGTCCGAACAGCTGTGTCTGGAAACAGAGCGGCTGTATCCCGACACGTGGGGCGCCGACGAATGCCGTAAGCTGCGTGACGACATCTGCAGGGCCGAAATCAAGGTCAGCTACAACACCGTCGAGTCGTCGCGCCGCAGCCGGTTGGCCTGTGTTGAAGCACGCAACGTTGACACACTTACTTTCAGAATAGTACCCAAAGAGAGCGTTCCCGACAGCCTGATACGCAACAGAAAGACCGACACCCTGCGCGTGATTCCCGCCATAGCGGAATGGCGTCAGGCATTGCCCGGGTCGTTCGACCGCCTGATGCACCGCCACTTGGTGGCCCTGCCTCCACTGCCTCAAGGCGACTACTATCTGGTGGCGCTGTCGGACAGCAACTACAGCCACAACGAACTGCAATCGGCCGATGCGGAATTTATAACCTACAGCGACCAGCCTTCCGGCAACAGGCATACACAGATGACAAACTCGTCAGGATACCTGATAGACCGAGTGACCGGGCAGCCGCTGCCCAACCGCCGCGTGACGCTGCACCTCGAGGGCCCGTTTGGTTCGCGCGACTACAAACGCCGTTACCGCACCGACAGCGAAGGCTATTTCAGTTTCCCCACCTCAAAGGCACGCTATTTATTTAAATATCCCCATAATATCACAGCCGACATTGACGGCTATGAATATGAATATCCAGACAGATACGGATTCAGGATGCTAATCCACAACGAATCGAGAAGAAAATCGAAACTTCTGGACATCATAATGACCGACCGCCCCATCTACCGTTTGGGCGACACGGTGCGCTTCGCCTGCATAGCCTACAGCAAAAAGAGGACTGGCGACACGAGGCGCGAAACATTAAAGCCCAAGGCAAAACTGAAACTGGTGGCCTGTCTAGAACAGGACGACACCGACACCGAGGACACCATTATGCTGACCACCGACCAGTACGGCCGCTGCTGGGGCGAGTTTGTGATCCCCGCGGATGGCCGCAATGGAAAATATACACTATCGCTGTATGAACCCAGCCGCGGAAGTTGGGAACTGGACTCATACACAAACAGCCGCACGATTACGGTAAGTGCCTACAAACCGCCCCGTTTTGCGGTGACACTTTCCACCACCGCAGCAGATGCCGACAGCACAGCAAATACCGTCCGACGCTTTGGCAAGCCCATAACCATCTATGGCACAGCGACAAGCTATAGCGGCGCACCTATGACCGGAGCGCGGGTGAAATGGGAAGTGTCGCGCGAGAAGATGCGGGACCCCTTCCAGGCCTACTCGGTAGCCGACGAATACCCGTTCTTCGACAGCCTCGAGGTGGACAGCAACGGACTGTTCCAATTCACTTTCACGCCCGAGAGAACTAAGGCAGACAAAAACGAAGACTACATATACACAGCATACGTGCTCGTGCTGGATGCCGACGGCGAGCAGAGGGAGCAACGGCTGGCATTCCACGTCAGCGATGCCGACGGCTACTGCAGCCTCGGCAGCGACGACCTGAGCCACCTCGCTTTCGCCTACAACAACTTCGACCACCAGCCCCTGAAGGGAGCCGTGCGAGTGCAGCTGTACCAACTGCGCCAACCCGACACGCTGCGGATGCTCGACCCGATAATGCAGGAATATCCCGACGCGAAGTGGGTGGGCACACGCGAGGAATTCCGCCGGACATTCCCGCATCTGGCATACACAGCCGAAGAGGCCGACAAACGCCGCTGGCCGACAGTGGCCACACGCTGCGACCAGACGACCGAAGAGCGGCAAATCGACATTGCCGGACTCCCCTCGAGCCTCTACCGGCTATGTTTCACAGCCCCCGACGGCAGGCAATACGACACACTGGTGAACTACGTGGCCCCCGGCGGACGCGTAACCGGCGACGACATCGTCTGGGTTCGCTCGACACCGAAGAGACGATATGAATATGAGTCCGTTGGCGTAAAGATAGGCGACACCATCCGCTTAGAGCTTGGCAGCCCATTCGGCAACCAGCCTCTCTACTACAGCGTCAGCAGCGTTGCCAAAGTCTACCGCAGGGGGATGATGGTTCTTGACAGCAGCCACACATCCACGCTGGACATCCCCGTTGTCGACGAAATGGAGAACGGCATCACGGTGACACTTACAGCGATGCGCAACGGCAGGGTCTTCAACCATCACTACCGCTACATCGTTGCACGACCCGACCGCTGGCTGAACGTCGGCATCGAGACATTTCGCGACCACCTTCATCCCGGAGAGAAAGAGCAGTGGCATCTGCAAATCAGCAATGCCGACACCAGCCACGGGAAAACAGCCAAAGGCGTAGAGGCCAACCTGTGCCTGACGCTGTTCGACAAGTCGCTGGACGAATTTGCCCGCGACAGCTACCTCTTCTGGCCGTGGGGCATCAACTACGCAGGCACACGGGCCACGTTGGCGGGCTCCAGAATTAACAAAATAAATTTCAATAGCCCACACGTCGTCATCAAAGCCTCCGCCAACAATTCCAGACCCGAATTCGGCCCTATGCTGCCAGTTTCGCGATTCTATTGCCACCAGATGAGACTCAGTCTCAATCCTGGAAGACTCAACGGCACCGTCGTCGACAGCCGTGACGGCGAGCCACTTATCAGCGCCAATATTGTGTTGAGGAAAAAAGGAGAAATAGTGACTGGTGCGCGTACCGACTTCGATGGGGATTTCAGCATAATAAACGTTCCCGAAGGCAGTTACGACCTGGAGGTTTCCTATATGGGATTCAACACCCAAAGACAGCGCATAACCATCAGGCGCGACGAAAGGCTGCGCCTGCACATAGCGCTGACGCGGTCGGGAGTGGCACTCAAGGAAGTCCAAATCAAAGCCAGCAAGATTCCTGTCTTGGGCGTCAGCGCTCCAGAATACGGA
>JAFWYO010000052.1 GCA_017517715.1 Bacteroidales bacterium
AATGCAGCAAGGTGCCCAAGGCCGACAAGTTGCTCCAGTTCAAGATAGACGACGGAATGGGCTGCCGCACCATCGTCAGCGGCATCGCCAAATACTATCCAGAGCCCGAAAAGCTCGTCGGTATGCAGGTCTGCTTCATCGCCAACTTCGCCCCGCGCAAGCTCAAAGGCGTCGAAAGCCAGGGAATGATCCTCAGCGCCGAAGACAAGGACGGCCGCCTGGTGCTTATAACCCCCAGCCAGCTCGTCACCTCCGGAGTAAATGTCGGGTAGCTCTTTGGGGGGAGTTAAAGGAAGTTAAGGGAAGTTAAGGGACAATTGTGACCAGCAGGTACAATTGTCCCTTAACTTCCCTCTAACTTCCATTAACTTCTCTTAACTCCTTCTTTTTTCATTGTCAGTTTCCGACGACGACCTTGGTGTCGCCAGAGACGGTGGCCGCGTTGCCACCGCCATAGACGTTGCCTTTAATATATGAATTATATAATATTTTTACATCAGTGTCGCCGCTGACAGGGGCCGCGTTGCCGCCACCAAAGACGTTGCCAAGCACAAGGGCCCTCTTTTCTGTGTTGCTCACGCCGACGGTCACCGCAGGAGAACCCGTCACTGTGGCCGACGAACCATAGCCGCCGCCATAGACATTCTCCTGTACCGTGCCGTTTATGACGTTCACCTCGGGATAGTTGCCTGAAGCGTGGCTGTACGGAGCCTCGTTGCCGCCACCGTAAACGTTCTCGACATAGAAGTGCGGGGTGCAGGCGTTCTCCGAGCTGTCGATATTGACGGTTATTGTGCCAAGCACAGTGCCGCCCTGGTTGTTGCCGCCGTAAATCTCTTCGGTATAGCCACCATAGAAGTTCACGGTGACATTACCGTTGATCTCTCCATACAGGTTGTTTCCACCAAAAATCTTTTTGTATCGACCGCCATTTACGTTAAGGGTTATGTCGCCGCCGCCATAATCAGCCTTTCTGGCTCCGCCAAAAAGATAGTTGATTACGGTAGAACAGTCGGTGGTGACATTGATATTGCCAGGAGTAATCCAGTGACCCTCCATATCCCTGAGTTCGGCCTCGTTGCCACCGCTGTACATCTCGTTGATTTCCATCGGGCATTGGGTGTAGGCAACGTGGGTGCAGGGGTCTTCGTCATCTTCTACGTCAGCAACGATGGTGACACTTACACTGCTGCTTATTTTTCCCTTCTCGTTGCTGCCGCCAAAGACAGAGCCTATCGTACCGCCGTGTATTACCAGTGTGGTACCGTCAGCTGTGATGTTGGCACCGGGGTTGCCGACACCGGCACCGTTGCCGCCGCCGAAGGCAGAGCCTATCGTACCGCCCCAGATGGTGACGTTAGTGCCACGCACATCGGTGGCGTTGCCACCGCCGTAGACATATTCTATGCTGGCATCACAGCCGTGCACCGTAACCTGCGGAATGCCAGCATATGCCGACTTGTTGCCGCCGCCATACACTGCGTGCAGAGCATACTGCCCTTCGCCCGGAGTGCATCGGTCTTGTAGATGTCGACCTTGACAGTGCCCGAGGGTGTACCGTTGACGTTGTTGCAGCCAAACACACTGCCCGAGCCGGCCACACCTTGCGGGTCGGTCGTAGTGGTCTTGACACTGCCGCCAGTAACGACAACCTCGACATCCCTTACAGATGCAGGAACGTTGCTGTGTCCTGCTCCCAGAGAGGCCACGTCGCCCAGCGCGCCACCATAAAGAGCTCCAAATATTGTACCATTCTTAAGGTTGACAATGGTCTTTGTATTGTTGTTGGCATTCACATTGCCCAAAGCCGAGCCGCCGTATACGTCGCCGAATACTATGGCATCACCTTCGTCGCAACTGCCGATATTGAGCGTCACATTGCCATTGACAACCGTATTTTGGCCGTAGCCACCACCGTGGATATTGGCACGATTGTTGTCATCGACACCCACCTGACCGCCGTCGATATGCATAGTGACAGTATTCACTACTCCTGTGCTATTCGAACCACCATATACGCCGCCTGTAACCAAACCGCCCTTCATTGTAACATTAGCCGTAGGAATATCTCTGTTGTTCCCGTGTTCATTATCGTTACCATAGGCACCGCCAAACACTTTGCCCTCAACAGTACCTCCAACGATATATACATTGGAAGTCTCTGTAATATATCCGTTATAACCTCCGCCATAGACGTTGCCGCCACTGGAAGGATTGGAAATTGTGGAATTGTCAGCAATTACCACGTTCGAATTATTCACACATCCCAACTTCGTCACCTCTCCACGTCCAGCACCAAAAACTTGGCCACCGGGGGTGCTGTTGACTAACTTGACATTGGCTCCTCCCACAAGAACATTTCCTCCTACATAGACGTAGGTGTCGCCATTGGTGGCTCCAGTTCTTTCAAGATTATCCAATGCAGTTCCGTTAGTGCCGCCAGCAATCCAACCCTCAATAGTGCCACCAGTGATAACAAATCTGCGACTACCAATCGACGGGTTGTCGGCAGCAGCACCATATACACATCCGTGCATCAGGCCTCCTTTTATTCTCAAATTAAACACAATAGTTGACGGGTCGTTATTTGTGGTTGTAGTTTGTCCCACACCACGACCACCGCATACACTACCCAATTCTCCACCTTCTATAGTCACATTGCGTATTCCTTGTCGAGTGTTGGTTCCCGCCTGATTTACACCACAATAAAGAGAGTGTTGGTAATCTCCTTTGTTATTATTGGCCTCATTCCAATAATTTGATTGGTAAGAACCACTTTTTACCACACAATTGAATACTTCGGCATACTTGTTAAGGTCGCTGTTTATTGCAAGTTGCAGTCCAAAGAACAAGTCGTTGCCTGCAGATATGCTTAGTTTTGAATTATCTTCATTTGCACGGTCGTAATCGCATCCAAGTATGGATTTACAAAGCAAACGGTCATTTACTGTACGATTATTAGTATTGTCAACAAATGTTAGTCTGCTGATGTTTCCACTTTCCAGACGCAATGTGTATTCAAGTGCAGTAGTAAAATTAGCGTTGATGCCCTTTACCGTGCCTGCATTGTTGGCTCTGCTGATGCCTCGTCCAAAGCAGAGGTAGTGGTTGTTGGCGGTGATCGTATTGCCACCGGTTAGGTTGATATATTCAAACTTGGTGTCGGCATTCAAGGTAGAGGTGTTGAGCGTCACCGTGTTGTTCGAGCCGCCCGACCCGTCGGGATTACGGGTGCTGTAGGTTACAGGGACAGCAAGCCCGGCAGTGATTGCTGTGGTAGTCACCACAAAATTACGCTCGTAGCTTACGTCAGGATTCAGGCCAGTAGCAGTGTTTGATGTCACAACGTAAGCTTGTGCCCATAGGGCTTCAAATTGTATCTCATTGCCCGTTGAATTGGACGAAACGAACTCCACCTCCTCCTCGGCAGGGATAATGATACCATTAGCGACATTTGCTGAGCTGTATGTTGTACCGCCCACCTTTATGCTCAATCCGTCCGACATACTTTTCACACGCCAGGCGTAAAAACCGCGATAAACTCCGCAAGTGATTGGAGTGCCGGCTCCTGCAGCTACAGTATAAGGATATGAGTTAGTGCTTGTTCCGCTAGTATTTCGACTGACATCCCATATCTGTGTGCCATTGTTTGCATCATACCGAGCCACAGAACGAACCGTTCCATTGTTTGAGGTTCTACTAAGTGAATACCCAATTGTTGTTCCGACTTTAGCAGTGATACTTCGTGTATTATTAGTATTTCTGCCTATTGTGACAGTTTCACTTGCTCCATTTCCACTGGCATTTGTATAAGTTACGGTTAATGTGCCTGACAAATTGTTAGTATTACTACCCGTAGTCGTCAAATAAATCTCCCTCGTTGTTGGAGTGATGGTTTGTGAACCATTGTCGGTGCTGGTCGGCCGCTTCGAGAATGGGTTTGGAATCAGCGTGTATGGATAGTTGCCCGTTCCGTCGGGATCGGCGTTTTCAAGGGTCTTGTAATATACAAAAGTGTTCGCGCTCTCAGTGGCAGAGACAGCCACGGCATTGGATGCCACATTGCCGTTGAAGTCACTATTGGCAGGTGCATTGGCAACGCTTGTTGTGGTGATAGTATTTGTGCCGTAACCATAATACGTAATGGTTATGTCGATCGGGTTCAGGCTCCGCATCTGCGCAGGCAGGATGGGGTCGCTGTAATAGCTCCACGAGTGGTCCTCGAGGTCATTGAGATACACTGTCGTTCCGTCTATGCCTGTGGCGTGAGGTGCTACCTGTGCCTGCACCGTCATAGTGCCGACCAGAGCGAAAGCAAAAAGAAGGCAACGTATAAAAATTTTCATCCTAAATGGTATTGTATTTGACAATGTAAAAATTCATTAAAAAGCGCGCAAAAGTATGAAAAATAATCTGTTCCGCAGCAGAAAACCGAAAAAACAAAAATGAGTTTTCTACCGGCAGAGTATTATATGTCTGAAAAACAGCAAAAAACTATTATCCGGCATTTGGTTTATTTTTTCAATAGTTTTCTGAAAAATTGCCTCCAAAAAGGACATATCCACCTGTCAAACAGGAGTTTTTGGCACTGCAAACGTCGACTTTTCCGCACCCAGATTCCAACGTCGACAACCAGCCGCCCAAACAAAAACCGCCACAAGAAAAAACGAAAACCACCATCCGCCCGACCGCAAAAGGGTTAAATTCTGATGAAACAGTATTTAGATTCTAATCATATTCTACTGTAGTAGAATTTAACAAAAACTTGGTAAGAATTTGGTAAGAACTTGGTAAGAAGATGATACTTCTTAAGTGTTGTACTGCAACGAGTTACAAAAAGGGCAAAATTGTGTTAAAATTAACCTAAATTAACAGTTTTTGTTAAAATTTAACTTTTGGGACACGGAAATTACTTAAATCACTATGGAACAGCAATTAAATATGTTAAATTAATGCGCGGTGGCGTGGTACCTAGGCGATGGTACGCAGGCGCCTCGCCCGCGATTTTTCAAACAGGAATTACCAGGAATTATCCAGAAATTATCCAGAAATAATTTTTTTTAAACGGTAAGGACAGCGAATATTTTTTTAAAACTGCAATTATTCTTTTTTTAAACAGCAATTGCCAGCAATTGGACAGCAATTATCAGCAATTTTATTTAACGTAAATTTTTCAAATAATTGCTGATAATTGCTGATAATTGCTGGCTAATTGCTGGTAATTGCTGTTAAAAATAATTTCTGGTCAATTCCTGGTTAATTCCTGTTAAAAAAAGTGTGGGTAATTGATGTTCAATGTGCTGCGGGGCGGATGGGGGACAAAAAAAAAGGTGCCACGAGGGCACCTTAAACTGTTTTTTTGTCGAATTGAAGTTGCTTTACTTGAGACCGAGTTTCTTCTTGACGAGGGCCAGGATGTCGTCGCTGTCCTGCTGATAGAGCAGCGTGCCGGCGCTGGTGTCGAAGACGTAGGTGTAGCCGTTCTCCTTGGCGACATCGGCGATGGCCTGTTTGGCGCGGTCGATGATGGGCTGGAGCAGCTCGGTCTCTTTCTCACGCAGCTTCTGCTGGGCGTTCTGCTGGTAGGTCTGGATGCGCGTGTCGAGGTCGCGGATTTCCTGCTCCTTGGTGCTGCGGATGAGGTCGGTCATCTGCGCGCGGCGCTCCTGGTAGTCGTTGTATTTGGCCTGCAGTTCTTCCTGCATAGCTTTGAGTTCGCCTTCAACGATCTTGACTTCGGCCTCGAAGGCGGCCTGTGCGCTGTCCTTGCCGGGCATAATCTGCATCAGGTCGGAGGAGTTGATGTGGCCGAGTTTGACGGTTTTCTGTGCGAATGCCGCTGTTCCGAAAGCGAACATTGCGGCAAGGAATAGAACTAAACTTTTTTTCATCGGTATTGATTTTTTTTGATTTTTTTCGTTATTGCGTTATAACGTTATGCGTTATAATGAGTTAAGGTTTTTATTTTGGTCGTTTCATTTCGGGGTTGGAGATGTCTTTTTTCTTCGATTGGTCGGCTTGCGAGGCGTCGTCGTCGCTCTTGTTGCTGCCGGCTTTGTAGCCCAGCATATCGAGGACGAGGTCGCTGACGTCGTATTTGGCGTTGACATAGAGCAGAGTGGCGGAGCCCGATTTGTCGAGGATGAAGGCGTAGTTTTTTTCGTTGGCTATGCGTTCGATAGCGTTGTAGACGCGGTCCTGGATGGGTTTCATCAGTTCCGCGCGCTTGCGGTCGAGGTCGCCTCCGGGGCCGAAATAGCGGGTCTGGAGCTCTTTGGCTTCGCGCTCTTTGGCGGCGATTTCCTCTTCGCGTTTGTGCTTGAGGTTGTCGGGCAGCAGATAGGCTTCCTGGTGGTAGGTCTTGTAGAGGCGGTCGATTTCCTGGAACTTGGCTTCGACCTCTTTCTGCAGGTTTTCGGCCTGCTTGTTGAGCTGGGTTTGGGCGCGCGTATAGTCGGGGATGTTCGCCAGGATATACTCGGTGTTGACGCAGGCGTATTTCTGCGCCGATGCCATCAGCGGCAGAGCCAGCAGAAGAAGGAGGGCGATATGTCTGAAAGAGGGTTTCAAGGTGATTGCGTTATTGATTAATTTCGTTATTTCGTTATAACGTTATATCGATAATTTTTTTTTCGTCAACGTTTTCGTTAGTCTATGCTTTGTCCGATGGAGAAGTGGAACTGGCTGCCGCCGTAGGTGCCGTCGAAGCCGTAGCCCCAGTCGATGCCGATGAGGCCGAACATAGGCATATAGAGTCGCACGCCGACGCCTGCCGAGTTGTACATCTTGAAGGGCTGAAACTGCTTGATGGAGCTCCACGAGTTGCCGCCTTCGAGGAAACCGAGAATGTAGGCTGTGATGCTGGCGCTTTCGATGATGGGCTGGCGCAGTTCGAGGGTGTAGCGGTCGAAGATGGAGGCGCCGTCGTCGGGGCTGAGGCGTGCGTTCTGGTAGCCGCGCAGAGGCACCACTTCGCGTCCGTCGAGGACCCACGAGGAGAGGCCGTCACCGCCGACATAGTAGCGTCCGAAGGGCGAGAGGCCGATGTCGCGGTTGTAGTAGCCCATATATCCGAAGCGGAAGCGGGCGTTGAGGACCACGTCGCCGATGAGGTTGAGCATCCACGAGCCGCGGACGTTAATCTTGTAGTATTCAAGCCATTTGTAGCGGTCGCTGACTTCGATTGCCGAGTAGTCCTTGCCGCTGAGGAGCGAATAGGGCGGAGTGACGAAGCCCTGGACGGAGACTTCGGAGCCGCTGCGCGGATAGATGGGCGAATCAAGCGAGTTGCGGCTGAATCCGACACTGTAGGACAGGTCGTTGGAGTGGCCGTTGGTGAAATAGGAGGTCAGCGAGGTATAGTTGTTGAGGAAATAATGCTTGTAGGAGAGCTGCTGCGAGAGGATGAAGTAGTCGTCGGGCCATTTGAGGCGTCGCGTCAGCGACACGTTGGCACCGGTGATTTGCAGGCTATAGTAGCTGGAGCTGTTCTTGTCGGCCCAGAAGCCGTTGCTGATGAGGTTGTGCGACACCGAGACTCCGAGCGACTGGGGCCGCTTGCCGCCGAGCCAGGGTTCGGTGAATCCGGCGCTGAGGGCATAGTAGTACGAGCCGTTGGTGATGGCGTTGAGCATCAGCTTCTGTCCGTCGCCGGCGGGCAGCGGGCGCCAAGCCTTGCGGTTGAAGATGTTGCGTGCCGAGAAGTTGTTGAGCGTGAGGCTGACCTGTCCGATGATCATACCGCTGCCATAGCCGCCCTGCAGCTGCACCTGGCTGGTCTGGTTTTCTTCGACTTTGTAGATGATGTCGACGGTGCCGTCTTTCTTGTTGGGACGCGGCTCGGGGATGAGCGACTCCTCCTTGAAGTAGCCCAGCGTGACGAGCTCGCGGCGGTTGCGCAGCACGGCGTCGCGGCTGAAGAGGTCGCCGGGTTTGGTGTGGAGCTCGCGATAGATGATTTTGTCGTTGGTGATGGTGTTGCCCTCGACGACGACGTTGCGGATGCGTGCCTGCTGGCCTTCGACGATGCGGATTTCGATGTCGATAGAGTCGCCTTCGACGGCCACTTCGACGGGAGTGACGTTGAAGAATAGGTAGCCGTTATCCATATACATCGACGTGATGTCTGTGCCGCTGGGGTTGTAGGTGAGGTTGGTCTGGAGGGTTGTGTTGTTGTAGGGGTCGCCCTTCTTGATGCGCAGATGCTGGGCGAGGGTTTCCGACGAATAGACGGTGTTGCCCGAGAAGGTGATGTTGCGGAAGAAGTATGGGTGACCTTCGTAGACGTTCACCTTGACCTTGACGCGGTCTTGTCTTTTCTTTTTGCCGTCCGAGATTTTGAGGTCGCTGCTGGCGACATTCCAGACGGTGTCCTTGACGATGCGGGCGTCGCGGTAGCCCAGTTCGTTATAGTAGGCGATGACCTGGTCGAGGTCGTCGTTGAGTTCGAATTCGCGATATTTGGAGCGGCTCCAGAAGCCTTTGGTCCAGAAGAAGAGCTTCTTGGAGTAGTGGACATCGTGGGTGTTCTTCATCTTGCGCAGCAGCTTGTTGGTGGCCACCTTTTCGTTGCCTTCGAAGATGAGCGAATCAATCTTGACGCGTTTGCCTTTCTTGATGTAGTAGTTGAGCAGCACGAAATTGCCTTTGCCAGAGGTGTCGGCGGTGAGCTTGGTTGTCACCTCGACATTGGTAAAGCCTTTTTCGGCATAATAGGCCTTGGCCTTGTTGCAGGTAGTCTTGAGGACGTTTTCGGTGATGACGTCGCCGACGTGGATATCGAAGTCTTTGCCCAGTTTTTCGGCGTCGCTGCCGCTGATGCCGTCAAAATGGACGGCGGCCAGTTTGGGGCGGCCGCGGAGAACGATTTTGAGGAAAACCTTGTCGTCCTGGATGCGCGACAGCAGGATTTGCACATCTTCGAAGATGCCTTGCGCCCACAGGTTGTCGATGGCCATCGACACCTTGTCGCCCGGCACCTTGATGACATCGCCCACCTGCAGACCTGCGACGAGAAGGATCATACGCTGGTCGAGGCGCTCGTCGCTGTCGACGGTGATGCCACCGATTTCGTAGGTCTTAGGAGTCAGATAGTCAATATCATAATCCACATCTCTTCCTACAACAACTTGTGCGTGCAGCGTCGGCAACGACGCGACGACAAGCATAATCAGGAAGACAAAACGAAGTATATTTTTCATCAGTTCAGTCAATGCGTAATTTAGTCTTTAGGAAGTAATAACTCAAAAGTTATTTTATTATTGTTGTTGGGTGATTTTTTTTTAAAATTATTATTGTGTTATTGCGTTATAACGGGATTTCGGTATAACGGGGTTATGATTTTTCATTTTCATTTGCCTTTGACCTGCTCGCCGGTTTTGCCGTAACGGCGCTGGCGGTTCTGGAAGTCGTAGACAGCCTCGAAGAAATGCTCCTGACGGAAGTCGGGCCAGAGGAGGTCGGTGAAATAGAACTCGGTGTAGGCCATCTGCCAGAGGAGGAAGTTGCTGACGCGCAGCTCGCCGCCGGTGCGAATCAGTAGGTCTGGGTCAGGCATATAGTTGGTAGCAAGATAGTTGCGCAGCGTCTCCTCGTCGATGTCTTCCTTTTTGATGGTGCCGTTGGCGGCATCGCCGACGATGCCTTTCAGTGCCTCGGCAATTTCCCACCGCGAGCTGTAGCTGAGGGCCAACGTCAAGGTGGTGCCTGTGTTTCCGGAGGTGGTGGCGATGATTTGCTGCAACGAACGCCACGATGCCTCGGGCAGCCTCGAGGTGTCGCCCACCACGCGCATACGGACATTGTTCTTCATCAGCGTCGGGGTCTCCTCGTCGACGGTTTTGACGATGAGCTGCATAAGTCCGTCGACCTCGGCCTTGGGGCGGTTCCAGTTCTCGGTCGAGAAGGTGTAGAGCGTCAGGAAGCCGACGTGGAGTCGGGCAGCGGCTTCGACCGCCTCGCGCACGGCCTGCGTGGCGTGCTGGTGCCCAAAGAGGCGTATTTGCGACTGCTTCTGCGCCCAGCGGCCGTTGCCGTCCATAATGATGGCCACGTGGCGCGGTACGCGGCTAAGGTCTATATCTTCTATTTTCTTCATTTGATGGTTTTTTCTGATTTTTCTAGTATTACTAGTTGAACTGGACGTTCTTGCTATTTGTTATCGCACCTTTTTTTCAGCATCCATCCGAAAAGCAGGTCGAGTTTTACGGTCAGATTGACGTTGAAATAGGCGTACCAGTCGTCGAGCGAATCGTCGCCACGCTTGATGCCCGCGGCGTTGACGTAGCCCGGTTCCACCTCGCCCGAGCGGTCGGCAAGGCCGGCAGTGAGGTCGCCCATATAGTAGGCCAGCTGGGCATTGTCGACGTAGGTGGTGCTGACATCGTCGATATAGTCTGTCCAGGTTTTGCGGAAGCCATATTCGACGCTAAGTGTCAGCGACTTGCTGGGCCGGTATTTCAGACCGATACCGAAGGGCATATTGAGCTGTTTGAGCGTATAGGGAGTGCGGTCAGGGGTGAGCGGGGAGCCTTGTCCCTCGGTGCCGAGGGGCTGCAGTTCGTACCAATCGGCCTCGCCCGTGAAGGGGTCGGTGTAGTAGGCTTTGGGGTTGAAGGTGAAAAAGCCGATGCCGCCAAAGATGTAAGGAGTCCAGTTGTAATGGTCGTCGCGCATACTGAACGGGAAGAAGTTGAATTCCGTCCGGACGGCGCCTTCGAGGATGTGCGAGCTGAAGCTGAGGTTGCGACGTTCGATGTAGTCGGGGTTGCCGCCCTCAACGTGACCATAGTCAATGTCTATGCGCAGGCTCCACCGCTCGTCGAAATTGAGACGGTAGAGGCCGCCGAAGGCAAAGTTGACCTTGCCGAGCATACTCTGGTTGTTGAGGTCGCCGATGTAGTTCATACCACCAACCGTGAAGCCAATTTCGTTCTTGCCAAGCGTGATTTGGCCCCTGACGGAGAGAGCCGCCAGAAAGAGGACAAGAAAGGCAATATGTGTTTTGACTTTGGACATCGGGATGATTTTTTTCCAGTAGGACTAGCTGAACTAGTATTGCTTTTATTATTTTTCAACTTTCAGGCTGCGGCAGATGCCGTCGACTTGCATCAGCAGGTCGCGGCGCATAACCATCTTGCTGCGCTCGGAGGGCGAATAGACGCTGCCCATCAGGGTGACGACGCGGTCGCTGCCGGGAAGCGAGAAGGTGTAGCAGACAAAGGGGCCGCCCATAAAATCGTTGTAGGTGCGCCACAGGCCGCGGGTTTCGACGGCGTTGATGCTGTCGGCGAGAACCACATTGCGGCTATAGAAGAAATCGCGGCGTTCGACGCCAGGATAGCTGCCCTCGGAGGGGCCCGGCACATTGCGGCGCAGCATCGTGTCGATATTGTCGAGGATTACAGCCTCTTCAAAATCCTTTTCGCCCGTGGCTGGACGGCTGTCGATGTAGATGTGCAGGTCGAAGTCCTTGGTCCGCTTCAAAATCCAAGTGAAGCTGTTCTCTTCTCTGAGCTTTGCAAGGTTGAACTCGTGAGGGACAACGATGCTGAAGCCGTATTTGTTCTTTATGAACTCCTGAATCTTGAATTCAGGGTTTTGCGAAAAGACCTTGTTCATACGGCGGTACTCCTGCGCATAGAATTCTTCGCGCAGACGCTCTTTGCGCACCAGCAGCATCGAGTCGAGCGAACGACGGTCGCTGGCCGTCATCCTGATGACGACCTGAGGCGTGGCCCAAACATCCTTGTCGATATATATCTTATTGATATTCTGTGGGTCGACTTCGAGTATAAGAATATTGCGATGAGCCTGGAACATCGTGTTGCCATCAAAGCTGGAAGGGACAATGTGGACGACATCGAAGCGCGATTCGGGCTGGTTGAGGCCCACCTGAGGCTCGTTGAACAAGGTGTCGATAGCCTGCTTGGTGGAGCTGCTATAGAGGCCATCGGACGAAACAATCATCAGTTCGAGAGTTTTGCCCGACGAGCCAGGCTTGCCCGTCAAGGGCGTGGGGCCGCAGCCGACAAGCACAGCAAAAGCAGCCGCAGCGACAACTATAAAAGAAGCTATTTTTTTCATATACAGATTTTTATATATATAATTCTTTACACTAATAAATTGCAAAAGTAAGAAATTATTCCGTTTTATCGGCATCAATGAAAGAGAAGAAATCAGCTATGGCGTTTTTGATGGGCGACACGGCGAATGCCAGCTCGCGCTGCGCCTTGCTGCTGGAGTAGTATTCCATAACCATCAGCTGGCGAACATTGCGCGTGGAGAGCTGCGTGCGGATGCCCATCCACCGCAGCAGGTCGCCCACCCTGCCGGCCAGCGCCACCAGCCAGTCGGGCAGCACCAGAATGCGCTGGCTGTAGCCGCACGTGTCGGCCTGGAGAGCATAGAAGTCGCGCAGACTCATCTCCTCGCCTGTCAAAAGATAGCGTTCGCCACTGGTGTCCATCGTAAGGGCATTGGCAGCGGCGGCGGCCACATCCCTGACATCGACGAAACTTTTGCCGCCCGAAGGGCAAACCATCAGTCGGCGGTTGCGGGCCGCCAGAAGCAGCCGCCCCGACGAGGGCTTGTGGTCGTAGGGTCCCACCATAAAACCGGGATTGAGGATGACGATGTGGCGGTCGGGATGCTGCTGGGCATCCCACGCCAGTATCTTCTCGGCCTCCAGCTTGCTTTGCGCATACAGCGAGCGGCTGAAAGGCGCGCGGATGTCGTCGGCTTCAGTTCCAGGCCGCTGGCGCGAACCATAGCCGATGGTGTTGGCACTGCTGGTATGGACAAGGGTCCTGATGC
>JAFWYO010000053.1 GCA_017517715.1 Bacteroidales bacterium
CGAAACGTCGACGATTGCGTAGCCGGCCTGCTTGTGCGGCTGGACGTTGTTGCGCGCGAAGCGGGCGAAATCGGCGTCCTGGGACTTGGCCTCCTCGAAGGCGGCCGAGACCCGCGGCAGCACGTCGAAGGCCGGCGGCGCGAAGAAGCCGCGGATGCGCGCCAGCTCGACGTCGGGCAGGTCGACCTGGGCCGTTATCTGCTGGGCAACAGCGCTTTCGTCAGTCTCAGCAACGGCCAGCAGGACGAGATGCTGCTGTCGGCACGCGCCACGGCGGCGGGCAGCGTCATCAATATGGAAACGCGCGAGCCGCAGTTCCTACCCGGTGAGAAGACCCACCTGCGCATAGGGACCGAAATTGGCAGCTTCGGTATGCTGTCGCCCTCGCTAAGCATCGACCGAAAGCTCGGCAAACGCCTGTCGCTCACCGCATTCGCCAACTGGCTGCAAAGTCGCGGCGACTATCCCTTTACGCTCTACTACACGCCGTCGCACCAGGACAGCTCGTCGCGCGAACGCCGCGAGCACTCGTCGATGTGGCTGGCCACGGGCGACGCGAACCTCTTCTTCCGCCCTTCGCTGAACCGCTCGCTGACGGCCAAAGTGCACTACGTGCAAGGCTACCACGAGTTGCCCGGCCCCGTGATGTTCTACGTCAAGAGTGGCTCGGAAGACACTAAGGAGAAACTATTTTTCGCACAGGTGAAATACACCGAGGCTTACGAGAAAATACGGTGGCAAATCATTGGTAAATACCAGTATACTAACGACATATACGAAAATTTCAAGGCCCCGACCATTTCGCGCTACCAGATGAGCGAATACAGCCAGCGCGAGGGTTACATTTCGGCCTGCGCCGTCTGGCGGCCGGTGCGCCACCTCAGCGCCAGCCTCGCCACCGACGCGGCACAAACCGCACTGCACAGCAACCAGTCGCGCAACAGCGAGGTGCAGCGCCTCACTTCGCTCACCACCGCGGCCGTTCAGTACGCCTTGCCGCGCCTTACGGCAAAGGCCAACCTGCTGGCAACGCTGGTGAACGAAAGCGCCTGCGACAACCCCTACAACACAAGTTATCAGCGACTTTCGCCATACATCGGCATCAACGTCAAGCCGTTGAACAAAAGCAACATACGCCTGCGTTATTTTTTCAAGGAGACTTACAGGGTGCCTAATTTTAACGAATTGTACTATTTCGTTATGCCGCTCGACACGCTTCGTCCCGAATGCGCCAGCCAGCACAACATCGGCATCACCTTGCCGCTAATGCAACGTCACAATGCCGACACAACGCTGACGAGGACGTACACCTTCACCCTCGACGGCTATCGCAACACGGTGAAAGACAAGATTATCGCCGTGCCGCGACAGAATATGTTCTTCTGGTCGACGATGAACCTTGGTTTGGTCGACGTCAGCGGCCTCGACCTCAAGGCCTCGGCCGACTGGCAATGGCGCCACATCGGTTTCGACGCCACGCTGACCTACAGTTTCCAGAACGCCGTTGACCACACCGACCCCAATAACACAAAGACCTACGGCCACCAGATACCATACACGCCGCGCCACAGCGGAGGCCTGACAATCTATGTGCGCCACCGCTGGCTGAACATTGGATACAACTGTATGCTTGTCGGCCGCCGATACGACCAGCAGCAGAACAGCGACGACTCGATGCTGCCGGCATACGCCGACCAGGGCATCACCGCCGACCGCACCTTCGAGCTGCCCATCGGCAACCTGCGCATACAAGCACAGGTGCTGAACCTGTTCGACGTACAGTACGAAGTGGTGCGCTCCTACCCTATGATGGGACGAAACTTCAGATTATCATTGAAATACGAATTCTAAATAAAATAAAAGACAATGAAAAAAAACATTCTTAAAACTTTTGCCGTTCTTACGGCATTAGCCTCAACACTGCTTTTCAACTCGTGCAACGAGGACCCCGTCAAACCTGAAGACAACAACAGCAACAACACAACGGAAATCAGTTTCGAGAACCCGCGTTTTATGGCCGAAGACAACGGCAACATATACGTAACCAGCTATTACCCGCTGGGCGTGGCACGATTCGACATCAGCCAGATGAAGTTCACCGGCTTCTGCAACCTCGGCCATTTCCATCCTGAAGGCATTGCTGCCGTCGGCGGCAAGCTCTACATCGCCAGCAGCAGCATCTCGGACGAAAACTACAACTTCAGCTACGACAACAAACTGTATGTCGTCGACATCGCAACCTTTACGCTGGTCGACAGCATCACCGTGGGCCTCAACCCACAGCTGGTGAAAAAGCTGGACGACAACCACATAGTCTTCAACACTTGGGGCAATTACACCACCAACTTTGGCGGCACCTACATTATGAACACCGACAACAAGGAAATTGTCGACCTGCAGCAGGCTATGACCAAATTTGATGTCTGCAACGGCTACATCTACGGCTACGCCACAACCTACAATGCCGACTACACGACATCTACCTCGTTTTTTAAAGTCAACGGCACCACCCACGAAATCAGCGAAATACTCAGCAACTTCAGCGCCACCGACGGCGTGTACGGCATCAACGTCAACCCCGCCAACAACGACCTCATTATCCTGACCGACGGCACCTACACCACCACCGGCGACTGCTATGTTTATACCGCTGACGGACAGCAGCGTATGGGTGCCACTGCTATGGGCAACCTGCCTTCGAAAGCTGTCGCCATCGATGCCGACAACCTTCTGGTTCTCAACGAAGGCGGATGGGGCAAGAACAACGCCGGCATCAGCCGCGTCGATGTCGCTTCCGGAAACTGCACGCCTAATTTCTTCGCCGACAACAACGGCCGCGGCCTCGGCGATGTGGCCCAGGATCTCATCATCGCTGGCGGCAAAGCCTACGCCACCGTCACCTTCAGCAACAGCCTCGAAGTGATGGACCCAGCCACCGGCAAATCGACCCGCATCGCGACAACGAAATAAAGAAAGAAAACTTCATCAAACAAAAAAGCTGCCTAATTTGGCAGCTTTTTTTATTGAATGACAATCGTTTTCACTTAATCCGCGGCAGCTTGTGGTCGCGGAAGTAGTCGGTGTCGATGCTGCGGCCGTCCTGACCGGCGAGAGCCAGACGGAACTCGTCGAAGGTGCGGTGCGCCATATAGATGACATTATAGACATCGCCCACATTGTCAATAAAATGAGCATCGCTGTCGGTGATGAAATTGAACCGCTTCAGGTAGGCGAACTTCTTCAGCTGCTCGGCTTTGGTTGTGCGGAAATTGATTTCCAGCCCGTCGGCCTTAAGGTCGGGCGGCACGAAACCCAGCTGGCTCATCAGCGACGTTGTGCCCTTGTTGATGTGCGCCGGGACAAAGAGGCCGCCGATGCGGTGCACCTCGTCGTAGATGCCGTCGAGGTCGACATCAATGGCGTTGAGCAGATGGTATTCCTCTTCGCCGACAATCTCATCGTCCTCGTCCACAATAAGCTGATAGCCAAAACGGTCCTCATCGTTGGGAATAGGCGGAAGATGCGCGTCGAGAAATTCCTGAAACTCATCCAGTTGTGCATCGTCGGCAAAATAGCAGAGACAATGCGTCTCCTCTTGCGACGTAACTTCCACTCCTCCAAGCACAAACAGGCCGTTCTCGCGACCGATTTTCTGCGTCACCTTGACCTGGCGCGTAGTGTTATGGTCCGAGATGGCAATCATATCCAG
>JAFWYO010000054.1 GCA_017517715.1 Bacteroidales bacterium
CGACTGCTCGCCGTGGCGGATGCGCACCTGCCATCCGTCGTAGATGTCGAGGCTGCTGATGCTGTCGGGTATGGGTTGGCTGATGCGGTATTCGTTTTGTGCGCTTGCATTTGTGCCAAAGGCGAAAACGATAAGAACAATAAATGTTGCTGCTGCTAAAAGAGTTGATTTTTTCATTTTGATACGTTTTTTTGTGTTTCTGCCTTAAAGACGAACGACACTCGGATTTCTTACAGTTTTTTTGAAAAAAATCAGAACGAGCCGCCGCCTATGCCAATGGTAGTACCTGTGCTTGAGATATTTGTGAAAGCAAAACGGGGTGAATCCTCTTGGCTGGGACGCACTTCGGGACGGCACCCCGAGCCACAGACCAAACGTGAAGAGGTACGCTCATAGACAATCGGAGATGCGGGATACGAGATGTTAGAACCAGTTTCGTTCTCCGTTCTCACTTCTCCGTTCTCCGTTTCTTCGGCCAAAAGCGGTTCGTCGGGCAAAACGGTGGCCGATTCGATAGCGGCTTCTTTCTCTTCAATTTCATCCTGCCGCGACTCAGGCGACTGCACCTCGGCCGGCGTTTCGCTTTGCGCAAGAATCGGATATGTGTGCGGCTTGAGCACCGGTACGACGACATCAGTTTGCGTAGCGGGGATGCCTGCAGTCGAATCGACGGCAGTTGTCGGTTGCGGTTTGGTTCCGGCAACCAACTGCTGCTGAGATGGCGAAGTGCTGTTCTGCGAAAGGATGTGCAGCCCCACGCTGGCCAGCAGCAGGACGCTGGCGGCAATACCCGCATACGTCCAAAACAGACCGCCCTTCGCTTTCCGCTTCCCGCTTTCCGCTTTCCGCTCATCCTCCGCCAGGCGGTCAATCATATCGCTCAGTTGCTGCTGGCGGCGCTGGTCGGCCTCGCGGCGTCGCGCGGCTTCGAAAAGTTTGTCTATATCCTGATTGTTGTTCATATCTTAAGGGTTTTGATTTTATCTTTTAATGATTGTATTGCACGCGAAATTGTTGTGTAGACATTGTTGCTACTCATCTGCAGTGCCTGTTCGATGTACTGCGTGTCGCGTTCTTCGACATACTTCATCCGCAAGGCCCGCCGTTGTTTTTCGGGCAGTTCGTCGAGCAGACGGTCCAGCAGGGCGGCATCGTTTCGCGTTTCCTCGACCTGCATTTCGACCTCGCGGTCGCTCAGGTAGGCAATCTGTTCGTTGTGGAAAGCGTCACGTTTGCGCTTGCGAATCAGGTCGATGCATCGCAGGCGCACCATCTGCAGGCAATAGGAATCAAGCTTAACAACGCGGTCCAGCTCGTCGCGCCGACTCCACAGGGCAACAAACACGTCCTGCACAACATCCTCGGCGTCAGCCACATCGCCAAGCATACGCTCGGCGAGCAACTGCATCGGGCTTTGCAGCGGGATTATATGTTCCTTGAACTTTGTTTGGTCCATTCCTGTTTGTTTTTGACTATATGACGAACGGGCGGGCGATTTCTTACACAAAAACGAAAAAAAATTATTCAAATTATTTTTCCTGTTACAAAAGTGTTCAAATTGTCAAAAAACATAGTGAAAATTTTATCATCTTGACGCATTCTGCCAACATCAAAAGTAAAAAAAAAGAGAATATTTACCGCGCACAAACCACTGGTTTACAACTAGCAGAGCAAAACAAACAACAAAAGATGCAAGATTTTGGACCAAAACAAACTCCGTTTTAAAAAAAAGTTGTACTTTTGCACCCGTTTTTGAGAGGGACAAGTGGCTTAGTCCCACCGGACAAAACAATGGTCTGTTAGCTCAGTTGGTTCAGAGCGCTTCCTTCACACGGAAGAGGTCTACAGTTCGAATCTGTAACAGACCACTTTTTTTGCACTGGGTATCCAGTGCTTTTTTTTTGAAAAAAACTGCAATAGTATTAATTTTTTTTGTAAATTTGCAATGTTGCCTGTTTCCCAGCCAACCGCACTTAACCACTGGAAACCAGACAACAAAAAGCACAACACACCACAATTTTAAACATCAACAACAGATTAATTATGGATGGAATCAAGAAAAGGCTGTTTGTTTTGTTCGTTCTGCTGTCGCTACCCAGCGTGATCGTTCGCTCACAGAGCGTTGACCTTTCGGCATTTCGCGCAGAGTACCCTCGGCTGATGGAACGCTATGCCGATCGCCTGCAAAGCCGCAGCGCGCACTATGTTTTTGCAATCGACATCTCTAGTTCGATGCGCGAATACGAGGCTGTCGTCCGCCAAAGCCTTGTAAAATTCGTCCAGGCTGTCCCCGACGGCGACCAAGTGACAATCATCGTGATGTCGGACGAAAACACGACAAACTACCTTGACCTGACAAAGTGCATAACGCTCGACAACAAGCTGCGCAATTCGATAATCTCTGCCGTTTCGGGTGCCGGGCTGAGTTTCAAGAAGCACGGCGACCCAACTGACGGCTCGGACGGATTCACGATGACGCGAAAGGTGCTGGAAGCAATGAATGTGGTGAACAGCAGCGATTTGACTTTTGTCTATCTGCTCACCGACTTCGAATACTGGACGCACCGCAACCGCTACGACAAAAATGCCGAAGACTGGGCATCGCTGAAACCGATGCTGACCGAGAAACACCGCGGAATGATGTGCAAATATGGCATCGAGTTGACTTTGAACAAGGTACAGCACCCCGAAGCCATATTCAAAGGCGAGCTGGACAATATTTTCGGCCCGCTGGACTACCAGCAGGCTGCTTCGGCCGAAATGCTATCGGTATGGTTCAAGCACATTATCAACGACATACAGGCGCACAAAATCAATGCTATGCTGAAGGCCGACTGGAAAGAGACGATGAACGCTATGAAGGAGAGGCTGTCGTGGAAAGGCGACGAATTGCGCGCCGAAGTGACAATGCCCAAGAGCGAACTGGTCAGCGGCGTCAGCTTGAGCCTCGACAACGTGGCCGACAGCCGCCTGACGCTGTGCGACGAAAGCCAGGCGACGATGTTGAACGACGGTGTATGGACATCAACTGTGGCCCGTTATGAAGGCGAAAAGACGAAATTGCCAACAAGAATCAAGGTCGACGAAGCATCGCAAGAACTTTCAATGAGGTTTGACTCGCCCTATGCCGAGGAAATCGCGAAACTCCAGGGACTGTGCGGCGAGAACGAGACTTCGCCCGACGCCGTAAAGCTCCACAGCAGCATTCCCTTAACCGTCCCGTCGACAAAGATATGGAACGGACGCCTCGCTCTGTGGGCATACGTGCTGATAGCGCTGGCAATTGTTGGCCTTCTAGCCTCGTTCGTCTATATGATTGTCATCAATCCCAAACGACGCTACACTACGGTAACCGTGAAACGCCGCGCCAACGGCGTCTCGAAGACCTATAACGGCGAGGTGTCGCAGCTGCCAATGGTTATTGGCGACGACGGCGACGTTAAGGTTCCGGGAGCAACGTGGACACTGAAAATCGAGGCACAAGTACACAATCCCATCATCAGCTGGATACCGTTCCTGAACTGCAAGACAGGATATTATGTCAAGCTGGAAAACGGCGACTATGCCGACATCATCAACGACTATACGGACGAAAAGACAGGAACCGTCAGCTGTGGCAAAAGCGTTTTCCTCTTCCCCTACAAGAAAGCGCCGCGCTCGCGTATCGAAATAAGCGAAGGCACAACAACAAACAGAATCGAAATAAATTAATATCAAATCAATAATAATCACAAAATCTACATAATATGAAAACATATTTTATCGGTATAGGCGGCTGCGGCCTTTTGACAGTATCGGAAATCCAGAAACGCCTTATGGTTCTCCCTGATGCTGAGCAGGATTATGAATTCACCTACATTGACACCGACCGCAAGACGTACGAAGACATCAATTCGAAAGGAATTGTCATCAGTTCGAACGACTTCAAGAATATGGGCGACACCAACCCCGCCGCCGTTTACAACAATATTCTGCACAAAGAACACCGCACAGCCGACGAGGAACGTTTCCTGGAATGGGTCATCCCGCAGGAACCCGGCCATATGGTACTCGAAAACTCACCTCTCAATGACGGAGCAAAGGCCTTCCGCAACCTAGGCCGCATCGCCATATATAATCATTATAATAATATAGTAAAAGAACTGACTGCAAAAATAGGCAGGTTCCAGAGCTCCAAACCCGACCCCAAAACCAACACCCGCGATGTGGACATCTGGGTTGTGGCATCGGCCTGCGGCGGCACTGGCAGCTCCAACCTGCTCGACATCCTGTACCTCATCAACAATATCTCCAACCCCGTGGTGCTCGGCAATGGCGTCCCCAACCTGAAGCTGGTACTGTTTATGCCACAGCCCTTTGTGCTGAAGAACGGAAACAATCTGAACTATCCGCTGAATGCTTACTCGTGCCTCTGGGAGCTCAACGCATTCCGCAATGCATACGAGACTGGCAACACCAAGACCTTCGAAATGTTTGCCGTGCGACCCACCGAAATGGGCAAAACGATACTTGAATTCCCGCTCTACAAGTTCGTCATCCCCGTCGACGTCGAGACAAACACCAACACAAAACACAATGTCGACACCAACTACTTCCCCACTATTGCGGAAA
>JAFWYO010000055.1 GCA_017517715.1 Bacteroidales bacterium
ACACCCTCGCCAACCTCAACGTATGTTCGCAGAAGGGCCTGGTCGAGATGTTCGACAGCTCCATCGGCGCCGGAAGTGTGGTGATGCCCTTCGGCGGCCGTTATCAGCTGACGCCCACTCAGTGTATGATCGGCAAATTGCCGCTGCTTGACGGCAAGTGCGACACTGTGACGCTTATGTCCTATGGTATGGATCCCTACCAGACTTCGTGGAGCCCCTTCCACGGCGCAGCCTATGCCGTGCTCAGCAGCGTTGCCAAGATTGCTGCCGCCGATGGCGACGCCAGCCGTGTGCGTCTCACTTTCCAGGAATATTTCAAGAAACTGGGCAACGACCCCTACCGTTGGGGCGAACCCTTCAGCGCTCTGCTCGGTGCCTACAACGCCCAGATGGGTCTGCATCTGCCTGCCATCGGCGGCAAGGACTCGATGAGTGGCACCTTCAACGATATCGACGTGCCGCCCACGTTCTGCTCTTTCGCCGTCGGAATCAGCGATTTGCAACACGTTGCCACTCCCGAGCTTAAGAAGGTCGGCAACCGACTGGTGTTGCTCGACATCAAGCAGAAAGATTATGATATGCCTGACTACGACGACGCACTCGCTCAGTACGCAGCCCTGCGCAAAGGCATAGAGCAGGGTCAGGTGCTCTCGACTTATTGCATCGGTCGCGGTGCGCTGATGGAAGCTGTCAGCAAGATGGCCTTCGGCAACAAACTGGGCGTAACCCTTAGCGATAGCGTGACTCTCAGCGATTTGTGCAAGATTAACTATGGCCATATCGTCGTCGAGACCTCGGCCGATGTGCGCGACCTGCCTTTCCGCTGCCGCGAAATTGGCGTGGTGACCGATAATCCCTACTTCGAATACAAAGGCGAACGTGTCAGCCTCGAGGATGCCCTCGCAGCTTGGCAGAAGCCTCTCGAAGGCGTCTTCCCGACGCGCAGTGCCAAAACGGAAAATAGTAGTCAGAAAGTTGAAACTCCGCTATTTAAGGCTCCCAAAGAAAAGATTTCAACTTTCAGCTTCCAACTTTCAACTTCGGCAAAGCCCCACGTATTCATCCCTGCCTTCCCTGGCACCAACTGCGAGTACGATTCGGCTCGCGCCTTTAACCGCGCCGGCGCCGAAAGCGAGATCATCGTCTTCCGCAACCAGAACGGTCAGCAGATCCGCGAGAGCGTGGATGCATACGTCGACGCTATCCGTCGCAGCCAGATCATTATGATTCCCGGCGGCTTCTCGGCCGGCGACGAGCCCGAAGGCAGCGCCAAGTTCATCACCAGCGTCTTCCGCAACCAAAAGATTGCCGATGCCGTGATGGAACTGCTGCAGAAGCGCGACGGCCTAATGCTGGGCATCTGCAACGGCTTCCAGGCGCTCGTCAAACTGGGTCTTGTGCCCTACGGCGAGATTCGTCCGCAGGCTGCTGACGCTCCCACGCTGACTTTCAACACCATCGGTCGCCACCAGAGCAAGATGGCCTATACGCGCGTCACATCTAACCTCAGCCCCTGGCTGCAGCGTGCCGAACTGGGTGCCACCTACGTCATCCCCATCTCGCACGGCGAGGGCCGCTTTGTGGCTCCGCAGGAGTGGATCGACCGCCTCTTCAAGAACGGCCAGGTGGCTACGCAGTATGTTGATCTTCAGGGTAATCCCACAATGGACGAGGAATACAATATGAACGGTTCCTACTGTGCCATTGAGGGCATCACCAGCCCCGACGGACGCGTCTTTGGCAAGATGGGCCACAGTGAGCGTCGCACCAAGGGCAGCGCCCTCAACATCTACGGCAACGACGATCAGCAGATCTTCGAAAGCGGTGTACAATACTTCAAATAATATCCATTGACATTTTCATAAACGATGAAACTGTTGCGGGAAATAATTGGATATGCGCTTGGCTGCATAATCTTTGTCGTTGCTATTCCGTTGCTGATGTGGCTGCTGTCGGGTATGCCGCCCATAGTGCATATTGGGGCGTTGAGAGCTACAATGACGGGGGTGCTGATGATAGGAGGCATTGCGTTAAGTGTATGGACGATAGTTTATATGCGACGCATTGGCAATGGCAACCCGATGGACGCTTTCAACCACGAGATAGCACCTCGTACACAGCACCTGATGACTGAAGGTCCATATAGCCTTAGCCGCAACCCTATGCTTAGCGGCACATTTGTATATTTGATTGGTTGCTGCGTATGGTTGTTCAGCTGGCAGACGCTGGTGGTTTTCCTCGTTTTTGTAGCAGTTATGCTGATGCAGGTTCACAGCGAGGAAAAACGACTGCGCCGCGATTTCGGTGACGAATACGACAGCTATTGTCGCCGAACAGGGCGTTTCTTCCCAAAACGGATGAAATAGATTTGTATTCTCGAAAAACGGTTTTGTTTTCAAGTCTTAAACGCAGAATGTTATGGATTTAATACTGAAATATTTCCCCAACCTCACCGAGCGCCAGAAGGAGCAGTTTGCAGCTTTGCCAGACCTTTACAACGATTGGAACTCGAAAATCAACGTTATCAGCCGCAAGGATATGGACAACTTTGTCGAACACCACGTGCTGCATTCGCTGGCCATTGCTAAAGTGGTGCAGTTCAAGACGATGTGCGACATTATGGACCTTGGCACCGGTGGCGGATTTCCGGGTATCCCTTTGGCGATAATGTTCCCCGACGCCAACTTCTACCTTGTCGATTCTATCGGCAAGAAAATCAAGGTGGTAAAGGATGTCGCCGAACAGCTGCAGCTGAAGAACGTCACTGCCGAGCAGATACGTGCCGAGCAGGTGCAGCGCGACTTCGACTTCATTGTATCGCGTGCTGTCACCGACCTCAGCCAGTTTGCCGGTTGGGTGAAGGGTAAAATATCTGATATCCATTATCATAAACTCCGCAACGGAATCATCTACCTCAAAGGCGGCGACCTCACCGACGAAATTGCCCCCTTCCGCAAAAAAGTGCGCACCTGGGACATCGCCGAATTCTTCGAAGAACCCTATTTCGAAACCAAAAAGGTGATTTATATGCCGATGGGTAAGTGACTTGTGACCTGTGACACGAATGCGCTCGTATCACAGGTTACATATTATATTTAAAACTAATTAAAAATGAAGACACTTGCTAATTCATTCCTGAGCATTGCCTGCTGCTTAATGCTGCTCTTTCAATGCTCGACGGCCAATGCTCAAGCCGACCAGAAACTGATTGACAAAGCCAATGCTGGCGACATTAAGGCTATGCGTCTGCTAGCCTTCTGCTACGAGCGCGGGGCTGGTGTGGCTCACGATTCGGCTATGGCCCTGCAATGGTACCAGCGTGCCGCCGACAAGGGCGACGGCGAGGCGTGGCTTTGCATTTCGCGCTACTATAGGGAAGGCCGGCTGCTGCCTGCCGACACAGCACGTTTTCTGGCCATCCGTAAGGAATGGGCCGACAAGGGTCTGCCTAACGGCATCGCCGCTTTGGGGTATGCATATCTCCTTGGATGCGGGGTGGAGGCCGACACGACAAAGGCTATGAATCTTATCGAAGAGGCTGCCCGAAAAGGTTCTGGCTGGGCGCTTGGCTCGATAGGCGACAACTATACCTACGGAGTGTTCGGCTATCCGCGCAACAATAAGCTGGCGGAGCAGTACTATAAAAAAGCGCTAAAGGCTGGCGATTTGGTGAACTATGCCCGCCTTGCCTATCTTTATTCGATAATGGGTGATACCAAGAATACTTGGAAATACATTCGGGAGGCAAAGAAGTGGAACGATCCCACTGTGAGGATTCTCGAGGCCGGATGCTACTTCATCGGCACCGCTGAGGTCGCCGCCGATCAGCGCAAGGCGCAGCAGATAATTGCCGATGTCGTCAGCCAGAACAATATGGCCTTCGATGAGGCTGGGCAAATGTTTATGGACGCCACCGACCCCGCTTTGCGCGACAGCCTGAAGGCCCTGTCGTACTGGCAAAAAGGTGCCGCGCAGGGCGATGCAGGATGCCGCCTGAGCCTGGCACGCTATTATCTGAACAATCAGCAATTTGACAAGTCGATACGTTACCTTAAGGATGTCATCAACGACCCCGCCGGCAACGAACAGCAGGGCGCGACGTGTGCGTCGATGGCGCGTATCTGCTTCGGCGGATTGGTGAAGGAGCAAGGCAGCGACTCGGCGTTGTACTGGCTGAATATGGGTGTGGACCGTTTCAAAAGTGCCGAATGTGCCACGATGCTGGGCGATTTTTATGCCGAGCAGCAAAACGATGTGACAAAGGCTATTGCCTTCTACGACAAGGCATTCACGCTTGGCGACACCGACGCCATTGTCGGCATTGGACGTATGTATGCATACACAGGACAAACGTCCGAAGCCATCAGCACCTTCAACCGATACATATCCTATGGTCGCCCCGACGGATACTATTGGTTGGCAATGGCTTACGACAATATCCCCGATACCGGCAAGGAGCTTGAGGCCCTCAACAATGGCGACAAGGCCGGCAGCGCCCTTTGCCAGCAGGTGTTGGGCAATATCTACGAAGCCGGGGCCATCGGCGACAAGCCCGACTATAAGAAGGCCGAAAAATATTACCTCAAATCGTCCACTTCCGCCTCGCTGGATAAGCTGGGTGTCCTCTATCTCAATGGTTCGCTGGGCAAGCAGAGCCCGAAAGACATCGAGAAGGGACTGGCATACGTGCAGAAAGCGGCCGATATGGGCAATATCGATGCCATCTACCGTTTGGGCCACCTGTACGAGACTGGCAACGTCGTTGGCGAAGCCGACCAGGAAAAGGCGTTGTCGTACTTCAAGTTGCTGGCTGACAATAATATCCCTGCCGGCTATTTCAAAATGGGTCTTTATTACGAACTTGGCGACGGAGGTCTGGAGCAGGATATGGCCAAGGCCGTCGAATATTACAACCGTGCTGCCGATATGGGCTATGGGCCGGCAATGCGCTATCTTGGCGACTTCTACCGCATCGGTCAGTATGTGCCGCTCGACAAGAAGAAGGCTTTTGAGTATTACAACAATGCCGCTTCGCAAGGCGATGCATCGGCCGTATACTACATCGGCCGTTCCTACCTCGAAGGGTGCGGCGTCGACATCGACACGTCGGCGGCAATACCCTACCTCAGGTCGGCAGCGATGCAGAACGTCGGTCAGGCGGCTTTCCTTTTGGCTGAATTCTACAACTTTGCCAAAGGTGGTTTCCAGGCCGACGGCGACTCGGCTGGATACTATTATATGATGGCCCACAACAACGGCAGCGGCGATGCAAGCTACCGTATTGGCCGTCAGCTTATAAACGAAAACTACCCGAAGGAGGCAGTCGAATATCTCAGCGTCGGCGCCCGGCGGGGCAACTACGATGCAATGGTGCTCTTTGCCGTCTGTCTGCAGGAGGGCTACGGCATCGATGCCAATCCCGAAGAGGCCTACCGCATATTCGAGAATGTAGCATCGCGCGTCGACAACTCGTCGGCCTACTATTATATGGGCACAGCCCGACTCAACGGCCGCGGATGCCAGCAGAGCGAACGGCTCGGAAAACTCTATCTCGACACGGCCGCGGCCCTGGGTAACACCGGCGCAATGGTGGCCCTGGCCCAGTGCTACCTGAACGGATACGGCTGCGAACCCGACACGGCGGCCGCCATACAGTACTACCGGCAGGCCATCGACGGCGGCTCGCTAGCTGCCTGCAACCGTTTGGGTTATCTCTATGAAGCACGCGAAGAGTACGAAAAAGCCGTCGCTTGCTATCAGCAATCGGCCGACGGCGGCAATTACGAAGGTATGTGCTGCCTCGGACTCTGCTACGAGAAGGGGCACGGCGTCGTGCTGAGCTACCGCAAGGCCTACGACCTCTACAAGCGTGCCGCCGATGCTGGCTATCATCGTGGCTATCTGATGATTGCGTTCTGCTACCTCGAAGGCATTTTCGTCGAGGAAGACAACGCCAAGGCCCTGCAATGGTTCGAAAAGAGTGCCGAAGCCGGCAATCTGCTTGCAATGTACAATGCCGCCTCGATGTACGAGGAGGGCGAAGACGGCGTCAAGCGCGACCTCAAGCGTGCCAAATACTGGTACCAGAAGGCCGCCGCCGAAGGCTACGAGCCCGCTGTAAATGCTTTGAAAAGAATGAAATAAGCCACTCACGATTGCATATTCCGAAAGCGTGATGGCAAGGCGCTGAAGGCTCGAAAAAAACTTATGGCTTGAAAAAAGAGCTGCGAAACTAATCGCAGCTCTTTTTTCCCCCCTTCCAGTCCCTATGGTTGCGGTATGATTTCCGCTTGCAAGGCGACCTGACAAAATGTCAGTCGTACGAAATCCTAACCAAAGCCTTACCATCTTCTACCGTGGTAAAAGGTGGTAAGAATATGGTAAAAATTTGGGTAGAATTTGATAAGAAGATGGTCCTGTTTTTGTGGCGGTTATGAAAGGCGATTTTTGGCCTTTTTTTCCGTTTTTGAAACTTTTTTTGCACAAAAAAAACCTGACATTTTGTCAGGTTTTTGGTTCTTGTTTTCCGCTTTCCGCTCTCCGCTTTCCGCTTTCCGCTTTCCGCTTTCCGCTTTCCGCTCTCCGCTTTCCGCTTTCCGCTTATTTGTACAGGTCGTTCAGGGTGCGGACGACGACGGTTGTGGGGGTGGCGGTGGCGTCTTGGGGGGTGTTGTAACCCAGCGTGTTGCCCATCTCGACGGGGGCGGGGATGAAGCGGACGGTGACTTGTTGCCCTTTCTTGAGGTCGAAGAAGTTGCGGTCGAAGTGTCCGTTGCGGAATGGTCGGGGCTCGAGGTAGACGTCGTAGAGGTCGCTCTGGGCACGGATGGTTACGGTCAGTACGCCATCCTCAACGCGCTGGTCGAACGTGTATTGCGCCTTGTCGTAGTGGCGGTCTTTGGGGTATGTGGCATAGTACTGCTGCCATTCGTCCAAACTCCGTTCCAGGTATTCGTTTTCGTTTTCGTGCGAAGCTGCGCTTTCCGCTTTCCGCTTTCCGTTTTCCGCTTCAAAAAGCGCTTTTGCTCGGTAGTGGAGCGCCTTCCAGTTGCCGTAGTAGTCGATTGAGGACCAGCTGGCTACGGGCCAGCTGTCGTTGAGTTGCCAGTAGAGTGTGCCGGCGCAGCGCGAGTCGGCGATGTGGCAGAGGATGCCGTAGCCGGTGCCCCAGGCCTGGAGCAACTGGCTGACGTAGGCGTAGTCCGTGAGCGACAGGGTGCGGCTGTCGAAACCGTAGTAGCGTTGCATCGCTTTGTCGATGATTTCGCGGCCGCGAGCGTGCTTCTGGTGGTTGCGCAGGGTGGTGGAGTCGATGTTGAGCTGTTCGGTGGGGCAGTATTGCACGATGCTGGAAATCAGAGGATAGCTTTGGAATCCGTATTCCGACATAAAGCGGCCGGTTTTTTCCTTGTACATTTCGAATGGCTGCTCGCCCCACCATACGCCCCAGTAGTGGCTGTCGCCGTGGGTGGTGCATTCGGGGTGGCCCCAGCCGTATAGCGGCGAGGTGGTTATGTAGGACCTATGCATTGGGTCGCAGTCTCTTACGGCTTGCGCAAGGATGCTGGTCGAGCTGGTGTTGCTGGTGGTGCCGGGGTAGCCGAAGATGGTGTCCATCGCCTTCTCCAGCCGGGCGCGCTGCTCTGGCGTCCAGTGGTATACGTCCTGCCAGCCCCAGTCTTCCCATCCGTTCTTGACCTCGTTGTTGCCACACCAGAGGACCACGCAGGGGTGGCGTGCGATGCGGCTTACCTGCTGGCGCGCCTCGCGATCGATATTGTCCAGCATCTCCTCGATGTCGGGATATGGCGTGCCGGCGAAAATGAAGTCCTGCCACACCATCAGTCCCAGCGAGTCGCATAGGTCGTAGAAGTAGTCGTGTTCGTAGATGCCGCCGCCCCAAATGCGTATCATATTGAATCCGGCCTCTTTGGCGGAGCAGAGCAGGTAGCGGTAGCGGGCCGCCAGCTGGGGCGACATTGCCGGGAAGGTGTGCGCAGGAATCCAGTTGGCGCCTTTGATGAAGAGGGGTTTGCCGTCGCGGTAGAAGGCGAAGCTTTGGCCGATGGAGTCGGGCTGCTGGCGGAACTCGACGGGGCTGCTAGTGAGATTGGTATTGTCAGTAATATTAATATTACTGGTATCATTAGTTATATACACCTCTTTCCATATTCCGCAGGTTGGCAGCTTGGGCCCCCAGTCCCAGCCTTGCTGGTAGGGGGCTATGCGCGTGAAGGCGCGCAGGTCGGGGAGCGTGATGCCGTAAACGGATTGGTTGTATTCGTCCTGGAGAGGGAAAAAGGTTATCTGTATGCGGTCGCAGTCTTCGGGCAACTCCATCGTGTTTTGAACGAACATATTGTTCTCTGTCAGCACGTGTGACTCCTCGCCGTGATAGAGGTTGATAAGGCAATCGCCCGCAAGTCCTTCGAAGACAATCCAATGCTTTTTGCCTTTGGGCAGATTCAGGCTGCTGATGTCTACCTGATAGGTCCACATCTCGTCGGCAATCCAGCGGACGCTGTCCTCGTTGGTGGCGAGGTAGGGGTCGGGAATGAGTCCGTTGGCCAACAAATCGGTGTGGATTAATCCCGGCACGGAGGCGGGATACCATTTGTCCTGATACTTGAATTGCCAGTCGGTCAGGTATATACGGTCGGCCTTCTGTGTCGAGCAGGCGGCCAGTAGCAAAGTGGCGACGATAAATAATAATTTCTTCGTAATTTTTGAAATTAATACGTTATTGCGTTAGTGGCTGACGCGGTTTTCCGCTTTCCGCTTTCCGTTTTCCGCTTTCCGCTTTCCGCTTTCCGCTTAGTAGGTCTATTCATTTTTCCAGAAGGCGAAGATGACGGCGAGCAGGATGAAGGCGAAGCTGACGAGGTGGTTCCAGCGGATGGGCTCGCTTTTGAAGACGGTGGCGACGATGATGGTGAAGACCGTCAGCGAGATGCACTCGGCCAGGATTTTGAGCTGCATCAGCGAAAAGGGGCCGCCGTTGATCTGGCTGCCGATGCGGTTGGCGGGAATCATAAAGCTGTACTCGAAGAAGGCTACTCCCCACGAAGTCAAGATGATGAGTATCAGTGGCCAATCGCTGTTGACCTTCATTTCGGTCAGCTTCAGGTTGCCGTACCAGGCAAAGGTCATAAAGATGTTGCTGACAATTAGCAGAAGTATTGTTATCAGTCCTTTGGGCATTTTCTTTTATGGTTAAGTTTACGGATTACAAATCCTTATATTAATGTGCGGCGGATAGCAAATTCGCCGCATTACCGCCGCTTCGTCAGTCCTTTTTGATTAACATTCTAATTATCATCGCAAAAGCTTGGTTGACGGAACGGTCAATGTTTTGCTGGCGGCGACGGCCGGGAAAGTTGAGCAGCGCAGCTTCTGTATGTGTACGGCTGGCTACGGCAATCCACACAGTACCAACGGGTTTGCTAGGTGTGCCTCCGTCGGGACCGGCGATGCCGGTGGTGGCTATGGCGAAGTCGCTGTCGAAGCGCTCGCGCACCCCTTCGGCCATCTCGCGGGCGGTCTGTTCGCTGACGGCGCCGTGTTGTTCCAAAGTGCTGTGATTTACACCCAAGGCGCACTCTTTCACCTCGTTGCTGTAGGCCACAATGCCGCCACGGAAGTAGCGCGACGCACCGGCCTGTGCCGTCAGTTGGCTGGCTATGGTGCCGCCGGTGCAGCTTTCGGCAGTGGCAAGGGTTTTGCCTTTGGCGGTCAGCTGGTTGTGCACCAGTTCAGGCAGCGTCTCGCAGTCCTCGCCGACAATGTATTGTCCGGCAATGGGATAGAGCGTCTTGACGGCTTCGTCGATGGCGCTTTGCAACTCCTTGCGGTCTGTGCCGCGGGCCGTCAGTCGCAGTTTAAGCATTCCCGCTTGCGGCAGGTAGGCCAGCCGGATGCACTTGGGCAGCGCCAGCTCCCACGGCTCGATGAGGTCGCTGAGGAACGACTCGCCAATGCCTTGAACCAGAATGTTTTTGTTGACGATGGCGCCAGTCTTGAAGGTCTCTTGCAGTTTGGGCACCACGCGGTTTTCCATCAGCCACTCCATTTCGAATGGCACGCCGGGCATCGACACTACCACTTTGCCGTCCTGTTCGAACCACATACAAGGTGCGGTGCCCAAGTCGTTGTTGAGCACCTGACAGCATTCGGGCACAAGGGCTTGGGCGCGGTTGACCGGCGTCAGCTCGAAGCCGCGGATGGCGAAGATCCGCCTGACGTTTTCGAGTGCAACGGCGTTTTCGACCAGGTGGCTGTGGAAGAAATCGCACAGTACGGTTTTGGTGATGTCGTCTTTTGTCGGACCTAGTCCGCCGGTGATGAGGACGGCGTCGGAAAGCTTCAGGCAGCGTGTCAAACTCTCACGAATAGCATCGCCGTCATCGCCAATCGTAACGACCTCATTTACGTCGATTCCTGCTGCAATCAGCATCTGCGACATTGTCGATGCGTTGGTGTTCACCACTTGTCCAATCAATAGTTCGTCGCCAATATTTATTATGCTAACTTTCATATTCTGTGTGTGTTCGGGCCGTTTGTCCGGCCGCTAATCGTGTGCAAAATTACAAAAGTTACGACGAACAATAAAATTTTTTTGTGCGGAATGCGAAAAACTTCGTATTTTTGCAAATTATTTCGTGGACTTTGAATCTAATTTTTAATCATATACAGATTATGACCGACATACCGAATTTAGACGAGCTGATTCGTATGGCTCTACAAGAAGACATTGGCGATGGCGACCACAGCACGCTGGCTTGCATTCCAGCTGATGCGGAGGGCTCAGCCAAAATGGTGGCCAAACAGGATGGCATCCTTTGCGGTGCCGAAGTGGGCAAACGTGTGTTTCAGTTTGTTGACAAAACGCTGAATGTGTCGCTTCTGAAAAAAGACGGCGACGCTGTTGCCAGAGGCGATGTCGTGATGTTGGTCGAAGGCCACTCCGGAAGCATCCTGACGGCCGAGCGCACGGCACTCAACTTTATGCAGCGTCTCAGCGGCATCGCCACCGAGACACATCGTATGGTGTTGATGCTCAAAGGGTTGAATACCAAGCTGCTCGACACCCGCAAGACAACGCCCAATATGCGCCTGCTCGAGAAATATGCCGTGGCTTGCGGCGGCGGCACCAACCATCGTATCGGTCTGTACGATATGATTATGCTCAAAGACAACCACATAGACTTTGCCGGTGGTATTGAGGCGGCTATTGACCGTACTCGCAACTACTTGAAAGAGAAGAATAAGGATCTTAGAATCGAAATCGAAGTGCGCAACCTCGACGAGCTGCAGCGTGTGCTCGACCACGGCGGCGTGGACCGCATAATGCTCGACAATTTCGACATCCCTACTCTGCGCGAGGCTGTTAAGCGCATCAACCATCGTTTTGAAACCGAGGCCAGTGGCGGCATAACCGACCAGACGCTGCGTCCTTACGCCGAAACGGGAGTCGATTTTATTTCGGTAGGAGCACTGACCCATCATATTAAAAGTTTGGACCTCAGTTTGGTGAAGAAATAAAACTATGCTTCGCACGAAAACCAAAACGAAAAAGGGATTGCCGGGAGCATTCTGAAGTTAAAGTTAAGGTTATAGTTAAGGTTGAAAAGGTTAAAGTAGTAAAATGCAAGTCTACGAGAAACTGAAAGACAGTCGGGTAGGAGTGTGGTGCTACCGCCGCTATGAAGACGTGATGCGCTTCTGGTCGCTGCGTGTTGTGCCTTTCGCCAACAAGCTGATACTGCCCGGATGTGCCGGCGTTCCGCTGGTGCAGATTCTGGCTCATTTCTCGAACCGCGACCTGTGGCAGAGCGCCAAAGCGCTTGCGTTCTCGTTCCTTATGGCCTTGCCTCCGCTGCTCATTTTCTTCTTCACCCTTATCCCTTATCTGCCTATCGAAGGCATTCAGAACGAACTTCTTACGCAACTTGCGGTAATTCTGCCCGGCGGAATCTACGACCGCATAGCTCCGACCATCAACGACGTTATGGGCCACAAACACAGCAGTTTGCTGTCCATCGGCTTCATCGGCTCCATTATTCTTGCGGCAAACGGCATCCACGGCCTGCTGCAATCGTTCAATTCGGTGAGTCACAGCATTGAATGGCGTTCGCTAGTGCATCGCTACATTTTGTGTCTTCTGCTTGTGATAATCCTTTATGTGCTTGTTGTTGCCATCCTTTCGCTGCTGATCGGCTATAAGTTCTTCATACAGTTTATGATAAGCCGCAATTTTATGGCCGAAACCAAGCTCAGCCTCTTTGCGTTCAGCCTTGGCCGCTGGTTCTTGCTGGTATTCCTTACATTGCTGACACTTAGTCTGTTGTATTATCTGGCACCAGTCAAAAAGCAGCGCATCAATTTCCTATCTATCGGCTCGGTGCTTTCCACACTGATGATTTTCGGCCTTTCGTGGGCTTTCCAGGTGTATATCAACAACTTCAACAATTATAATATCCTCTATGGTTCAATCGGAACGCTGCTGATACTGATGCTCTGGATCTATGCCAACTGCATCGTTATCCTTGCAGGCTATGCGGTCAACATCGCCATTGCCGACAGTCGCGAAGTTGGTTACAAGCCTTCGCGCAGCCGCAAAAAAGAGCGTCAACGCCGCCTCAAAGAGCGTGTGCATTACAGCGTCAGCACCGACAATCCCAACTGCCGCCAGCCCCACGGCTCCAATATTTACCACAGCCCTTCGGGGGTGGCCAAGTGGAAGAAAGAAAAGTTGGCTGATTGAAAATTAGTGAGTTTTAGGACTGACAAATTAACAAATTAACGAATTAATAAATCGAAAAATAAACTCATTATAAATATGATTATCCAAAAATCACACGGCAAAACAGTACCTACAGAACCGACTCCGCGAGCCGAGTTCAAAATGATAGCCAAGACGATGTTCGGTCTCGAAGAAATCTTGGCCGAAGAGCTTCGCCAATGTGGAGCCAAAGATGTAGAGCCCATCACACGCGCCGTAGCTTTTACCGGCGATATGCGTGTCCTCTACCGCGCCAACTACACCTGCCGGACGGCTTTGGCTATTCTGAAGCCGTTTGCCGAGTTTGAAGCCAACGACGAACAGGAACTATATGATAATGTGGCCAAAATCAAGTGGGAAAAGATTATCGACGTCGATGGGACCTTTATGATAGACTCCACCACGTCGGGCGACATTTTCACCCATTCCTACTATGCCGCCCTCAAGACCAAGGACGCCATCGTCGACCGGCTGCGCCGCCTGTTCAACCATCGTCCCAATATCGATACCGAAAACGCTGATTTCAAGATTAATCTGCATATTGCCGACAACAAAGTCACCCTGCTGCTCAACTCGTCTGGCGAGTCGCTCCACAAGCGCGGCTACCGTCAGGGAGTCGGTATGGCTCCCATCAACGAGGTGCTTGCCGCCGGAATGATCAAGCTGGCCGGATGGAAGTGCGACTGCAACTTCTACGACCCGATGTGCGGTAGCGGCACGCTGCTTATCGAGGCCGCAATGCTGGCCAACAATATCCCGGCCCAGTACTACCGCCGCGAAAACTTCGCCTTCAAACGCTGGCGCGACTTCAATATTGGCGAATGGAAAAGTGTCAAAGAGCAGGAAGACCGCAAGATAGGTGCCGGCGACTTCGAGTGCGAGATTTGGGGCAACGACATCGACCTCGACGTGCTGCAGCAGGCCGAGCAGAACCTGCAGTACGCCAAGCTGCACAAGGACGTGATGCTCTATCACGGCTCGTTCGAAAACCAGGAGCCGCCCGAAGGCAAAACGCTGATTGTCACCAATCCACCCTACGGCGAGCGCATCAAGGTCGAAGACCTCAACGCCCTCTACACCAAGCTTGGCGACACCTTCAAGAACCTCTATGGCGAACGCTGCGAGGTGTGGCTCATTACTTCCTACTTCGAGGCTATGAAGCACATTGGTCTGCATCCGTCGAAGAAAATCCAGCTTTTCAACGGCGCGCTCGACTGCCGCCTGCTGAAGTTCGAACTCTACAGCGGCAGCAAAAAGACGAAAACGGAGGATTGAGAAATGAAGTTCCTGAAAAATATATTGCTTACAGCAACTGCGTTGACGCTTTTTTCGTGTACAGATACCAAGTTGTACGAAATACGCGGAACGCTGTATTCCGACAGCACTTTGACCGTGCCGTTGCCGGGGCAGCAACTGTTTTTCACAATGGACGGTTTCGATAC
>JAFWYO010000056.1 GCA_017517715.1 Bacteroidales bacterium
CAGCGATGTGCCGCCGTTGAAGCTGGTGTCGTATGCTCCGGGTGTGACCGGAAAGTCGGACGACCCCGTGGTGCCGAATATCAGCAGCTCGTCGAACGTGTTGACATACATACTGTGTGGCATATCGGCTAGACTTCCACCCAAGTAGGTGGCAAAGAGGCGGTTGTGGCCCGAACTGTCGAACTTGAAGATGCCTATGTCGCAGTTGCCGTTGTAGGTGCCGTCGTAGGCACCCATCGAGGTAGGGTAGCCGGTGCCGAAGACCACGCCCGACGTGTATGTGTTCTTGTAAGCGTCGAAGCATCCCGTCGTGCCCCAGTTGTCGGCCGTCGAACCGGTGTAGGTCGAGAAATGCAGATAGGGGTCTATGATAAGAATGCGCGTGGTGTCGTAGTTGCCTATCTTGAAGACTATTTTGTTGTCTTTGAGTTGATAACTGGCTTTTACTTCAACCAGTTTTTCGCCGTAGGGCTGATAGGCATAAGGTTTCAGTTCGACAATGTCGGCCACGGATGTCTTGACAATCAAATCGCCGTTTTGAATGCGCAATCCGTCGATACCCTCGTATCCGATAACGATATCCGTTGGGTCTGCTCCGGGATTGACGACAAAGTCGTATTTCATCGCGTTTGCCGCCGTGTAGACCTTCATATCGATGCCGTCGTAAAGGTTGTGATACAGAACCGATTGAAACACGCCCACACCGGTGGCCCATCGGCTTTGTTCGCGGCCTATGAAGTAGTTCTCGCAGCCGCTCTCGCGATCCAAACCTTCAACGCTGGTTGCGTTACTTCCTTCGAAATTAATTCGATAGGCGTGATGGCGATAGCGGCCTTTCTGCGTGTAGTCGCAAGGAAAATGCTTCAGGTTGTCGTTGTCGGGATGCTGCACCACAAGCGTGAAACAGTCGCGCTCCACAAACAGCGTCGAGCTGTGCATCGTCGAGCGGAACAACACCCTGCCGTCCCATTGCCCTTTGTTCTCAGAAAAGAGAATTCGAGCCCCCAAACCTATTGTGTCGCGCGTGTTGCGTGCTTGCAAAAGATTGAAAGCCAGTAATATCGATGTGAATAAAACGGCAGTGAAGCAGCGTTGTAGATTTTTTTTCACGATTGCAAAGATACGAAATATTTTTTATTGTTTAAAAATAATTTTTCTGTTTCTGGATTTTTTCGTAATTTTGCACCCTGTTATGATCAATCAAGAAACCATACAACGCATTATGGATGCGACTCGTATAGAGGAAGTGATTGGCGAATTTGTGTCGCTCAAAAAGCGCGGAGCCAACCATATCGGCTGCTGTCCATTCCATAATGAGAAAACGCCCTCTTTCAATGTCTCGCCGTCCAAAGGCATCTACAAATGCTTCGGATGCGGCGAGAGTGGCAATGCTGTGGGTTTCCTGATGAAGCACGAACACTATACCTATCCCGAGGCATTGCGCTGGCTTGCAAAGAAATACAATATCGAAGTAGAGGAAGAGAAGCTCACCGAAGAGCAGATTGAGCGGAACAATGAGCGCGATGCCCTGTTTCACGTGTCGGAATTTGCCCAAAAGTATTTTGCCTCATTGCTTTATGAGAACGAGATGGGAACGGCCGTCGGGCTTTCCTATTTCCATAGCCGCGGCCTTACTGACAAGGTTATCAAGGATTTCGGCCTTGGTTACTGTCTGGACGAGTGGGAGAATTTCACTCGTCACGCCCTCGCTAACGGGTACAGCGAGAATGTGTTGAAAAAAACGGGTCTCACCATCTTCAAGGATGACGGCAAGACCTACGACCGATTCCGTGGCCGCGTTATGTTCCCGATCTACAGTGTTTCGGGGCGCGTTCTCGGTTTTTCCGGACGTGTATTGTCGAAAGAAAAACAGGCGGCAAAGTATGTCAATTCGCCTGATTCTGAAATATATAACAAGAGCCATATCCTCTATGGGCTTTATCAGGCCAAGAATGCAATAACGCGGCAGGACAAGTGTTATCTTGTCGAGGGTAATATCGATGTCATTTCGATGTATCAGTCTGGCGTTGAGAACACTGTCGCTTCGTGCGGCACTTCGCTCACCGTCGAGCAGGTGCGGCTGATGCGGCGCTACACCAAGAATGTCACTGTGCTCTACGATGGCGATTCGGCTGGCATCAAGGCAGCCTTCCGCGCTGTCAATATGCTGTTTGAAGAGGGTATGCACGTCCGTGTGGTGCTTTTCCCCGATGGCGACGACCCCGACAGCTATGCGCAGAAATACGGATCGACGCAGCTGCAGGACTATTTGCGCGATAATGAGACAAACTTTATTCTGTTCAAAACCAAGATTTTGTCGGCCGATATAAAAGGCGATCCAATACGTAAGGCTGAAGTGTTGAGTGACATAGTGCGCACCGTAGCTCTGGTGCCGGATTTGATGGAGCGGACAGAGTATGTGACCCAGTGCGCGTCGCTTCTGCACATACCTGAAGAAACACTTCAAAACGAGCTGGCTAAAACATTGAACCGCAAGCTGTATGAGTCTCTGAATCATAAACCGGACGAGGGTGATAAGGACCTTGCGGACAACGGCGCCCAGCCCGAACTGCAAGCCAAGGAACAGGCCAAGGAGCAGGCTGCAATGAAGCCTGTGACTCCTTTTATGATTAATCCGGCGCAAAGCCAAGAAAACAAGATAATTAGCCTCTTGCTGAACTACGGTAACGAAGTTATCGCCATTCCTTCCTCGCCCGGAACGCAGGCAACACCGCAGAACGATGGTGGTGAAGCGGCTGCAGAGAAGTACACCGTCGCGCAAATCATTGTCGGCGAACTGCTTAACGATCAACTAGCTTTCGTCGATCCTGTCTGCCAGCTTATTTTCAACGAATACGCCAAGCGCTTAAACGACGGCGAGACTTCTGTTGATACTCAGATTTTTGTAGAGGGTGAAAATCAGCAAGTTCGCGATACCGTTATCTCGATGATGATGGACGAATATACGGTTAGCGACAAGTGGCGCGAAAAGCACATTCACGTTCCGACGAAAGAGGAACGCATCGGTATGGATGTTCAGGAGTCGTTGTTGACGCTGAAAATTAAAAATTTGTATATAAAAATCGACGATATCGACCGCCAGTTTCCTTACTTGACCGACGACAACGAACGTCTTATTCTCATTTCGCAGAAAATGCAGCTAATGAATCTAAAACAAAAGATAGGAGCAGCCCTGAACAGGGTTATCAGTTAATAATACTTTCAAACTGTCATCAGATGGATATTCAGACAATAAAAAACAGATACGACATTATAGGCA
>JAFWYO010000057.1 GCA_017517715.1 Bacteroidales bacterium
TTGGGGAGTTAAGGGAAGTTAGAGGGGAGTTAAGGGAAGTTAGAGGGGAGTTAAGGGAAGTTAAGGGACAAATGAATTATATTTCCGCCATCAAAGAACTCGGTTTCACCACCGTGGCGCTGGCCCTTAGCGACAACTCAGTCAGCATCGACGACCCCGTGCTGCAGGGCATCGACCGGATGGCTATCGTTATGGGCACCGAAGGCGACGGCCTGTCGCCGGAAGTCATCGCCGCCTGCGACTACACCGCCAAGATACCTATGCAGCGCGGTGTCGACTCGCTCAACGTCGCCGCAGCGGCCTCCGTGGCATTCTGGCAACTCAGGGCTGTTTAGGAAGGTTAAGGTGACCTCTAAAAATTCGTTTAATTCGCGCAATTCGCCGTTTTAAAGAGGCGCCATTATATAATATGTATAACAAAAGCGGCCCCGACTTTCGTTGGGGCCGCTTTCATAAGCATTGCGATTATTCTTGCGGATTGTTATTTCACAATCGTCATTTCGTCGATGAGGTTCTTGGCACCGGCGTATTTGTCGATGACCCAGAGGAAGTAGCGGCTGTCGAGGCAGATGCAGCGCTGCAGGTTCTCCTCGAAGTCGATGTCGCCGCTCATAGCCTCGCTGTTGCCGTCGAAGGCCAGACCGATGAGGTTGCCTTCAGCGTCGAGGACGGGGCTGCCGCTGTTGCCGCCGGTGATGTCGTTGTTGGTGACGAAGCAGGTCACCAGCTCGCCCTTGCTGTTGGCATAGGGACCGAAATCCTTGGCGGCATAGAGGTTCTTGAGGCGCTCGGGGACGATGAACTCGCTGTTGGTGGGGTCTTCTTTCTCGATGACGCCCTTGAGGGTGGTGTAGTAGCTGTAGGCCACAGCGTCGCGGGGCTCGTAGGCCTTGACGTTGCCGTAGGTGAGGCGGATGGTCGAGTTGGCGTCTGGGCTCATCAGCTTGCGGTTCTTGTTGATTTGCAGGATACCGTCGGTGAAGTCGCGGATGCCGCGCTGCAGGCCTTCGGTGCTCTCTTTGGGAATCATCGAGCGGATCTCGATGTATTTTTCATAGGCACCGTTGCCGGCGATGACGACGGGGTCTTTGGCCAGTTTCTTCATATCGGGTTTCTGCATAAACTTGTCGAAAGCCTCCTTGTTGGCGAAGACCGACTTGGCGAACATTTCGTCGACATATTTCACGAAGTTGCCTTTGTATTTCTTGTCGGCGTTGACGAGGAATTCGGGCATAAACTTCATCTCCATATTGGCGTAGACATACTCCATCAGGGCAGCCATAAGGCGCTTTTCGGTGGCCTCGTTATAGTCCTTGTAGAATGCTTCGGCGTCGCCCTTGATGGCTTCGATGATGGCGTCACGTCTGTCGGCCATTTTGGGGTTGTCGAGCATTTCGAGCGTACGGCTTACGCGGACCGACTGCATCAGCAGTTCGGGGCCGCTCAGCAGACCCTCAGCCAGGTAGCTGATGGCGGCCTGATAGGGGGCGCGGTCGGCATAGCCCTTCTTGATAAGCGGCAGAGCCTCAGCATATTTGGGATCCTTGTTCTGAGCCCAAGCGCGGTATTCGTCCTCGATTTCCTTCTTCAGACCCATAGTGTTGAGGTTCTTGAGAGCCTTGTTCTGCTCGTTGCTGTATTTCCAGTAGTTGGAGCAGCTGGCGTATTTGGAGGCGTATTTGATTTTGGTTTCCTGGCTAGCGGCCATTTCTTCACGCAGGATGTTGATTTTCACGGTGCGGATTTCGTAGCGCAGCTTGTTGGTGATGTTCATCGTCTCTTCGAGGCCATAGCTGGTCAGGAAGTGGTCGGTGGTGCCGGGGAAGCCGAGGACCATAGCGAAGTCGCCGTCCTTCAGCTCGCGGTTGCTGACGGGCAGGTAGTGCTTGGGTTTCAGGGGAATATTGGCGTCGCTATACTCGGCGGGGTTGCCGTCGGGAGCGGTGTAGATGCGGAACATCGAGAAGTCGCACGTGTGGCGCGGCCACGACCAGTTGTCGGTGTCGCCGCCGAACTTGCCCATCGACGAAGGAGGAGCGCCGACCAGGCGGACATCCTTGTAGATGACGTGGACGAAGAGGAAGAACTGGTTGCCGTTGAACATCGGCTTGACCTGAGCGTCGTAGATGGTGCCTTCGACGGCCTTCTTGGCGATGCGGTCGCTGACCTCCTTGATGGCGCGGGCGCGCTCGCTTTCGCTCATATCGTCGCTAAGGGCGGCCTTGACCTCGTCGGTGACATCTTCCATACGGACAAGGATAGAGGCTGTCAGGCCCGGGTTGGGCAGTTCCTGGTCCTTGCTGTAGGCCCAGAAGCCGTCGCGCAGATAGTCGTGACCGACGGTCGAGTGCTCCTGCAGCTTGCCGTAGCCGCAGTGGTGGTTGGTCGACATCAGACCCTGGTCCGAAATGATTTCGCCAGTGCAGAAATGCCAGAAGGGGCTGCCTTCGTTGCCGAGGCCGACGATAGCGTCCTTGATGCAGTTCTGGTTGATGCTGTAGATGTCTTCGGGAGTGAGTTTGAAACCAGCTTTTTGCATATCGGCATAGTTTTTGCCGATAAGCGAGAGGAGCCACATACCCTCGTCGGCGCGGGCGCCGGAGGGCAGAGCGATGAGAATGGCGAATGCCAATACAAGAGATTTGAATTTCATTTTTCTATATTTTTACGATTAGTTATTTAATTTACAACAAAATACAATTTACGTACAAATTGTATAGAGAATGCAAAAATACAAAAAAATCTGAATAAAAAGGCTTTTTATGCCATTATAATAACAAACGAACCGTGTCGCTCCACTCGCTGACGCGAGCACTGTCACACCACGCACGCAATTTGGCGTTGTACCACCTTGCCGAACTTTAAAAGCTGTTTCTATTTGATTAATGGATTTTATTACGTGGTGATGGATTATTTTTCATTGCATCGGATTGCGAGTGGCGGTTTGAGAGTGGCGGTTTGAGAGTGGCGGTTTGAGAGTGCGACACACCCCGCCCTTCGGGCACCCCTCTCCGAGAGGGGATGGCGCGGTAGCGGCCTGGATGCCAAGTTGTTTAACACAGCAATATGCATAGAGATGTACTGCGTAGCCATCCCCTCTCGGAGAGGGGTGCCCGAAGGGCGGGGTGTGTCGCACTCGAAAA
>JAFWYO010000058.1 GCA_017517715.1 Bacteroidales bacterium
CGTCAGTCTCAGCTGTTTGGCCAATATAGGTATGCTCTTTGGCGGTGCCAAGGCGGCGGACTATGTGGGCGACATCAACCTGGTGGTTGACGGCGGCACCTACACCAAGGTGTTTGGCGGCAACAACAAGGGCGGCACCATCACGGGCAATGTCACTGTGACCTTCAACGGCGGCAGCGCCGGCGAGGTGTATGGCGGCTGCAACGAGAGTGGCTCCATCACGGGCGACATCACCGTCAATATCGACAGCACCAACACCACCTGTACGCCGCGCTTCTACGTCGAGAACGTCTATGGCGGCGGCAACCTGGCAGCCTACGGCGGCAGCCCTGTGGTGAACATCAAAAGCGGTGTGGTGCAGCAGGACGTCTATGGCGGCGGCTACGGCTCGACGGCCACAGTGGCTGGTTCGCCCGTGGTGACCGTCGGCGTCAGCGACACGGACAAGAAGGCCCAGGTATGGCGTAACGTCTTTGGTGGCGGCAACGCAGCCCCTGTCGACGGCGACACCGAAGTCAAGATATTATATAATTCATATATTAAAGGTAACGTCTATGGTGGCGGCAACAAGGCCACCGTCTCTGGCGACACGAAGGTCAATATCGGCAACTGACGACGCCGACACCGGCAACTGACGACGCCGGAAGGACCACACATACACAGCGATGCCGGGACAGTGTTCCCGGCACCGCTTTTTTTGAAGACTAACAACAGGCTGTCTTTTGAACAGGAAATTTTTTAAAACAGGAATTACAAGAAATTATTTTTTTAACAGCAATTACCAGCAATTGAACAGCAATTACCAGCAATTGGCTCGCGTCGCGAGCTTTTTTTAAACAGGAATTATCAGGAATTGACCAGAAATTATCAGAAATAATTTTTGAACATAAAAAATTGCTGATAATTGCTGGCCAATTGCTGGTAATTGCTGTTTAAAACTTAAAAAATATTTATGGGAATTGCTGTTAAAAAAAAAATATTTATGGTAATTTCTGGTCAATTCCTGGTAATTCCTGTTTAAAAGTCTACTCGCGAAGCGAGCGCGAGACAAAATCGGGAATAAAATGTCCATATTTTCGGGAATGAAAAGTCCATAAATTCGGGAATAAAATGTCCACAATTTCGGGAATGAAATGTCCACAATTTCGGGAATAAAACAAATTATTTTTTTGTAATTCAAATAATTTATGTAATTTTGCACTTTGAATAAAAACCAAAAAAAATGAGCGAATACAAGGAACGAATTTTCGACCAATTACTTAGGCAAAAATTGGACGGTATGGGAGCCGTACTGATTGAGGGGCCTAAGTGGTGCGGCAAAACGACATCGGCAGCGCAAGTTGCCTCCAGTACGCTCTATATGAACGACCCGAAGCAGCACGCGCGCAATATGCAGCTTGCCGACAGCGACCCGCAGGTGTTGCTGGAGGGTGCGGCGCCGCGCCTTATCGACGAATGGCAAGAGGCGCCAAAACTGTGGGACGCCGTGCGCTTCGAGGTGGACCGCCGCAACGAGGATGGCCAGTTTATACTGACCGGCTCGGCCGTGCCGGCCGACCTGAGCCAGATACGCCACACCGGCACGGGCCGCATAGTGAGAATGCAGATGCGCACGATGAGCCTGTGGGAGTCGGGCGATTCGACGGGTCGCGTCAGCCTGCTGTCGCTCTTTTCGGGGTCGGCACGCAATGTGCAGACGATGGACAAATCGCTGATGGAGGTAGCCTTTCTGGTATGCCGCGGAGGATGGCCGCGTGCGGTGATGCAGAAGCCCGTGACGGCGCTGGAGCGCGCCTACGACTACCTGGAGGCGATAGTGACCAGCGACATATCGCGCGCCGACGGGGTGCAGCGCGACACGGAGCGTTCGAGGCGGCTGATGCGTTCGTATGCTCGCTATCAGGGCACCTCGGCACCGATGTCGAAAATCAGGGCCGACATCATCGACGGCACCGACCTGACGATGGACGAGAAGACGCTGGCGTCCTATCTGGCAGCCCTGCGCAGCATCTTCGTCATCGAGGATATGCCGTCGTGGAACCCCAACCTGCGGTCGAAGGCAGCCATCCGCGGCTCGGACACGCGCTATTTTACCGACTCGTCGATAGCGGCGGCGGCGCTTGGCGTGGGACCCAAAGACCTGCTGAACGACCTGAACACCTTCGGCCTGCTGTTCGAGACTATGGCCATCCGCGACCTGCGCGTCTATGCGCAAGCCCACAACGGACGAGTGTACCACTATCGCGACTCGGACGGGCTGGAGTGCGACGCCGTTGTGCATCTGCGCAACGGCCACTACGGGCTTGTGGAAGTCAAGCTGGGAGGCGACAAACTGGTAGAAGAGGGCGCCCGGTCGCTAAAACGCCTGAAGGAGAAAATCGACACCACGAAAATGCACGAGCCGTCGTTTATGATGGTGCTGACCGCCAACGGCGACTATGCCTACCAGCGCCCGGACGAGGTGTGGGTGATACCGATAGGCAGCCTCAGGGAATGAATGGAAACAAATTCCACATTTGGCGCATCATCGGGAACAAAAATCCCATAAGTTCGGGAATAAAAAGTCCACAAATTCGGGAATAAAAAGTCCATAAGTTCGGGAATGAAAAGTCCACAAGTTCGGGAATGAAAAATTGTTATTATTCTGTTTATCAAATATATAAATAAAAATAAGAGGCTAATTATTCCCAGCAAAAAACAACACTAAAAAAAGGTAAAAAAACAAAACATTATGAATAACGATAAATTTGCAACACAGATATTGAAAATCTTTGCCAATGCGCCCTTCACAGCGTACAACTACAAACAGATAGCATCGAAAGTGGGAGCCTACGACAAGGCCGCGCGCCAACTGGTGCAGATGACCATCTACGAAATGGCCGAGTCGAAAATCCTGGTCGAAGAGGGACGCGGCAAATACAAAATCAACCCCAAGCACATCAACGACGACCTGCTGCCGAAGAACTACATCGTCGGCACCATCGATATGAAGCAGACCGGCAAGGCCTACGTCATTCCTCAGGAAGAGGGGCGCGAGGATGTTATGATTGCCCCCAACTATACGCGCCACGCCCTGCACGGCGACACGGTGAAGGTGCTGATGTTTCCGCAGCGCAAGATGCACAAGCCTGAAGGCCAGGTGGTAGAGATACTGCAGCGCGCCAAGACACGCTTTGTGGGACGCGTGCAGAAGATGGAGAAATTCGCCTTCCTGGTGTGCGACAACCGCAATATGGTGGTCGACATCTTCATTCCCCTCAGCGACCTGGGCGGTGCCGAGGACGGCGAGAAGGCTGTGGTGGAGATGACCGACTGGCCCGAGCAGATGAACAACCCCGTGGGACGCGTGGTGAAGCGGCTGGGACGGCCGGGCGACAACAATGTCGAGATGCAGTCGATACTGGCGGAATACGACTTTCCGCTCGATTTTCCGGCCGATGCCGAAAGCGAAGCCGAGAAAATCAAGGCGCCGGCAAAGAAAGACCTCGAAGGCCGCCGCGACTACCGCAAGACGCTGACTTTCACCATCGACCCCGCCGATGCCAAGGACTTCGACGACGCGCTGTCGTTCAAACGCCTCAAGAACGGCAACTACGAAGTGGGAGTCCACATCGCCGACGTGTCGCACTACGTCAAGCCAGGCAGTGCCATAGACCGCGAGGCCTACGACCGCGGAACGAGCGTCTATCTGGTGGACCGCACCATCCCGATGCTGCCCGAGCGGCTCTGCAACGGTGTCTGCTCGCTGAGGCCCGACGAGGACAAGCTGTGCTTCAGCGCCGTCTTCGAGATGAACGACCGCGCCGAAGTCCTCGACCGCTGGTTCGGCAAGACGGTGATACGCAGCGACCGCCGCTACTGCTACGAAGAGGCTCAGGAAATCATTGAGAACGGAAAGCAGGAAGCGGAAAGCGGAAAGCGGAAAGCGGAAAGCGAACTCGACGACGCCATACTGGAGCTGCACAAGCTGGCAACCGTGCTGCGCGACGCGCGCTACAAGGAAGGCGCCATCAACTTCGAAAGCCAGGAGGTGAAATTCAAGCTGGACGAAAACGCCAAACCCATAGGCGTTTACATCAAAGAGCAGAAAGAAGCCAACTGGCTTATCGAGGAGTTTATGCTGCTGGCCAACCGCAACGTGGCGGAATATGTCGGAAAGACCAGCAAGACCAGTTCAACTGGCAAGACCGGCAAAACCAGCAAAGCCAAAACCTTTGTCTATCGCGTCCACGACGAACCCAACCCCGAGAAGCTCAACACCTTTGTCGAGTTTGTCACCAAGCTGGGTTTCAAGATGAAAATCAACAACCGCAAGGCGCTGGCCGACTCGTACAACCGCCTGTTTGAACAGATTGCCGGACGCGGCGAGGAGTATATGATCGACAACATAGCCATCCGCACAATGTCGAAGGCCTACTATTCGACCGAAAACATAGGCCACTACGGCCTGGCGTTCCCCTTCTACACCCACTTCACGTCGCCCATACGCCGCTACCCCGACCTGATGGTGCATCGCCTGCTGGAGCGCTACCTTGAAGGCGGAGCCAGCGTCGCCGCCGAAGAATACGAGGAATACTGCAAGCACTGCTCGCTGATGGAGAAGCGCGCTGCCGACGCCGAGCGCGCCAGCGTCAAGTACAAGCAGGCCGAGTACCTGAGCGACAAGCTGGGACAGGTGTTCCAGGCCAACATTTCGGGCGTGAGCAAGTGGGGCATCTATGCCGAAATCGAAGGCAACAAGTGCGAAGGAATGATAGCCATCGGCTCGCTGAAGGGCGACTACTATATGCTCGACGAGGACAACTACCAGGTCATCGGCCGCCGCTACGGCAAATGCTACAAGCTGGGCGACAGCGTGCGCATCCGCGTCAAGAATGTCGATATGCTCAAAAAGCAAATCGACTTCGAACTGGTGGAGGAAGAAGAAGAGAAAACCGACAAGACCAGCAAGACCAGCAGAACCAGCAGGAGCAGCAAAACTGGCAGTACCAGTAAGACCAGTAAAACCAGCAAGTCTGGCAAAAACAGAAAATCCAACAAAAAATCCAAAAAACAATAACCTTTGGAACAGGAATCGGGCGGAGCGGGCACCCACCCGCTCCGCCCGTTCCTATATCGTTCCTATATCGTTCTTATATCGTTCCTATATAAAAATATAAGAACGATATAGGATCGATATAGGAACGATATAGGAACGGCCCTGCCAGGTGGCTGCCGAAGGGAGCCAGAAACCTCAAAAAAGGGCCTCGGCAAAACAGACGCGGCCGCCTTGCGAAAAAAACCTACGACCGGTTGGGATTGCACTTTATTTTCCTGTTTTTAAAAAAAATTATTATTTTTGTACTTCTTAAAAAATATTAAAACATATAATATTCACGTCTAAAACAGTCATTTATCAATGAACTTCTGGGACATATTCCTTATTATTTTGAACTTGGTGGGTGCTTTGGCCATCTTCCTTTTCGCTATGAAGCTGATGAGCGAGGGTTTGCAGAAGTATGCCGGTTCCAAGCTGCGCCACATCCTCACCAAGATTACCGGCAAGCCCCTGAGCGGCATCCTGGCCGGTACGGGCGTGACCGCCATCATCCAGAGTTCGACGGCGACGACGGTGATGGCCGTAGGCTTTGCCGGCGCCGGCCTGCTGACGCTGAGTGGCGCCATCGCCGTGGTGATGGGTGCCAACATCGGCACGACAATCACGGCGTGGATCATCACCCTGTTCGGACTTGGCGGCCACAGCGGCGACAGCGCTGTGCCTTTTATGCCTATGCTGATAGCCGCCATCAGTCTCTTCTTCATTTTCAGCAAGAAAAGCAAGATGCAGTATCTGGGACAGGCCATTATGGGCCTTTCGCTGCTTATTCTGGGACTGGGGCTGATGGGCGACTCGGTGCCTCCGCTGAACGAAGATGTGGCCCACAGCATCGCGGCGTGGGGCCAGTGGGGCTACTGGTCCATACTGCTTTTCATCGTGGTTGGTGCCGTCCTTTGCATCATCCTGCAAACCTCGTCGGCAATGACCGCCGTCATCCTGCTGATGGCCAGCCAAGGGTGGATAGACTTTCCGACATCGATGGCACTGGTGATAGGACAAAATCTGGGCACCACGCTGACCGCCCAGGTGGTGGCAATGACCACCGGCACCACGGGCAAGCGCACCGCACGGGCCCACCTGGTGTTCAACGTGGCCGGCGCCATCATCTTCCTCATACCTTTCTATCCCATCTGCAACGCAGTGATGTTCATCAGCGAAAAACTGGATGTGCTTCTTCCTACCGTTCCGATTATTCCGCTGGCTATCACCGTATTCCACACACTGTTCAATGTGGTCACCACCATTATTCTGGCGTTCTTCATTCCCCAGATTGTAAAGATTGTGGAATGGCTTGTGCCCGAGAAGCAGGACGAGGGCGAGGAAGAATTCCGCCTGATGTACATAGAGCCTAACTTGCTGAGTACCGCCGAGTTGAACCTTCAGTCGGCCAAGAGCGAAATCGAGGTCTTCTCGAAACGCGTGCTGCGTATGTACACCTTCCTGCCCGGGCTGCGCACCGCCAAGAATGAAGACGAATTCGAAGCAATTATGCAACGCATAGAGAAATACGAGGGCATCACCGACCGTATGGAGCAGGAAATCACCAAGTTCCTGACCCGCGTGGGCAGCGGCGACGTCAGCCAGCACGCTTCGGAACGCATCAGCACAATGCTGCGCATCATCGACAACCTGGAGAGCATCGGCGACGCCATCTTCCAAATCGCTATGACACGCAAAAGCAAACGCGAGGATGCAGTGCATTTCGACGCCAGCCAGAACGCCAACCTGGCACATATGAGCGAACTGGTGCAAAAGGCCCTCGACATTATGGATCAGAACCTTAAGGACTACGACAATATAGACCTTGATGCCGCCTATGCCGCCGAGCACGACATCAATGCCTATCGCGACCTGCTGCGCTCGCAACACCTTGATGCATTGAAACTTGGCATCTATGACTACGCCATCGGCAACGCATACAGCGGACTCTATGCCCTCTACGAAAAACTGGGCGACTACGTCATCAACGTTTCGGAAGCCATCGGCGGCAAAAAGGAGGATTGAACGAAGTGATTAAAGTCAACTACATATACCACAGCTGCTTTGCTGTGGAAACCGACAGCGCGCTACTGGTCTACGACTACTGGAAAGACAGCCACGACGGTCGTCTGCAGAACGCCATTGAAGCCAACAGCGGGAAGCAACTCTACTTCATCGTGTCGCACTTCCATCAGGACCATTTCAACCCGGAGATTGCCGGTTTTGCGCAGGCGCGGCGGCTGGTGTCGTACGACACTTCGAAGCGGCGTCGCATCAAACCACCCATTGCCACCGCCGTACTGCGTCCCGGCGATGTTTATGAGGACGAAAACCTGAAGCTCAACGCATTGCGCTCCACCGATGTCGGCATCGCCACATTGGTCACCCTTCCCGACGGAACCACCATCTACCACGCAGGCGACAACAACAACTGGTATTTCGTCACGGACGAGGACGAGCATATACGCTGCTCGCTGGACGAGATGGAGGGTATGTTCATTTCCAACCTGCGGGAAGTGAGAAGCATCACCAAAAGCGTCGACCACGTTATGTTTCCTGTCGATCCGCGGCTGGGCAGCGAGACGATGCGCGGCAGCTGCCAGTGGCTGCAACAGATAAAAACAGGCCACTTCTACCCTATGCACTGCTGGGGCCGATGGGACGAGATCCGCAGCGGCATCGCTCAGTTGGAAGAGCTGTTCCCGGAAACGGCATTCGTATGTCCCGACGCATCAGAAATTGACGAAGAACCGCTGTTTCCTGACGAGCCAAAGACAGAAAGCGGCAGCGGTGCAGATTCTGCACAGCCGAATACTGTTTCAGAATAGTTCCACCAACCTGCGATACAGGCCTTCGAGGTTTTTCATTTCCTTGGATTTCACCAATTTAAACAGCCAATAACGCATATTGCGGCCTATTGCTTTTAGCGCATTGACCGTAGGACCGGCCAGAATGGCTCCAAGATGGACAACGCCTGCGGCTATCAATCCCCACCAGGCACCCAAGTCGGCCAAACGGCTCATCCACATACCTCCAGTGCAGGCCATAACGATAACTATAACAATACCATATATTATCGACAGAAAGAAACGTATGCCGAAATTCACCGAACTGCGGAACTGGCTGTCGGCTATGATTTTGCGGGTGATGAGGTGGGTGGGTATGAACGGAATGGGATAGCACACCAGCCAGAAAAGGAACAGCAAGCGAACCACAGGGACGCAGCAGACACCGGCAGCGAGCAGCAGTACCGGCAGCAAAGCCAACAGCGTCAGCGGCAGGCTCCAATGGTCGGGGACGTCGCGTTCGCGCAGGTGCATACTTTTGCATTTTTGGCTGTAGCTGCGCGTCTGCGAGACAAGATTTTCGAAGTCCTCTCCCCTTTCGGCAGCGCGGCGGTCCAGGTCTAGCGAAATCTTCTGACGCACCAGGAAACGGTTCCACGCCGAATTGGTCATCCCTTCACGTTGACGGACAGCGCCATTGAGGACATTGCAGAGTGTGAAAATCTCATCATAATACTCCTCGCAACGGATATCGTGCATCAGCGGGCTCAGGGCCGTTGACAGGGCCTCGCGCATCTCGTTGAGAGCCACAGGCTCATTGTCACGGAAATCCTTCATAAACGGCTGGACAGGAATGGGTTTGCCGATATTTACGACAAGATTGCTGTAGGGACGCTCATATTCGTCAAAATCGATGCCCGTCGGGACAATATAAAGCGGGTGGTCGCCCAGTTTGAGTTGCGTCTCGCCGGCAATGCGGAACATACCCTTTCCCATCGGCAACAGATGGTGGCGGTTGTTGTGGCGGCCTTCGGCCATCAGGCAGAGCGGGAAACCGTCGAGCAACACGTCGCGCGAACGGTCAAAAATGTCGTTGTTTTTCGAGAGGTTGCTCTGTCCATCGCGAATGCGATAGACCGGCAGAATCTTGAGAAACGTGAGAATTGCACGGATTACAGGTTTCTCGAAGATATCGGCACGCGCCAGAAACACCGGCGGTTTCGGTGCAAAATTGAGCACCGCCAAGGGCTCCATCAAAGCCTGCTGATGACAGGGCGCGATGATATAGGCCCCGTCTGTGGGCAGGTTTTCAAGACCGTGGACGTCAAAGCGTTGATAGTGGCAGCGCGTGCCAAATTGCACCAGTGGACTTAAAAAATTATATAGTCTATTGTTGTCTTGTATCGATTTTGCCATACCAATATTCCCAATGAATGCGACGAGCAAGTTTGACAAACTCGTATTATTCTATAATTATTATTAAAACAATTACTTAAGTAAATTTTAACAAATGTTTAGTTTTGCAAAGATACGAAAAAATTGTTTTTCGAGTTATTAGAAAAAAATATTCAGGATGCACAAGTTGAAAATAATATCGTTGACAGTATTGTTTACTGCTTTGTTTGCCCCGACGATGCTTTATGCACAACAGCCGGTAGGGAGCAACAGGGTCCTGAGTTACGCCTCTGTCGTCGACGGCGACACCATTCCGCTAGTGCACCTCAAGACAGTAGTCATCGCCCGCAAATGGGCTTTGCTGACAGACAAGGAGATACGCAAGAATCAGAAGCTTATCCGCAACGTCAAAAAGGTACTCCCCTACGCCAAGGAGGCACGACGCCGCCTGCAAGAGCTGGAGAAAGAAATGGCGGGTATGAGTGCCAAAAAACAGAAGGAATACGTGAAACAGGTGGAACAGGAGGTGTTGGACGATTTCTATGAAGACCTTGAGAAACTTACATTCTCGCAAGGCAAAGTGCTGCTGAAGCTTGTCGACCGCGAGACCGGCAACACTTCGTACACCCTTGTCGCCGACCTGCGCGGCAAATTCCGCGCCTCGTTCTACAACACCTTCGCCAGAATGTTTGGATTCAATATGAAAGAACGCTACGACCCCAAGAACAACAAAGACGACAACCTGCTGGAACGTGTTGTGCGCTCAGTCGAACTAGGGAAGATATAAATAATTGATTCTATGAAAACTGGATACTGCTTTTTGTCTGCCGTGCCTGTCCGCAAGGAGCCTTCACACTCTGCCGAGATGGTCAATCAGCTTCTGCTTGGCGACAGAGTGGAAATACTTGACAGCAGACCTGAATGGCTGCTTACACGCTCACTTTTCGATGGTTACGAAGGATGGGTCAGCGACAAGCAACTGACCGACGGAGACGGCATCGAGAATAATTCATTCATTGTCCCTACCGACAACTCAATGAGTGTCAACAACATTATGATAGCCGTTCCCGCCGGCGCACAGTGCGATGAGGAGAAACTCTTTCTTCGTAAATCCGTAGAACGGGAACCTGTCTGTATTGTCCGCCATTTCCTTGGCGTACCCTACCTTTGGGGCGGACGCACCACAATGGGCATCGATTGTTCGGGACTAGTTCAGGTGGTCTACAAAATATGCAACATCAATCTGCCCCGCGACGCCTCGCAACAAGCGTTGTGTGGCAACAGCATAACCTTTGAAGAAGCGCAAAGCGGCGATCTGGCTTTTTTTGCGAACAGCGAAGGACGCATTGTGCATACAGGAATAGTGGTCGGCAACGGAACCATTATCCACTCTTCGGGTTTTGTACGCCTGGACAAATTAGACAGCAAGGGGATATATAACATAGAACGAGGCGTTTACACCCATCAACTGCACGAAATCCGCAGAATCGCCAAATAACACTTTTGGTGATAACAAAGTTTTTGCTTATCTTTGCAAACAAACAAAAACTATCCATTTCGACTCAATATTCTAATTATGAGAAAGTATATTACCGATTTCAAGATTATCGGCAAGCGCGTTTTCAACGAAATGTATTTCTCGCTTGTACTTCAGCATCCCGAACGGCTCCCGGGAATTGATGCCGGACAGTTCGTCGAGGTCGAGGTGCCGGGCAACAAGCAGGTTATGCTTCGACGCCCTATCTCCATTCACGATGTAGATACTGAAAACAACACACTTACGCTGCTGGTGCAGGTCGTCGGCAAGGGCACCAAGACACTTTCCTGCCTCGAAATAGGCCAAACGCTCAACTTGGTATATCCGTTGGGACACGGCTTCTGCCTGGAAGGCAAAAACGTCCTGCTCGTCGGCGGCGGAGCCGGTATAGCGCCTCTGCTTCACCTCAGCAAATGCTTTGCTTCCAAAGGTATACGTCCGACAATACTCCTCGGTGGGCGAACAACAAACCACATTCCCGTGCAGAAAGAATTCGAGCCCTACGGCACAATCGGTTTCGCCACCGAAGACGGCTCGCTGGGCGAGAAGGGAATGGTGACGCAACATAGCTTGTTCACAAACAGTTACGACCACATCTATACCTGTGGACCCACGCCGATGATGAAGGCTGTGGCACGTTATGCGATGCAGAACAACATCGAATGTGAAGTGTCGCTCGAAAATATGATGGCCTGCGGCATCGGCGCCTGCCTCTGCTGCGTGGTCGACAGCGACGAGGGACACAAATGCGTCTGCAAAGAGGGCCCCGTGTTCAATGCAAAACGTCTTACCAACTGGATAAACAAATAACAGATATGCTTGAAACCAAGATACATAACCTTACTCTTAAAAACCCCGTAATGACCGCCTCGGGCACCTTCGGTTATGGCGAGGAATTTGCCGACTTCGTCGACCTCAACCGTCTGGGCGGAATAATTGTAAAGGGCACCACTGGCGAACGCCGTCAGGGCAATCCCTACCCTCGTATGGCCGAAACGCCGTCGGGAATGCTTAACGCCGTGGGACTTCAGAATGTCGGAGTAGAGACCTTCTGCAAAGAAGTATATCATAGAATCAAGGATTTAGACACAAATATCATCGTCAACGTCAGCGGCTCTTCTATCGAAGAATACTGCAAAACGGCAGCGATGATTGACGAACTGGACAACATACCCGCCATCGAGCTGAATATCAGCTGCCCCAATGTCAAAAAAGGCGGTATGGGCTTTGGTGTCAACCCCGAAATGGCGGCGCAGGTAGTCAGCGAGGTACGCAAAATCTATCATAAAACACTGATAGTAAAGCTCACTCCCAACGTCACCAACATCGTCGAGATTGCCAAAGCCGTCGAAGGTGCCGGCGCCGACAGCGTTAGCCTTATCAACACCCTGCTGGGTATGGCCATCGATGTCGAGAAGCAGCGTCCCTACCTCAGCACCATCACCGGTGGTCTGTCGGGTCCTGCCGTCAAGCCTGTGGCAGTCAGAATGGTATGGCAAGTGGCACACGCTGTCAGTATTCCCGTCATCGGACTGGGCGGCATCGCTTCGGCTGCCGACGCACTGGAATTTCTGATGGCTGGAGCCAAAGCCGTGCAGGTAGGCACCGCCAACTTCATTGACCCTGCAGTGACGATGAAAATCATCGACGGCCTCGAAGACTACTGTAAGCGTCATAGAATCAACGATATCAACGACATTATCGGTATAATATGATTTTTGTCGCCGACAGCGGAAGCACCAAGACCACCTGGGCCGTCGTAGAGACTGGTACCAAGATAGTTACCGAAGGCCTCAATCCCTTGTTCGTAACAGACGAACAGGTGCATACCGTTTGTCAGACCGTACGCAAGCAGTTCTTTGCCTGCGGCTTCCCATCCCGAATTTATTTTTATGGCGCCGGTTGCAGCAACATATTGCAGCAAAGCCGGATGCAGAAGCTACTTGAAAAAGAGTTCAGCGCCACACAGGTCACTGTCGAAACCGATATGCTTGGTGCCTGCCGCGCCGTTAGCGACAACAAAGCCACACTGGTAGGAATTTTGGGAACCGGAAGCAATGTCTGCTACTACGATGGCGAGAAGATTGCTGCCAAGTCAGTCAGTTTAGGCTACATCCTTGGCGACGAAGGGTCGGCAAACTATATGGGCCGTATGCTGCTGACCGACTACCTGACCGGCAAGATGCCCGAAGACATAGCCACCCTGTTCCACGAAGCCTATCCCTACAGCTACGAAGAATGGATCGACCGAATCTACAACAAGCCCAATGCCAACAGATTTCTGGCATCATTGGCCCGCTTCGCCACAGACCACATCGACCTGATGGAACGCGAAAACAATATCTGGTATGTTGTAGACCAATGGCATAGTGCCCGGCTCGGCGACCTGATAATGCAAACACACTGCTGCCACATCGACATCGTTGGAGGGTTCGCAAAAGCCATAGAATCAGGACTTAGAAAAACACTGACATCCTACGCTATAGAGGTCGGCACTATCGTCGCCGACCCCATCGACGGCCTTATCGGTTTCCACAAAAAAGATTCTAAAAATTCTTAATTTCTAATCGCAAAATAATTTTTGACGTCAAACAACGTTACAAACGCATTAAATCATCACACACAAAACAGAAACAATGGACTTAAGTAAAATCTTAGTAGTTTCCGGCAAACCGGACATTTACGAACTCGTATCGCAAACCAAGAGCGGAGCCATCGTCGAGTCGCTGGCCGACAAACGCCGTTGCCCCGTATTTAAATCAGATAGAATCAGCTCGTTGAGCGAAATCAGCATCTTCACCACCGACGAAGAGAAACCCCTTCTGGAAGTGTTCCAGAACATCTTCCGCAAAGAAGAAGGCAAAAGCATCGCCTTCGACATCAAGAAAACCGCCAACGCCGACCTCTTCGCCTACTTCAAGGAAGTGCTGCCCAATTACGACACCGAGCACGTCCACGCCAGCGACGTCAAGAAGGTGCTGCTGTGGTACAACCTGCTGAACAACGCCGGCAAAGTCGACCTCGAAGACCCGAACAAAGAAGCCAACGCAGAGCAGACGGAAGAGGCAAAAGCCGAATAAACAAACCCCTTGCTTAGCTTACCAAAGCGGAACGGCGAAAAATAAATTTTGCCGTTCCGCTTTTGTTTTGTAATTTTGTAGACTATATATCCATCGGCCAATGAAACGTATCTTTTTCATATTGAGTGTATTTTTGCTCTTTTTTATTATTCCCGCACGCGCGCAAAGAGTCGCGACGGTATATAACTATAACAGTTATGAATACGACAGCGACCGCCGCGACACCTCAAAAATGACAGTCTCGCAGGTCGAAAACAAACTCATTATACGCCAAATAAACACAGTGAAAAACCCCATTCCCGGCTTCGCCGACGAATGGACCCTGGTCGACCAATCCAACGACAGCATCTACTACCACTACCGCTACCCCGACAGCACCTACTGCGCCGTCTCTACCCAATCGCGCAACGACATCAAATGGGACACGCAAATCGTTGATTCCAAGACCACACGCTACGTCACCAGCATCAACAGCAACCGCATCGAACTGCTCTTCAGCACCAAAAGCAAAGCCAATATCAACCCCCTGCCCTACTACGGCAAATTCAAGGGCACGCTCAAGCAAATGATACGCAATGGACTTGTGCAGATTGAACTCGGCGACATCATTTCCGATAAAAATATTGGCTCTAAACTATTGCAGCCCAGCGGCATCCACAAAACAGGCCGCGAGATAAGCAACATCAAGCGCGAGCGGATGGTCATAACCACCCACGTCTTCGAGAACGAGCAGATTTGCTGGGGAAAAGAGAAACCCACCCTCACCGACATACCATTCGACACAACGCTCCACTACGCCGGCGGCACGCTGATTCTGAAGCGCATAAAACTGCCAAAACTGCCTGCACACTACCAGACCTTCGTCGAGCTGCGCCAGCGCAGCAACGGCGACGCCTACGACCGCACTGGCTCGGTCTTCGTCATTCCCAACGCAGGGACAATGCATCCCACATTCCTTGATGCCATCCTCTACCATCCCGATTC
>JAFWYO010000059.1 GCA_017517715.1 Bacteroidales bacterium
AAAAAACAGGTCGGGCTGTGCGACGGAAGGCAGGGCGACAGGAAGACAACAAACAGAGCCCTACGCTGCGCAGTTTGCGACGTAGGGCTCTGAGCGTGAGGATGGTTAGCTGGAACTACATCACTTTCAACTTCCAACCGCTGTCGGTCTTGACAAGGTTTTCGGTAATAGTCTTTTCGGTGTCGTCACCATAGGTGTATTTCACTTTCACCTTGGCTGTGGTGCCGTCCTCGGCGATGGTTTCCTCAAGAATCTCGAATGCTTTGAGGCCCTGAGTGGCGTCCATACCCATCTGCATAAGGCCGAGAAGTAAGGCCTTGCTCTCCTCGTCGGTCGCACCATCGTAGAAGTTCAGGGACTTCTCCAGATCGCCTTTGACCAAGAGGTTCGACACTTGTTCCACGACATCCTTGGGGCTGTCGGATTTGCTCGGCGCGCTGCTGCCGCCGCATCCCACGAGGGAGATTGAGCCGGCAACGAAGAGGGCCAGCATAATTGCTACGGTTCTTTTCATCATCTGTTTGTTTTTAAGGATTTAAAAAAAATTAATTAATGTTCTGGGGCAACCCAGGTGATTGCGACGTTGTGGAGCCAGAACTGCTGGCCGTATTTGCTTACGAATCTTATTGTCTCAAAGCCTTTTAAGCCGACCGGAACCTCAAGCGAAGAGTCGTCCAGGACCACTTCGGTCCCTTGAAACAGTGTCTTTCAAAATCACGGTGCAAAATTACAACTTTTTTTGATATCGGCAAGTTTTCTTGACAATTTTTATATTGGTGGGGGTAATTTTATGATTATTAATTAGTTGTGACTTATTTTTTGTTTTTTTGTAAAATCTTTTTAATTTCAAAAATAACGGTTTTTGGACACTTAGTTCCCTATGGGTTCTAACAAAATTAATGATGTGCAAATGGGCAGCGCAAACGGCCGGATCGTTTTTTGCGTACAACGATTAACATTCGCCGCCGTGATTCAAAAAAAATTCGTAACTTTGCAAATTGGCTATTGTGCACCAAACGGTGCCAAGAGAAGAATTATCAATTTGTAAATAAATAATATACATACATTATGGCAGAACTGAGTGAACAAGAACAAATACGCAGAAATTCGCTGAACGAACTGAAGAAACTGGGCATCAACCCCTATCCGGCCGCGCTGTACGAGGTCAACGCCAAGTCGTCGGAAATTCTGGAACAATTCACGCCCGATTGCGGCAAGTTTCAGAATATCAGCATCGCCGGCCGCATTATGAGCCGCCGCATTATGGGCGCCGCCAGCTTCGTGGAGCTGCAGGACAGCTACGGCCGCATACAGCTCTATGTGAAGCGCGACGAAATTTGCCCCGGCGAGGACAAGACGCTCTACAACACCGTCTTCAAACGCCTGCTCGACATCGGCGACATCATCGGCGTGACGGGTTTTGTTTTTGTCACCCAGATGGGCGAAACGTCAATCCACGTCAAGACCCTGACCGTGCTGAGCAAGAGCCTGCGCCCGCTGCCCATCGTCAAGGAGAAAGACGGCGTGGTTTACGACGCCTTCAGCGACCCCGAGCTGCGCTACCGCCAGCGATATGTGGACCTGATTGTCAATCCGCAGGTACGCGAAACCTTCGTGCAACGTGCTCAGATTGTGAACACTATGCGTAATTATTTCAACGAGCAGGGCTATCTGGAAGTCGACACCCCCGTGCTGCAGAGCATCCCCGGCGGTGCCGCTGCGCGCCCCTTCGTTACGCACCACAACGCGCTGGACATCGACCTCTATCTGCGCATCGCCAACGAGCTGTACCTGAAGCGACTGATTGTTGGCGGTTTCCCCGGCGTGTACGAGTTCAGCCGCAACTTCCGCAACGAGGGTATGGACCGCACCCACAACCCCGAATTCACGGCAATGGAAATCTATGTGCCCTACAAGGACTACAACTGGATGATGACCTTCACGGAGAATATGCTGGAACGCATCGCCAAGGCACTGCACGGCGACACGAAGGTCAACGTGTGGGGCAACGAAATCGACTTCAAGCCGCCGTTCCGCCGCGCGCCGATGTGCGAGCTGATCAAGGAAGAGACCGGCGTCGACGTGGCCCCGATGAGCGAGGACGAGCTGCGCGAGGCCTGCAAGCGCCTCGGCGTGGAGACCGACGCCACGATGGGCAAGGGCAAGCTGATCGACGCCATCTTCGGCGAGAAGTGCGAGGGCAAGCTGATCCAGCCCACCTTCGTCACCGACTACCCCATCGAGATGTCGCCCCTCTGCAAGCGCCACCGCGACAACCCCGAGCTGACCGAGCGCTTCGAGCTCTTCGTCTGCGGCAAGGAGCTGGCCAACGCCTACAGCGAGCTGAATGACCCCATCGACCAGCTGGGCCGCTTCCAGGAGCAGCTGCGCCTGAGCGAGAAGGGCGACGACGAGGCTATGTTTATCGATATGGACTTTGTCCGCGCGCTGGAGTACGGTATGCCGCCCACCAGCGGTATGGGCATCGGCATCGACCGCCTGGTGATGATGATGACTGGCGCCCAGAGCATCCAGGACGTGCTGCTCTTCCCCCAGATGAAGCCCGAAGTGCACGCCAAGAGCGCCGAGGAGGATACCTCCGACCTCACCGCCCACGGCGTCGACGAAGCCTGGCTGCCCGTGCTGGCCAAGGCCGGCGTGAAGAACTTCGCCCAGCTCTGCGAGGCCAACCCCAACAAGCTCTTCAACGACCTCGGCGGCCTCCGCAAGAAGCTCAAGCTCGACATCCCAGCCCTCAAGCGCGAACAGTTCGACGCCTGGCTGAAAGGGTAAGCCCCTATGACGAGCAAGAAGTCCATACGATTCTATAACGACCGCGAGGTGCGGGCTGTGTGGGACGAGGAACACAGCAAGTGGTGGTTCTCGGCCACCGACATCGTGCGTGCCATCAACGACGAGGAGGACTACACAAAGAGCCGCAACTACTGGAAATACCTGAAAGGCAAGATGGCCAAGGACGGTATTGAACTGGTGAGTGTCACTAACCAGTTCAAATTCCAGTCCCCCGACGGCAAGCAGCGTGCGGCCGATGCGCTGGACGCCGAGTGTGTGCAAACCCTTGCAAAACACTACCCCAACAACCGCGCCGCCGCCTTCCTCGACTGGTTCACCTACAGCGACAACACCATCGACGGACAGAGCAAGAAGAAGGCCTACTCGCTGTTCGAGAGCGGCATCCTCGACGAGATGAAGCCTGGCACGGTGAAGGCCCTGCAGCAGATACACGCCTACCTGTTCGGCGGACTCTACGACTTCGCCGGCAAGATTCGCACCAAGACGATTTGGAAAGACGGCACCCTCTTCTGCCGTGCGGAATACCTCGCGGAGAACCTGAAGACCATCGAGGCGATGCCCGACAGCACCTTCGACGAGATTGTGGACAAATATGCCGAAATGAATGTGGCTCACCCGTTTATGGAGGGTAACGGTCGCTCGACACGCATCTGGCTGGACCTGCTTTTTAAGAAAAGGCTGATGATGTGCGTCGACTGGAGCAAGATCGACAAGAAAGACTACCTGCTGGCGATGAAGCGAAGCGTCACCAACCCCGCCGCCATCAAGGCCCTGCTCCGTGGCGCTCTCACCGACCGCATCGCCGACCGCGAAATCTTTATGAAAGGCATCGACTACTCCTACTACTACGAGCAGGAAGAGTAGTCCTGCGTTATTGTGTTCCTACAATATAAAACGCGAATTGCCGTATAATTTTCCGTGAATTGACGGCAAATTCGTGATATTTCGTGTTCAAAAAAGGCAACCCTACAAAACCTTGTTTTCATTCAGAAAGGCCTTTTCGCAACTCGCGACAGCCGTTTTCAAAACCGTATGGGAATGAAACGGGGCTCGACGGTCTATCTTGCCCATACAGGTAGGTTCCTTTCTTTTTCTTCCAACAACTCTCTGAAAAAAAAGTAGTGCCATTGATTTGACGCGGCATCATAGACAAACCGTCCTGTAGGGATATATCCCATATTACCACCACAATCAACAGCAATGTTTGTATATTTTCGCGCTATAGTAACCTCGCATCCGATTATTAGGACATCTATGGTGTCTGCGGCAATTGTGTCGACTTTTACTCTATAGATTTTCTCCTTTGTCAGTTTACGGTTCTTCCTTTTGAGGAGGCTATAGAAGTCAGGGAACACCCTTACTGGCATTCCGTTTATAGTATTGGGCAGAAGACTGGGACTGATGGTGGTTATAAGTGTGATGTTTCGCTTGGGCTGGGAGTTTGGAAATTCTGTATTCCAATATTCAACGAAATCGGTCGCTGTACGGCTGACGAACCCAGCAATCAACGTGTCATTAGTTTGTGCCTTGGCAGTCAACATTCCGAGGGCACATATCATCGCGCAAAGTAAAAACACCTTTCTCATATTGATTTAAATATTGAGTTCAAAAAAAATCCCGACCCGACGATTACTTGTGCAATCCGTGGGGGAAAAACAGTGAGTTAATAACAGCATCTTCCATCGGGCAATCATTTTGGCAGGGCTGATATATTGGATTCTATTGTTTTCGATTTGCAAAAATACAACTATTTTTCGGATTGGCGAAAAGAAATAGCGGGCGGAGACGAAATAATTGCGTATCTTTGCAAAACGGATTATCGTGCAAGTTTATGATAAAGCAATTCACATTCAATCATTTCGGAGTCAACTGCTATGTCGTCTATGATGAGACGGCAAAGGAGTGCGCCATCATCGACCCCGCGATGGAGGCCACCTACGAGGATGCACAGCTGTTCCAGTTCGTTGAACGCAAGGAGCTCACTCCCACCCTGTTGCTGCTGACGCACGCCCACGTGGATCATATCTGCGGTCTGCGACAGACGTCGGCAAAGTACCACCTGCCAATAACGATGCATTGCGACGGCCAAAAGTTGTTGCGGCAAGCCGAGGCCTATGGTGCGATGATGGGCTTCGGCGTTACAAGGATGGACGACCTCGACACCGTCCACGCCGACGAAGGGACTCTGCTGCACGCTGGACCTATCGACATAGAATGCCGCTATGTGCCAGGACATTGCGAAGGCAGCCTCTGCTTCGTCATCCCTTCGGAAGAGGCCGTAGCTACCGGCGACGCCCTCTTCCAAGGCAGCATAGGCCGCACCGACCTGCCGGGTGGCAACTACCCCCTGCTGATCGAAAAACTGAAAGAGCGCATCCTGACACTGCCCGACAGCTACCTGGTGCTGCCCGGCCACGGCGAACACAGCACTATTGGCGACGAACGCAAATATAATCCATTTTTGAATGCGTGACTGTGGGAATACGAAAATGGCTACGCATCACAATAACGTAATAACATAACCGCATATGGTAAAGATAGATTCCAGCTGGCTCGAAGTGTTACGGCCGCAATTTGATGCCCCTTATTTTGCCGAGTTGAAAAGTTTTCTCGTTGCCGAACGGCAGCAGTACACCTGCTATCCCAAGGGTGGCGACATCTTTGCCGCCTTCGACCGCACGCCGTTCGACAAGGTGAAGGTGGTCATTCTGGGCCAGGACCCCTACCACGAGCCCGGACAGGCAATGGGCCTCTGCTTCTCGGTGCCGCAGGGCATAGCCGTGCCGCCCTCGCTGGTCAACATAATCAAGGAGATAAACAGTGACCTGGGGACCAATATTCCGCTCACCTGCGGCGACCTCAGCGGCTGGGCCGAGCAGGGGGTGCTGCTGCTCAACGCCACACTGACCGTCCGTGCCCACCAGGCCGGAAGCCACCAGCGCCACGGCTGGGAACTCTTCACCGATGCCGCCATCCGTGAGCTGTCGCAGCGGCGCAGAGGCATAGTCTTCCTGCTGTGGGGCAGCTATGCCATTGCCAAATCGAACTTCATAGACAAGGGTAAACATCATATCCTTACGGCTCCCCACCCCTCGCCACTATCAGCCTACCGCGGATTTTTCGGCTGCCGCCATTTTTCGCAAGCCAATCAGTACCTTACCGCAGAAGGTCTCACGCCAATTGACTGGACACAAATAAAATAGCACTAAGGAGCGAAGGAGAATCGTACCGTGATGCCTCCCTTGGTGGTCGAGTTGGGATAGGCTGTTGAAATATAGGGCTTGTTGATATTGGTTTCGAAGAATGCGCGCAATGTGAGATTGGACGACAGAGCGTATTCTGCGCTGATGCGGGCCACCCATATTTTGGAACCTGAGGATATCTGACGCGACATCTGGTTGATTTTGCGGATTTGCGTCATATTGTTGTTGTAGGTCAGGTCGGCCTGCAAAACGAGGTCGCTCTTAAGGTTGTGCGTGCCACTGCCGGTCTTGATATTGAATTCCAAATCCTTGAAGCGGTAACCCGTTCCGAAAGTGATTCCGTCGCGATAGGTTTCCGTCAGCTGGTTGTTCGAGAAACTCAGGTTGAGTGTACGGCTTTTCTGTATTCCCAGTTTGAATTGGAAGCTGTTGACCATATTGACCGACAGCATAATGAGCGGCTGGAACTGTTCGGTGATAATTACACCGTCCATCGACACCGGCGAAATATAGTCGCCGTTGTTGTTTACCACCGTCTCGGTACCATAGTCGTATCCATCCAGCAATGCGCTGATTGCCGCATCGGTATAGAAGTTGCCGATGGTGTATGTGCTGCTGTATTTGTGCTGAATGCTAATGTTGGAGAACCATTTTTTAAAGAAATCGACTTTATTCAATCCATTGTAGCTGAGGCTCCAATTGGGGACGGGGAGCTTCAGGAATGGCGAGAACGACTGGTCGGCAACATCTTTTCCGAGATAGGTTGCCAGAAACGCCGTCAGAAGAACCGTTTGCTGGTTGGCGCCGTATCCTGCCGGATACCACTCGCCGTTCATCGTATCCTGCACCATTTCGTCGTTGTATGGATCAGGATTCAAACGCGCCAAGCTGGCGGCAACAGCTCCGCGCGCAGCGATGAAGTCATCGAACAGTTCGTCGCTGTTGCGGAACATTGTGCGGAAAGCCCACGCGCTGGTTGTGTAGTTGCCTGCCATAGTATAGCTGAGCGGTCCCTCGACCAAGTCGGTCGAGCTGTTGTATTTATAGTAGTACTCCTGCCGTGTAGAGTAATTCTGCATAGCATTGATTTCGATACGGAAATCACGTATAGGCTCAAAAGTGGCCTGCATAGTCAGCTGGCGGTTTTGCGAGGCGTTGCTGGGCGTATTCATCAAGGTGTCGTGCGACAACAAGTCGTCGCGTAACAGTGCCTCGATGACCCCGCCCGAGCCAGCAGAGGTGCCGCCCATCGACAACTGGTCGGCCTCTGGGATGCCCAGCACGAAGCCCAATCCCGGCTGCCAGCCATTGGAGGGGTCAAGTCCCACGATGCGCGACTCGCCCATAAAGCCTGCTATTGACGCGCCAAACGAATTATTGTAGTTTATCGTAGCGTTCTTGATTCCTGTCACAAATCTCAATCCGAAATAGCCCAATTCGCGCAGCGTCTCTTCGCGCTTCAGGCGGCGCAGCGAGTCGGCAACAGCCGCGTCGGCCTTACGCTGTTCCAGATTACGCTTCTTGTCCAGCTCGTTACGGTCCTTGTCGGCATCTTTGCCCTTCTTGTTGACGTCGGTCTTCTTTTTGGGTTTCTGAGCATAAGCTTTCTTCAGCAGTTTCGACTTGTTATAGAGAGTCTGGAAATTAGCCTGAGGCGAAAAGTTCATCACCGTATTGTTGCTAATGACACTACCCTGCGAAGCCAAAGCCTGCGTGGTACCGTTGAAAGTGTACGTTGTGCGATAGGTGAAAGGCGTGCGCAGAAAGTCCATATAAGGCAGCTTGCTGATTGGGATATCCCAAGTTACGTTGATGTTCTGCTGGAAGTTCTGCATCGTACCGCCGCGCATCATAGCCTGCCAGATGGTATCGCTTGCCGAGCGGTCGATTTCTCCGGGCGGCTCGTCGATGCGGGCATTGGCTATGGCATCGTATGTGATGCGGATACTGCGTGCAAGGTCGTACTGTACATTGTAGTCGCGACGCCAAGTAAACTGTTTGAAATAAGTCGGGTTCATTATCACGAGGGCAGCACTCTTGTTTCGCAGCAGGGTACTTTCGATGTCGCGATAGACCTCGGTGGTGAAGCTGATGTTTTTTGGCTGATAGTATATGTTGAAGTCTTTGATGAACTTGAGGTTCTTGTTCTGGAAAGGCTTCATTTTGTCGAAGGGTTTGAACTGTTTGGGCTGATTGACGGCGAAATTGTACGAAAAACCGCCGCGATGCTGGTCTTTGTTGTAGTACTCGATGTCGTCGTCGCTGGTGCGTTCGCCGCTGTAGGCATAGGAGAACGAGAAGTTCTCGATGTCGTAGAAATGAGGCTTGAGCGCCGATTTGCCAGTGCGTTCCTTGCGCATATTTGTCAGCGTCAGGTTTGTAGTCTGGTGGCGTTGTTGCGTCATTTTGCGTATCGAGTCGCGTTCGGCCTGCGTCTGATAGGTCTTCAGATCGTCGCGCAGTTTCACATCCGGATCGAGGGGGTTGTACTCAGGGCTGCCAATCTGATTGTTATAGTCGATATACAGAGGGATATGCATACCCCATTCTTCGGGGAAGAACTTGCCCATTTCCAGGTTGAGCGTACTCTGTATATTGAGCGTGTTGACAAGTTCTATCTTGTTGAGTTTGTCCTCCAGATTTCCGAATCCACTTGTAGTATAGGACGAATACAACGAGAGGTTTCCGACGTCGGCCAGATTGGTGCGTGCCAACGCCATCGCAGCCCAACCACCGTTGTTGATATAGTCGGACAGGCGCAACTCGTTGATCCACACAATGGCACTCTTGGGCAACATATCGTTACCGTCGTCGAGCGTCTGCTTGCGAGGATTGCGCACACCGACCATAATCACCTTAACCTTGCCCAGGTTTGGCGACCCCATAATAGTATAGCGGCGTCCGTCCACCATCTCGCTGTAGAGCATAGTGCTGCTGTAATCGACCTCGCCACTGCGTATCAGCCTGTTGCGATTGGTTTTGATTTCCACCAGCTTTTGGAGGTCTATCTCCACCTCGTTGGCTTCGGGCCAGATGATATCCTTGCTGTCGACCGAAGTGCCCCACGGAGTCAACGTCAGAGGCAACTCATATTCATAATAGTTGTTGGTATAGTCGCTACCCAGACGGACAAAGAGCGTAAGGTCGCCATCGTAGAGCCTGTCGACCTCGTACTTCTTCTCGGCGTGGACAAACATCTTCATCTTGCCGTAGTAGCGCAGATCGTATTGTGCGTTGCGATAGATGGCACGTGCATCGCCGGCGTTGAGTTCCTGAATGTCAAGCTGCAGCGACTGCTCATTCAATTCCGTGTAGGCCGACGAGGTAGAGTACCACGTTTCGCGTTCTATTTTGGGAGGCAAGTTGTAGGGCACCGGCTGACGGCTGCCGTTCTCTTCAATATTGACAGTTGATAGCGTGAAGCTGGTATTCTCGCCCATTCCAGTAGGATAGTCGCCCGGTTGCAGAAGGTCTTCGCTATATTTGCGCCACGTTCCGTAGACAAGCTCCAGGGTAGCAAAACGCAGAATAACAGGGTCCTGAAAATCCCTCATAAACATACGCATAAACCTTATCGACTGGAATCCGTTGATATTGCCGATCGTCTGGTCGGGTTCGCGAATGGGAATCTTGAACTGGTACCAGCGGCAAGTTGTCGTCGTTCCGTTGGCCAGCTGGACATTGCGCGCCTCCTGGATATCGACGATATGGTTTTGTCCGATAACCATCTGGTCGGGTGACAAGTTAATCACGTACTGATAGTAGTTCTCGCTCTCGCTCAGCGTATTATCCCTATTGATATCCTCAATATTGGGATACGAACTTCCCTCAGTCGAATAGCTTTCCGTATTGTCGGCATTGCTGGCCGAGTTGCCTTCAGGGTTGTTGTATTTTTTGTAACGGTCGTTGATTTTGACATCGTTCTGGTCGTAATAGCTGCTGCGGAAATAGCGGAAATCGTCGCTCGACGGGTCTGCAAACGCCTCGGTATAGGCTGTCGAGGAAGTGCCATAGAGGGCAGCGATACTGCCAAGATAGTCGGCGAAGAAGCTCTGTTCGTCGCCCATATCGTCGGCACTGCTAAGTCCGTCGTAACCGATATCCTGGAAACGGCGGCTTGCCTCGTCGTTGTCGAATGCGTTCACGACACTGGTCATCTTAGGCACACGTCCCCAAAGCGTCGTATCGACAGGGTTGTCCAGGAAGGCCTGAGCCGTGTTCGCCGTTGGCAGACCGTTTTCGAAGCTTTTACGTCCGTCGCGCAAGATGTCTTCGCTGATATCGCCCAGATTAATATATAGTTTACCACCCGTTTTGCTGTCGTCGTGCTCGCCGGTAGCCGGGTCGATAAAGGGGTCCATCAGCCAAAACTCTATAGTTTCGATGTTCTGCGTTTCGAAGTCGGTATAGGTCAGTTCCCTCATTATGCCACCCCATCGGCTCTGGGGGTTGTTCAGCCGGCCGTCCTGGTCGATACCGGCACTATAGGCAGAGGGAGCCACATCGTAATTGTATGGTCCTTTTTCGCTAGGATAATAGGCCATCGTGAGTTCGTAGACCCTGTTGTTCTCGCTGGCGGCCAGGCTTTTGTTCGGGAACACCTCTTTCTGGTTAATCAAACGGGCATACGGATGCGAGCGGTCGTTCTCGTCGATATTGTCCGGGCAACTGGATTCGAAGAACAGATTACCCACAGTATACCACGCAACCTTGGCCCTGTTGAAACCGTAGGCAAGACCCGTTCCCAACGCTGTTTCGGGGAAAAGCGAGAGGGTGCTGCGGTAATCCTGAGGCGTCGATGCCAGATGCCAGAAACTGTAGCCTTTCAGGTCGATATTGCTCTCGGCACCTTCAAAGTCGTCGATGTAGGTCACCTTGCCGTCGTCGCTGCCCGTATTGGCCATACCGGGGATGAAATGCGCAAACTCGGCCTGCAGGGTCAGCGTCGACGGAGCCTTGGTCTGTATGCCAGGCAGGCGGTCCATAAACTTGGTGATGAACGGCACCTCGTGACGGTAGTTTAGGTCCAGTCCCCATATCGAGTTGCTGGTCGGCTCGTCGCCAAAGTTGTTTTTCTGCGTCAGCGGTTTTTCGCGCAGGTTCATAAACGTGGCACCCAAGTTGAAATCGGGATCAAATTCATAGTTCAGATGCAGTCCCAGCATTCGTTTTGTCATCATCGAGAACGAATTGTTCTCGCTACTCACACTAATAGGTGTGTTTGACGACAGAAGGCTCTCGTTGATGATGCGTACCGTACCCATCGTGTAGTCGACAGTATAGTCCACATTTTCAATCAGCGGCATACCGCCTGCCGTAACCGACACAGAACCAGGCGTGACGCTATAGCCCAGTTGTATCTCGCCACTTACCGAACTGGTATAGTATCCCTCCAGATAGAACTTGTTCTTGTCGGCATACTGCTGGGCAAGTGTCTGAGTCATAGTATATAGTGAATCGAAACAATACCGGTTGGCCAAAGCATTGTCGCCCAACATCTGACGGAGGTCCTTGCCGAAGGGTTCAACAAACGGGAAGAAAATACGGCCCGACGAAGCCTGAATGGTACCGCCTTTGAAAGCAGCACTGTCGAACCAGTCGAAGACACCGTCAGGGTAATAGTAGCTTTGCGAAGCATCCATACGGTCCAGCCCGAACACTTCAACGAGCGGAGTACCCTCGTAAGGACCTTCGGTGAAATAGCCTATACCTACACCTCCCTCGGGATTTTCGTAAAGCACATTGAGACGGAAATTGTCGCGACTGATCTGCGTGCTTTTCAGGAAGTAGACATTTTTCATCATCAGCTTCCACAGCGGACTGCGACTGTTAACCGTAGTTCCCTTGATAAGCTTGACGATCAGCGTATTGGGGTCATTGACGCCATCGGTCGTCAACTCACCGACCTGATATACTGTTGTATCGCCAATCACCTGATACTGAAAGGCCACTGCCAGTATCTGGTCGTTGGCCAGCGGTTGTGAAAGAGTGATAAAACCCAACTGGGCATTGAAGGTATACTCGTTTGGCGGCAAGAGGCGGGCGCTTTGCAGCTTTTCATAGTCCGTACCGCCGCTGAAACCCAGTCCCTCCATATACGAGTTCACGTTGTTGATGTTACGGACAGCACTGGTATTGATAAGTTGCAGCAAATTATTGGAAGTCTGTCCGTTCGGATAGACCGACGTGCCGCCATACACGCCCGGCGACGAGGGTTTGTTTTCGCCCAAATCCGTCAGAGCCAATATATCACGGTTGTTGGTGACAGCTGCGCCGATGTTGGTGCGCCACACCTCCAGGCGGATAATCTTGATGTTGCTGTTGACGATAGGCAACGTCGACATTGCCTTGTTGTAGTTGTCATAGAAATACTGCGAGATGAAGTAGTGCCGGTTCTCTTCATATTCGTCGGCTCTGATTTCGAATTCTTGCGACGAGGCACCCCCCTGCACCTGCATATTCTCGGTACTTGTCTCCTTCTGGCTGGCGACGGCATCGACCGTCAAATTGCCGAATTTCAACTTCGTATGCACACCAAACAGACGTTGGCTACCTTTGATGAGGGTCGTATTGAGCGGAAACGAAATATCCGCGGCCTCAAGCAGTTGCAATATATCGTCTTCTTTACCCTCATATTTCAGCTTGGCCTGGTTCTCGAAGTCAAACGTGGCTTGCGTGTTCCAGTTGATGTCGGTATTGATAAGGTCACCGATTTTTGCATTGAGAGTCAACTGTATATTCTCGTCAAAATCGAAATTGGTGACACTTCGTCTTGATTCGTCCAGCGACGGATTGTCGGTGAAGGTGTTGATAGCCTGCAATGTAAGATCGGCGCTGCCGCTCGGTGTGATCTTGATTTCCGGCTTGTCCATCAGACTTTCCAGCTTGCGGCTTATCTCGTTGAATCCCGGTATCTTGCTCAGAAGGCCATCATCGCCGCCTTTGATGTTGTTCTCCGCCTGCTTTTGGTACCAGAAATCGTTCATCAGCTGTTGGATCTGATAGTCCTGATACTCGTCGAATGTCATAAATTGACGGCTGATGACGATGGTGCCTATCTTCGTGATTTTGACATAACTATGGTTCGCCGCGTCATATTCGACCGTAGTGGTCATATTCGACGGATTACCCAGATAAAGAGGACTTTGCGGCGCATCGCCGTCCTGAGGTATCGGGAACGGCAAGTTGTTTCCGCTACTGTCCGGCACATCCGGCTCGTCTTGAGCATACAAAGACCCTGTCGCCATCAGAAAAAGCAACAGGACTAGCAGACGTCCATATAAACTCTTATATATCAATCCCAAAAATCTCAAGTCGGCCGTTTAGTAATTAAGTTTGCGTTATCAGTTCAGATTCCGTGAGCTAAGGTCAGTTTGATGATATCCTCAACCGAAGCACCAGGATTGGCTTCTGCCACTTTGGAGACAACTTTTTCCGATGCTGCCTTGGGGAATCCCAACATAACCAAAGCAGATAACGCCTCTTCGGTATTTTTATTGTTTGACGACAAGCCAGAAGCAGCACCATCCAGCGACGGCACAGCAAAAGGATCCACTTTGTCGCGCAGTTCCAGCAAGATACGCTGGGCGGTCTTTGCGCCTATACCTTTAACCTTCTGCACACGTTTCACGTCCTGGTCGGCAATGGCGCGGGTCAGTTCTTCCACCGTCAGCGACGACAGCATAAGGCGTGCCGTTGCAGCTCCCACGCCGTTCACGCCTATCAGCAGGCGGAACATATCGCGTTCCGCTTCGGCATAAAAGCCAAAAAGCAAGTGGGCATCTTCGCGCACAATCTCGTGCACCAGCAGCTTCACCTCGTCCAGATCCTTAATTTGCGAATATGTGTTTATTGTTATTTCCAAAAGATAGCCAACACCGCCGCAATCGATGACAGCATAGGCCGGTGTGGCCTCATCCAGTTTTCCTCGAATATAGTTGTACATATCGTTGTTTTATATTTTTACATTCTGTTTTATATCACTCATACGCGCCTATCGACGGCGGGTTGCCACGCGGTGTGCCTTTCAGGTCCACACCCGTTTTCAGCCAGCTGCTGCTGCCCGCACCTTTAGCTGGCGATTCGTCCTGAAGTTCGTAATTATTTCCTCCGGCATCAACGAAAAGGGGGTCACGATTCACAATCAAGTTTCCGCCGACGATGGTCGGCGAAGGACTGTAAGTGGCACAGGCATTGCTGTCCACCAGCGCGGTTCGCATCAGGCAGTTGCGGAACGCGCAGTTCATCTCGCAGCCATCCATCCAGTCCATTTGCAGCTCTCCGCTATTGTCGCTGCCGTTGTAGTTGCCGTAGATGATGCAGTTCCGGAACTCTGCCTGCTGCAATGGTCGCGGAAAGACGGTCGACTCGCTGTACATATAGTAATTGTTGAGCCTTATCGACGGCGTCTTCCGGCTGCTGTAGCGCCAATAGTTGGCAAAAGTGCTGTTCGAAAACAGGTATCGTCCGCCATACATAAGGCACGCCAGATACTCGCCACAGCAGCTCACCAGCAGGTTGTCACCCTCTATCCAGGCACCCTGGCCCAGAATACCCATCCGCGAATGGTTCCGGATGATACTGTTGGCTATTTGCAGAGTAGGGCTGTTGTTGACGTTAGTGTCCACCTGAATGCCGATTGTGGCATTCTCAATACGCGCCCATTCGATATAGTTGTTCTTGCTTCCGGTCGACAGCCACACGCTCTCCCACTGTCCGGGCAGGCTGTCGTAGTAGCCGTCGTGGCGTATCGAAGTGAAAACGACAGGAGCGTCCATACTGCCCCTGACGTCGAGCGTTGCGCTGTCGTACACCCAGAGGCAGGCTCCCGTGGCGAAGTACAGTTCGTCGCCTGCCGTGAGGTGCAGCGTCTCGTTGCTGTTGACAACAGCATATCCGAAAATCACGTGCGGACGGCTGTGGTCCCAGTTGGCGCAGTCTATCACGGAGTACGGTAACCACACCGTGTCGTACTGCCCACGCCGGTTCATCTGCAGATAATAAATGCTGCGCGGATTTGTCGGATGATGGTACACCGCATTACGTCCGTAAGCCGTTACCGGCAGGCTTTGCTGACGGTTGTTGAATCCAAACACCACAGCATCCTCGACCAGGAACGGCGACGTCGCATCGTTGGGGTTGATATTGGCCTGAATGAAAATGAAGATGCTGTCGCCGGCACCGATCTCCACATCGCGGGCAATGCGCGACGTGTCGCCATCGACATTGAGCCGGAAGCGCGACGCTCCCCCACCCTGCAGCGACACGGTATTGATCAGCAGCGGTTCGTCATAGCGGTTGTAGACTTTGACCTGGCGGGTTATCGTGGCCATCGTAGTAAACACCGTGTCGAACATCACCGTGTCGTCCGAAAACTCAAGCCGCACCGAGCTGTCTGTCAGATAGCGTTCCTCCTTGATACAGGAGCCAAACAGCAGCACCACAGCCAGCGCGACAAATGCGACAATATTGGTTTTTATTTCCTTCAATATTCTGATAATCTATTGTTAATGAATAATATTTGTGTCACTTCACATACAAGTCGAACACCTCGTTCATCCGCTTCATACACACCGGACAGAACTCGGCGTAGTTGCGCATCATACACTGCGTGCAGGGACGGTAGCAGCCCTTCTGCAGGTAGCCAGCTCCTTCGTAGGCGCCGACGGGACCATTCTCGCGGCGGCCCAGGCCTTCGACAGGCTGCGTCGGTATGGGCGTTCCTTCCGGGACAATCGATTTCCACTTCTTGTCGAAATCGACCAGCGAAGTGATGTTCGGCTCCAGCGGCTCGCGGTCTACATAGCGCTGGTTGTAGTTCGTGTCGTCCTCCACATATTCGTCGGCCAGGCCGCCAATCGAGTGGCCCAGCTCGTGGGGCAGAATCCAGCCCGACATCTCCTGCACTGCACTGAAAGCGTAGTAGTTATAGATAGCTCCACCGCCGTAGGTGTCGCAGTTGGCCATAATGATGATGTGGTCGTACGGCACGCCGCGCAACAGGTTGTGCAGGCGGAACAACTTGGTAGTCATCAGGTAGCGGTCCATATCGAACGTGTTGTACGACGAGCCCACGGCGCTTTCCACATAGCGGCCCTCGCCGGGGTCGCTCACGCCGCTCTCGTTCATCAGCATCCCCACACCCCAGACGTTGAAGTCGGCAGCGCGGCTCTTGAAAGGCTCCTGAGCCAACAGGTAGCTGGTGAACTTTTCAAAATCCTTCTTCATCTTGCGGCTGTCCTTGCGGCCATAACCTTCGGCCACGATGACAACATCGATTTTCTTATGCGGGTCACCATTGTCAACCAGCGATATAGGCTTCTTTTCGGGCAGCCGGCGTTCAGGACGGAACGCGGCGGGGTCGAAATGGAATTTGGTTTGAGTATAGAAACTGTTCTTCGCGTCGCGCTTCTGCAGGCAGATTTCCACAGCCTTCTTGGGCATCGGCACCAGCACCACCTCCTCGAACTCGGCCACACTGTCGCGCACACGGCTGGCAATAGTGTAGCGATACTCCTCAAACAGAGTGTTGTAGCAGCGCGAATAGAGGTCGCGGCCCGTGGCGGCATCCTTCACCAGCACACGGTATTCGCCATTGTCGATGGGGTCCAGCAGCTGCGTCAGCGAGCCGGCCCACACATCGTTCTGCAGCACATAGCGACGCAGACCGCATTTGTCGCCCTTCAGGTTGCCCGTCCTGATGTAGTCCACCCGCAAGGTGGAATCCTTGAACCACTCGCCGAAGCGCACATTGTCCTGACACATAGCGGACACAGCCATTGCAAGAAAGACAAAAAGCAAAGTATTTCTCATCATCAATTATATTTACGATTAATCATTAACGCACATTATAAAAAAATATTTTGTCAGTATCCACAACATTCGTAATTTTGCACCCTCAAATTGCAACGGAAAAATGCTGTTAAAGATATACCAAAACAACCCGAACTATAACGATATCAATCACATAGCCGACATCCTGAACAATGGCGGCATAGTCATTCTGCCCACCGACACTTTGTACGCTTTTGTGTGCAGTATGGAATTCAAGAAGTCCGTCGAGACCATTGCGCGCCTCAAAGGCTTCTCGCTCAAGAAGGCAAAATACTCGATGCTGTGCCCCGACATTGCCACCGTGTCGGAATACGTCCGCCCGCTCGACCGCGACACCTTCCGCATCGTGCGCCAGTGCCTGCCCGGCCCCTTCACCTTCATCCTCGACGCCAACAGCAACGTGCCGCGCAACTACCTCAACCCCAACCGCACCATCGGCATACGCGTCCCGGCCAACCCCATCTGCAACGCCATCATACAGGCCGTCGGCGCACCCCTCATCGGCACCTCCGTGCGCACACTCGATGTCGACCGCGAAAGCGAATACGTCACCGACCCCGAGCTCATCCATGAACTCTTTGGACGACAGGTCGATGCCGTCGTCGACGGCGGCATCGGCGAAGACATCCTCTCGACCGTCGTCGACTGCAGCGGCGGCCAGTTCGAAATCGTCCGCCAAGGCAAAGGCGAAATAGAACTGTAGGACAATACATTTTATCTATTCACCAATAATTCGCACAAATGAAAATCAACATAACCACACATCAGCAGCGCCAGTCGGGGCCGTTAGGCTTCCTGATGCGCACCATCGTCCTCACCCTCGCCGTCATCATCGCCATCCGCATCCTGCCGGGTGTGCGCATCGAAGGCGGCAGCGTCTGGGTCGCCGTGTTCACAGCCCTGGTCATCTCGGTGCTCGACAACTTCATACGCCCCATCCTCATCTTCATCACGCTGCCCTTCACGGTCGTGACGATGGGACTCTTCATCTTCATCATCAACGCCGTCATCATCGAGCTGGCAGCAGGCATCGTCAGGCCCTTCCAAGTCGACTCGTTCGGCTACGCGCTGCTTTTCAGCCTCATCATCACCGCCCTCAACTACCTGCTCGAGCTCCCCAACCGCTGGCTGAACCGCACCAACTACAAGCCCCGCCGCGACAACGACACCACCGACGACGACGGCTTCACCCCCTACGAAGAGGTGGAATAGCCGCAGCGCTACGCCAGCTGAATCCACACAGAAACCACACCGAAACCACACCGAAACCGCAACGGAAAGGTGAACTCCACGCGGACAGGTGCCGCAGCAGACACCCCGCCTGCGAATGGGGAAAACGCCTCTTTCTCTGCCCGTTGTACGCTATATGTACGCTATATGTACGGTATTTGTACGCTTCGAAAGCGTACAAATACCGTACATATAGCGTACATATAGCGTACAACGGGCAGAGAAG
>JAFWYO010000005.1 GCA_017517715.1 Bacteroidales bacterium
CGCGGTATGATTCACGATATGATGCCGGGCACGGAAGAACAACTCAACAAGGAAGTTACGACAGCATACGTGGGCATCGACCCCACGGCCGACAGTCTGCACATTGGCCATCTTGTCAGCATTATGCTACTGAAGCACCTGCAGATGGCCGGGCACAAGCCTCTGGCTGTCGTCGGCGGCGCCACGGGTATGATTGGCGACCCGTCGTTCAAGGCTGCCGAGCGCAAACTGCTCACTCCCGACGAGATTCAGCACAACGTCAGCTGCATCAAGAAGCAGCTGGAGCGTTTCCTCGACTTCGACAACCCCGTCAACGGTGCCGAAATCCTCAACAACTACGACTGGATGAAGGACTATCTTTTCCTCGATTTCATCCGCGATGTGGGTAAGCACATCACTGTCAACTATATGATGACCAAGGACTCGGTCAAGAAACGTATGGAGACGGGCATCTCCTTCACCGAGTTCAGCTACCAGTTGCTGCAGGGCTACGACTTCCTGACGCTCTATCGCACCAAAGGCTGCAAGCTCCAGATGGGTGGCAGCGACCAGTGGGGCAACATCACCACCGGCACCGAGCTGATACGCCGTATGGAAGGCGGCGAGGCGTTTGCTTTGACCTGCCCGCTCATCACCAAGGCCGACGGCACCAAGTTTGGCAAGACCGAGGGCGGCAACGTGTGGCTCGACCCCGAAAAGACCAGCCCCTACAAGTTCTACCAGTTCTGGCTCAACTGCTCGGATGTCGACACGGCGCGCTATATCCGCATCTTCACCCTCTTGTCGAAAGAGGAGGTCGAAGAGCTTGAGCGCCAGCACGCCGAGGCTCCCGAACGCCGCATCCTGCAAAAGGCCCTCGCCAAGGACATCACCATCCGCGTCCACGGCCAGCAGGCCTACGATACCGCCATCGCCGCCAGCGAGCTGCTTTTCGGCAAGGCTACCACCGAGCAGCTCAATGCTCTGGACCGCGATACGCTGCTCAGCGTCTTCGACGGTGTGCCGCAGTTCAATGTGACGCGCGCCCAGATCGAGGCCCAGCCGTCGCTGATCGACCTGGCTGCCGAGACGGGTATGTTCGCCAGCAAGGGCGAGATACGCCGCGAGCTGAAGCAAAATTCCATTATGGTCAACAAGCAGAAGGTTGGCGAGGACTTCCGTCTGTCGTCGGCCGACATCCTCAGCTGTGGCTGCATCCTTGTCCAGAAAGGCAAGAAGAACTACTATATTCTGAACGTGGAATAATCGCGTATTCCCCGATAACTGATACGCCCGCAGGCCAACGGCCTGCGGGCGTATCCTTTTTCTTAAAACCTATTCTCTTGCAGATAAATGGTGCAGGGGAGGTCGGGCCACGCTCCTTGCACATTGTGGTCTTTGGGCTGCGTGCGGTAGTAATTTGTTGTCCACCAGCGGCTGCCGCGGTCGTAGAATTGCACGTATTTGAAGAACACCACCTGCATCTTCTTGCACAGGTTTTCTTGCAGGCTCAGTATGAAGAGGGGCCCGATGTGCTCGTCCCAGCCGTTCTTCGGGTTCGGATTGTCGTTGATGATGTGTGTTTCCCAGTATGCCTCACGGCTGGTGAAATAGATGGTGTCGCCGTTGTAGCATACGAAACGGCCTAAGGTGTCCACATCTCCGGGGATGTGTATGCGCTCCCAGGCGGTCACTTCGGTGTAGGGGGTCTCGCCATATGGGCCTAATCGATCCCTTTGGATGCTGATTGTGAGGTGCACGCTGTCGCGGATGCATATTTCATTTGGTTTCCAATCGATGCTGTCGCTCAGCGGGATGTAGTAGTCCTCGTCGGCATAGCGGAATGCAATAGCAGTGGAAGGGTAGGGGTGCGTCGTGGCGGTATCGTCTTCGCCACGAGGATAGTACATACCGATGCCCGTCAGGCGGATGTTGACTTCAAGGGTGTCTTTGGCATTACGGAACAGGAAATCGGTCGTCCATCGCTGATTGTTGGAGATGCAGTTGCTGTCGCGGAACCAAACGTTGGTGTCGCGGTCCACGCTGAAAGTGCCGTCGCAGCCGGTGGGCTCCTCAGTCCAGTTGCTCCAGAATATTGAATGCGGCTTCAGCAGTTTGAGTCCGTTGTGCGGCGTTTCCAGCCAGATGGTATCAAAGCGCTCAGTATGAAGGCGTTGCAGCAGGCTCTCGTTGGTGACGATGAGATAGCCGTCCATACGGTAGTCGCTTTTGTGGAGAGTCAGTTGGCGGCTCTGCGCTGAGACCGAGAGCGCAGCGAGCATTAGAAGAATGTATGCAACTTTCTTTTTCATATTGCGATAATTAGCAGATTCTTTTTGTTTTATATAACGCGGTTCCTGCTAATATATTTCATAAAAACAAACCAAAATGTTTGCAAATACAAAACCTATACAAATATCTTGGAATAGTTTGTTGTTTTGTAGGGCATTGGAGAGTCATTTAACTTTTTTTTCAAATGTTCCGTTCTATGTTGTAATTATTTCGTATTTTTGCAAATCCGTTTGAAATGTATAATTAAATAAAAATAGTATGACACAAACAGGTATTAAAACGTTGAGAGACAGTGCTGCAATGCGCTGGATTGCTCTCCTTTTGCTGGCGCTGGCTATGTTTTGCGCCTACATTTTTATGGATATTCTGTCGCCTATCAAGGACCTGATGATGCTTCCGGTCGAGCAAGGCGGCAGGGGATGGGACTCTACGGCATTCGGTACGATGCAGGGCTCGGAGACATTCCTTAATGTCTTTGTGTTCTTCCTCATTTTTGCCGGTATCATCCTCGACAAGATGGGTGTCCGCTTCACGGCCGTCCTGTCGGGTGCTGTGATGCTGGTCGGCGGTATGATCAAGTTCTATGCCGTCAGCCCCAATTTCATCGGCACCGGTCTCGAAACCTGGTTTACGACCCACCTGAATCACATTCCTGTTTTCGAACAACTTGGCGTCTCCCCGTTCTATGAGGGTATGCCCGCTTCGGCCAAGTTGGCTGCCTGTGGCTTTATGATTTTCGGCTGCGGAGCCGAGATGGCCGGCATCACCGTAAGCCGCGGTATCGTCAAGTGGTTCAAGGGCCGCGAAACGGCTCTGGCAATGGGCTCGGAGATGGCTTTGGCCCGTCTGGGTGTGGCCACCTGTATGATTTTCTCGCCCTATTTTGCCAAGCTGGGCGGTGGCATCCACGTCGACAATTCGGTCAAATTCGGCGTCGTGCTGCTTTGCATTGCCCTGATTATGTTCGTTGTCTATTTCTTTATGGACAAGAAACTCGACAGCCAGACCGGCGAGGCCGAGGAGAAGGACGACCCCTTCAAAATCAGCGACATCGGCAAGATTCTCAGCAGCCTGGGCTTCTGGCTGGTGGCTCTGCTCTGCGTGCTCTACTACAGCGCCATCTTCCCGTTCCAGAAATATGCCGTCAATATGCTGCAGTGCAACCTGACGCTGACCGAGGCTGATCCCAATACCTTCTGGGGTGGCCCGGCTGTGACCATTGTCCAGTACATTGTTATGCTGCTGGTTGCCATTTGCGCTTTTGCAAGCAACTTCTCAAAAAAGAAATCGCTCAAGGTCGGTCTGATGGTGATTGCCGTCATCGCCCTTGTGGTGTACTGCTATATGGGCTATATGCGCGGTACGGCCGAAACCATCTTCGCCGTCTTCCCGCTGCTGGCTGTGGCCATCACCCCGATTCTTGGCAACTATGTCGACCATAAGGGCAAGGCTGCTTCGATGCTGATGATCGGTTCTATCCTGCTGGTGCTCTGCCACCTCACCTTCGCTTTCGTCCTGCCGATGTGCAAGGGTAGCGCTGTTGGCGGAACGGTTGTGGCCTATGTCACCATCCTCGTGCTGGGTGCCTCCTTCTCGCTGGTGCCTGCCGCCCTGTGGCCTTCGGTGCCCAAGCTGGTCGACGAGAAGATTATCGGTTCTGCTTACGCCCTGATTTTCTGGATCCAGAACATAGGTCTGTGGCTCTTCCCGCTGCTCATCGGCAAGGTTCTCGACAACACTAACCCCGCCGGCACGGCAGCCCACGAGCTCGACTATACCTGGGCCCTCGTTATGCTGGCCTGCCTTGGCGTGGCAGCTCTGCTGATAGGCATCTATCTCAAGGCCGTCGACAAGAAGAAAGGCCTTGGCCTCGAAGAACCCAACATCAAGGAGAATTAATAAAATCCTAACTTGCTGATATAAAAGGTGGCACCGCTTGCGGTGCCACCTTTTTTATAGTACGACCCCGACACGACATTCGCCCGCTGGCGGGTAATGAACTCCAGCCACCCGCTCCGC
>JAFWYO010000060.1 GCA_017517715.1 Bacteroidales bacterium
ATATCGTTCCTATATCGTTCTTATATCGTTCCTATATAAAAATATAAGAACGATATAAGAACGATATAGGAACGATATAGGAACGGGCGGAGCAGGTGCCTCCAGAAACTGGACCATAGTTCCTCCCGATGGGTCTCCGAAGTGGCTAAAGTAATATGAAATTCAGCCCAAAGCGGCTTTTACTGGCTGTTGCCGTAAATGAGGCAGCTGAGCGCGTCGGGACGGAACAGCTCGGCGGCCAAATTGCGCAGCTCGTCGGCCGTCACCGACTCGATGTCGCGCTCCATCTCCTCAAGGGTGTCCACACGGTCGTAGGTCAGGTAGCTCTTCCCTATCGACTGCATCTCGTTCAGCGGCGATTCGCCCGTAATGGCCAACTGGCCGACAAACTGCTGCTTCGCACGACGCAACTGGGTGGGCGTCAGGCTCGTCTCGCTCAGCTGGCGCAACTGCTGACGCAGCAAGTCAAGGTAACGGTCAAGAGCATTGCTCTCTATGCCGGCATAGATATAGAAGAGACCCGCATCGCTGAACGGCGTGTACTGCGACTCGACAGTGTAGCAGAAGCCGTTCTTCTCGCGGATGGCCACGTTAAGCCGCGAATTCATCGCTGGACCGCCCACGATATTGTTCAGCAACGAAAAGGCCACCTTGCGCTCGTCAAAGGTGTCGGGAGCCGCCCCGCCAACCATAACGTGCATCTGGTGGGTATGGCGGTTGACGGTACGACGGAAATGCACGTAGTCCGGCGCGGCGGTGCGGTCGATGGCCGACGCCCGACTCTGATAGTCGCCAAAGTATTTTTCGCACAGATACACAACGCGCCTGAAATCGGCATTGCCCACGATGGATATCACCATCCGGTCGGTGGTGTACCTGCTCCGCAGAAAATCAAGCAGGCGCGACGGACTGAATCGCCTGACGTTGCGCGGCGTGCCCAATATGTTGTGCGACAACGGATGGCCCTCGAAGATGTACTGCTCGAAGTCGTCGTAAATCAAGTCTATCGGACTGTCTTTGTAGGAATTGATCTCTTCCAGGACGACGTCCTTCTCTTTCTCGATCTCGCTCGCAGGAAACGTGCTGTGAAACAGTATGTCGGCAAACAGCTCCAGACACCGCCCCAGATGCTGCGACAGCGACGAAGCATAGATGCAGGTCTCCTCCTTCGTGGTGAACGCGTTGAGCTCGCCGCCGACACCGTCGATGCGGTTCAATATATGGTACGAACGCCTGTGCTCGGTGCCCTTGAACAGGGTATGCTCTATGAAATGGGCCATCCCTTCGTCGCTGCCCACCTCGTCGCGCGACCCCACATTGATATACACACCACTGTGCGTCACTTTCGAATCATTCCGCCGAAAGACAATCCTAATGCCGTTATTTAGAGTATGATATTGGTACATCTTTGAAAGTTGAAAGTTGAAAGTTGAAATTTTAGTTGAAAGTTGAAATTATAAATAGACCTGCGATTAATAATTTCAACTTTCAACTTTATAAGTTATGCACAAAAACAGCACTGAAAACACGCATCCTGCCAGCGTTTCGAGGGTGTCCTCGGTAATGAAGGATATCAGCACTATGCTGACGAACGCCAACACTACGGGGTTGCGCAGCAACGACTGGCGACGGAATGCGTAGACGAAAAAACAACAGATAATGCAAAAGCCTATTATGCCAAACGAAACAAGAAACGTAAGGTACTGGTTGTGTGCGTGCTTATAGGTCCCCTCGAGCGGCGAGCCGTCGACGACGAGCTGCTGGTGGCAGGCATCGACGACATCGCCGGTGCCGACACCGAAGAGTGGATTGTTGCAGAAGATGCGCCAGGCATTCTTCCACAACTCGAACCGCTGCAGCATAGTGAAATTCTTGACGGCACCGAATTTGCGGTAGCACTCGTATTCGAAAAACATCACGTAGTACATCTTGCGCAGCGACGAACCGCTCTCATACACCGGATTGGCAATGCCCTTCTCGATGGCGCGGATGTCGCTTTCGGCCAGCAGCGCCATCCCGGCACTGTCCTTGGTGGTCCCCTTGGCGTTGATGTAGCGCAACAGCGTGGGATAGACCGTATAATCGTTTCCCGTGGTGTCGTAGATGCCCATCGCGCTGCGCTTGGCCCACTCGCGCTCCAGCTCCTCGCGGCAGATGTAATTGTTCACATAGTTGCCGTTCTCAATCAGGCCGTCCTGCTTGTGCTGGTAGCGATTGCCGTTGGCAGTGAACTGGCGCAGCGGCTCGTTGGCCAACGGCACCAGCGAATAGTAGTCGCTATACATCCCCACCGAAACCAGCATCGTTACGGCGGCAACAAGCACCACGGCGGTGGTGAGGACGAAGGCCAGCCAGCGGTTGGCTATGCGGCGCCAGAAGACGGCCAAAAGCACCACCGACACAACGAAAAGCATTACAAACGCTGTGTAGGAGCGCAACTTGAACAGGAAATCGACCAGCGCGACGGTCACCGCCAGCAGAACCCACAGCAGCCAGTCGGAAAAGAGACGCCCCGTCCGCTTGGTCCGCTCGACGCAAAACCAGACAATGACCACTATCGCCAAGCAGACATTCATCGCAAAACGGATATGCGAAATGAATGGAATTATCTGCCGATACGGCAAATCGGGAATTGTAGCCAGACGGATGCGGCCTATGATCGTCGCCACAAACACGGTGCCGACAAAGGCAAAGAGCATCATCGTCAGCTGACGGCGCACCAGAGGACGCGACGTGAGCACCACCAGCGGAATGGCCAGCAGCGGCAGCTTCTTGAATATGTCGTTCCATCCATAGGCAGCATTCTGGCTCGGAATCATCCACACCAGATGCACCACCATCAGCACCAGGAACGCCCACAGCAACGGACTGCGGCGAGCACGCTGCCACTTGGCTCGCATATCCCATTCCAAAGCCCAGTTGACAGCGAGCAGTATCTCCATCCCGCTCATCATAAAGTTGCTGACAGGCTGCGAACCAATCAGCACGACAAGCAGCAGGAAATAGATGGCACTGTGGACGGTGAGCCGCCACGAAACAGCACCATTACTGTCAACAACCGGAGGAAAATATGTCTTTAATAAATTCAAAATCAGTCGAAAATAAAGTTTAAATTACTAGTGAATTGTGAACTGTGAATAGCGAATCGTCCGCGCCAGCCACTAACGCAATAATACGTATTGTCCCTTTAACTTCCCTTTAACTTCCTTTAACTTCCCTTTAACTTCCCTTTAACTTCCTTTAACTTTCCTTCTAACTTCCCTTTAACTTCCCTTTAACTCCCCCAAATTAACGCTTTAACGTCTTGTTGTACAACTCCTTGTCGTGTAGCACCTCGCAGGCCTTAAGCACCTCGGGGTCAGTGACCAGCGAGCCTTCGAGGCGACCGGCGGCATAGTAGTAGCGCACAAGGATTTCGGCCTTCAGCATCTCGCTGATTTCGTCACGATACTTGCTCAGATCTTCCGATTTATCACGCTTCAGC
>JAFWYO010000061.1 GCA_017517715.1 Bacteroidales bacterium
CTGCTGAAAGGCGAAGCCCTGACGCAGTTCATCAAGCGAAGCGTCGAGATGATTTAAACGGAGATGTGAGAACGGAGAACTGAGAAGTGAGAACGGAGAACTGGCTGCCGCATTATGGCTTTCAGTTCTCCGTTTTCAGTTCTCCGTTCTCACTTCTCCGTTCTCAGTTCTCCGTTCTCCGTTCAAAAGTTGTACTTAACCATAGCGCAGATGCGGTGGTTGGCCACTTGGCGCAGATTGTCGTTGTCAGCGACGGTGCCGTCGATCTGGAGGTCGCCGTAGGCGACGGCGGTCAGCTCGTATTCAAGGCCGATGTTGAAAGCCTTGGTGTTGTAACTTATTGAAGGCGCGATGCGATAGATGGAGTTGATGTTGGCAATGCCCTTCTTCATATACATATAATTATATATGTTGGTGAAGTCCACCACCCTCGTGTATCCTTCCGGCAGGCCCAGGTTCTTCTGGTAGCCGAGGAAAAGATTTGTGCGCCAGGTTTTTCCGTATGAAATATTGAAATACGTCACCGACGACGTCAACGGACGGTAAACGCCATCAGGAAACTCGTCCGAAACAGCCAACGCATAGCCACTCAGCATATTAAGGTGCGCCAGATTCTGCGCCAGCGTAGTTCGGAACTTGGTGGTCAGCTTGCGGCCCGAATACTGGAAATAGAAGGTCGGCGACAGCGAATTGCAGTGGCGTTTGCCTCTGATATTGAATGACGTAGGAAGCGGAGCAATCGTAAAAGCACTTTCGTCGTAGATTGTCAGGCGGCTGTAGTCGATGCCCAGTTGCGAATAGAACTTGCCGTCGCGATAGTTTAGTCCCAAGAACAGTTCGGGCACTATCGACTGGTTGGCATATTTTGCGCTCTCGCCGTCGGGTCCCGGCGAAGTGTACTGGAACTGATAGAGCGCCGCGACGGTAAAACCCAAACGCTCAGCAGGATAGAACATCCAACGCACCTGCGGCGTGCGACTGTGGGGACGGAACGGGGCACCGGCGGCCATACCCAGCACGTCGGGCATAATGTTGCCGCTGAGCGGATGCCAGTCCTGACCGACAAGCAGTTCGGAACGGACCGTCAAAGCATTGCCAAGACAATGCTCATACTCCCTGTGCCACGTCAATTTGGCGTAGGCCAGACGCAGACGGAATACGGTGTTGGTGGTGCCGAAACCGGCAAAGTCGCCTTCCAGCTTGGCCGACGACTTGGCGCCGAATAGTTCAGGACCCGTAGCGTCAATGCCAAAGCGGCTGCTGAGGGCAAGGAAGTGCGCCTGCGGAACAGCATTGCGGTCGTAATCAGCCTCCCACCCTTCCGGCAAAGCGGCATTGGGAGGAACAGTGATGCCGCTGTTGGCCCAGTCCTCGTCGGACGGAATCATCAGATATTCGCCGCCACAGACGGTCACCGTCTTGCGGCTGTCGTAGTTGAAATAGTTGCGGATGAAGCCGTAGGGTTTGATCGACTTTTGCACTATTTTTTTTGCCGCGCTGGTGTCGACGGCCCCGCTTTGGGCCATCGACATCAGCGGCAAAAAAGCCAGTAAAAGAATGACGAATTGTGAAAAGTGACCAGTGAAAAGTGACCAGTGACACGAACGCGTCAGCCTGCTTTCCGTTCTCCGTTCTCCGTTTTCCGTTCTCCGCTCTCCGCTTTCCGCTCTCCGATTAACGTTCTTCATTTTCATACGGCAAGTAAAACAAGCAGTTGTGCGGTGAAAATACGCAGGAACATCGTCAGCGGATAGACCGTGGCGTAGCCCGTGTTGGGCAGCTTGCAGCCTTCGGGGGCGATGTTGTTGGCAAAAGCCAGCGTCGGGGGGTCGGTGTGCGCACCGCCGATGAAACCCATCAGGGTGTAGTAGTTGATTTTCAACACCAAGCGACCAAACAGAGCCACCAGCAGCGGCGGCACGACTGTGATGATGAAACCGTAGAGGATCCACATATATCCGCCAGCCTGGATGGTGCTGATGAAGCTGGAACCGGCACCGAGGCCCACACCGGCCAGGAAGAGCGCGATGCCCACTTCGCGGAGCATCCAGACGCCGTGGCTTTCAGTGAATTCGGTCGTAAACCAGCCCTTCTTCACACCCAGCCAGCTACCGATAAGTGCAGCCACGAGCGGGCCGCCAGCCAGACCCAGCTTGACGGGAGCCGACATTCCGACCGGAATGGGAATCGAGCCAAGGATGATGCCGAGGGCGATGATGACGAAAATCGGTATCAGGTTGACCTTGTGGCGCTGCGAGACAGGCGTGTCCTGCTTTTGGCGGTTCTGCTCCAGATCTTCGGCCACCGTAGGTTCCTTCTGCAAGTCAATGCGGCACAGCGGACGCAAGACGATGCAAGTCAGAATCATACCCACCACAGCCAAGGGATAGGCCACAGCGTAGCCATTGGCCAGCCGGTCGGCAGCGGCGTCCATACCGAGGTCGCGCACAGTCTGTTGTGCAGCCGAGAGGCCGGGAGTGTTGGTGATGGCGCCAGTGTAGACGCCAGCCATATCGGTCAGCTCCTCGCCTGCCAGTTTGGCGATGACGATGGTGATGACCACGCCGAGGGCCACGTTGACCAGAGCCATCAGGTTCATAGCCAAACCGCCCTTCTTGAACGACTTGAAGAAGCCGGGTCCCACCTGCAGTCCGACAGCAGTGACGAAGAGTATCAGTCCGAACTCCTTGATGATGTGCAGCATATCGTGGTTGCAGCTAATTCCCAGCGCACTGAGGATGATGCCCACAAAGAGCACCCAGGTGATGCCCAGCGAAATGCCTTTGATTTTGAATTTGCCGAGCAGCAGGCCGGCGAAGATAGAAACAGAAAGCATTAGTACGGTGGTGCCTACGCCACCGTTAGTCATCAGATTGACAAACCAGTTCATAGAGTTGATTTAGTTGTTTTTGTTTGTTGCAAAATGAAAATTGAAAACCAGGAAACGCAGAAGCGTCAGCCTGATTTTCAATTTTCAGCTATTAATCTTCAACTGAATCAGTCGCCCAGAGTGGCAACCATAACAGCCTTGATGGTGTGCATACGGTTCTCGGCCTCGTCGAAGACGATGCTGTTCTCGCTCTCGAAGACATCCTCGGTAACCTCGATGCCGTTCAGACCGAATTTCTCGTACACCTCGCGGCCAGCCTTGGTCTCCAGGTTGTGGTACGAAGGCAGGCAGTGCATAAATTTGCACTTCGGGTTGCCGGTTTTCTTCATCAGTTCAGCGTTGACCTGGTAGGGCATCAGCATCTTGATGCGCTCTTTCCAAACGCTGTCGGGTTCGCCCATCGACACCCAGATGTCGGTGTAGATGAAATCGAGGCCCTTCACGCCCTTCTCGACGTCGTCGGTGACGGTGAGTTTGGCGCCGGTTTCCTTGGCGATCTCCTGGCATTTCTTGACAAGGTCCTTAGCGGGCTGCAGTTTCTTGGGGGCGATGATGCGGATATCCATACCCATCTTCACGCCGCCGACCATAAGGCTGTTGCCCATATTGTAGCGCGAGTCGCCAATGTAGGCGAACTTCACCTGGTTGAGGGGCTTGTCGGTATGCTCCTGGATGGTGAGGAAGTCGGCCAGGATCTGTGTGGGGTGAGCCTCGGCGGTAAGGCCGTTCCAAACGGGAACACCTGCATATTCAGCCAGTTCCTCGACGGTGGCCTGGTCGAAACCACGGTATTCGATACCGTCGAACATACGACCCAGCACGCGGGCGGTGTCCTTCATACTCTCTTTGATACCGATCTGGCTACCAGTGGGGCCGAGATAGGTGACGTGAGCACCCTGATCCTTAGCGGCGACCTCGAAGGCGCAGCGTGTACGGGTCGAAGTTTTCTCGAAAATGAGGGCGATGTTCTTGCCGGTCATAGTCGGTTTCTCGGTGCCTGCATATTTGGCGCGTTTCAGGTCGCGAGCCAGGTCGAGCAGATAGTTGAGTTCTTTCGGGCTGAAGTCTAATATCTTCAGGAAATTGCGATTTCTTAAATTGTAAGCCATTTTTATTTATTTTTAAATTATGAATTTCGTATTATAAATACTCTATCGGTTTTTGTTAATTGTTATCACTTTTCTCATCTTGTTCTTCAAACACTTTGATGTCACGGTTTTTTCTGTAGTAGCGCAAAAAGAACAACCACGATATGGCACTTATCACAAGAGTGCCGACACCAATCATCAGCATCCTGTTGCCTCCCGGCCAGTGCATAACAACAAACAAAAGGCCCATAATAACCACCGCCGAAGCGTAGCCGGTTAGC
>JAFWYO010000062.1 GCA_017517715.1 Bacteroidales bacterium
GGATGACACCAAGCCGGTAGGCATCAAATCCCAGTTCGTCCATCAGCTTGACAAGGCTGTTGCCGTTGAAATAGGTTTGATATCCGATATTGGCAAAGTTGAAAAGGAAATTCGGCTGCTGGGCTACTATATGGCTGATCCAGTTGCGGTTGGATAGAGGAGCCTTGTCATTGCCAAGGTCGAGCATTGCGTCGATGCTGGCGATATTGACGACGCGTCCAAGGACTTCGTACGCCTTATAATTGGCCAAAGAAAGGTCTTGGCTGCCGCCAAGGATAATGACGGTGATGTTTTTCTCAATAAGCTTATAGAGGACCTCCGTCACGGCAAAGCGTGTATCTTCAGGAGTGTTGCCAGCAATGATGTTGCCCAGGTCGACCATCTTCATATTGTCGACAGGCAACGCCAAGGGATAGAGGAATCGTCTGATTTCGTCCGGGGCGTCTTTGCAGCCTTGATTTTGTGGGGATCCGTTCTCGTCGCATATGCCGATAAGTGCCAACGATACACCTTCCAGGTCTGGAAAGAGGTTTTCGTTAGTGTAAATTTGAGTGGCAGAGGCGATATTTACATAAAAATCGCCCTCACCAAGGTATTTACCTTCGACATTAACAGGCTGAAAATAAGCACTTAAATCCATTCAGATACAAACTTTTGATTTTGTAAAGATAGTAAAAAAATCCTTTCGAAAACTCTTTTTCGGTTTTTATACAAAATTTTTATCTCTTGGCTATCGCCCCCACATCAGTTTGTTTCGGATTGCCGTGTAGAAATTCTGGTTGGCCAGTCGTATGATGCTGACGTCGTAGTCGGCTTTGGAAACAAGTACCGTTTGGGGGCCACTGATAGTGGTAACAAAGGAGTCGGCACCAAGGGTGCAGAGTGCGTCGGGTTCATAGTTGCGGAGGCGGATGTGCGAGTTGTCGGAAACGACAAGGGGGCGAAGTGTGAGAGTGTGTGCGGCAATGGGTGTTATGACCAGGCTGCCGGAGCCCGGAGCAAGGATCGGACCTCCACAGGAGAGGGAATAAGCCGTTGACCCCGTTGGGGTTGCGACGATGAGCCCGTCGGCTGAATAGGTGGCGACCTGGAAGTTGTCTACTTCGACCTGTGTGTGCAGGAGCGGGCTATGCTCGACGCGATGAAGATACACTTCGTTTAGGGCATAAAGCGTCTGATTGTCTGTATTAACTTGCAGAATGGAACGTTTCTCGACCGAGTAGTGCTTGTTGATAAGGCAATCGACAAGCAGCTGAATGTCGTCGCGACCAGCAGTAGTAAGAAATCCGAGATGCCCGAAATTGATGCCTAAGACGGGTATGCCGCACTTGCCGATTTTGTGTACGGCACTCAGCAATGTGCCGTCGCCACCCACAGAGATGACTATTTCAACAGGTTGGGGCGGATTCCAGTTGTCAACGATTGTGATACCGCTGTCTTGCAGCGCATTACGCAGGACTTGAAGTCCTTCGTTGTATTCAGGTGTGTTGTTTCTGGTATATAGCGTGACTTTCATTGGGCATTTTTTTTAAAGGATAAGCAGGAACGACCCTGTCCGTTGGCAGTCAGCCCCGTTGGACTGGCGATAGGAAAGAGTATATACGTATGAGCCGGCAGGCTGGATTTGACCCTTGTAGCGCCCGTCCCAGTGGAGAGAAGGATCGGTTGTCGAGAACAACAGGATGCCGTGTCGGTTGAATATGGCGAACGAGTAGCCTTCGGGATTGATGAAGACCGACTTTGGGCCATAGGTATTGTTGGAATTCTCTAACGGAGTAAAGGCGTTAGGCATCCATATGTCGGCAGGTGGTGTGTAGCTGACAATAGCGCTTTGGACGGTGTCGCCGTGCTGGTAACGAGAGTCCGGACCTTCGCAAGCAACCACTTTGTAGCTGCGCAGCCCTACTGGCTGGTTGTCGGCTAGCGTTACGGAGTTGTCGGAAGTAGAGGCTGTGAGCTGCCATTGCGGTTGGTCTGGGCTGGAGACATAGACTCTATATGTGGTATTGCCAGTCCATCCGAGGTAGTGGTTCCAGGAGAGCACCAGAGGGCCTCGGTCGCTGCTAACGGTAGGCAGAATGGTTTGAGCCTCGTCCGAGCGCATTTCGTTTCGGCCGCAGGCATCGGTAACAGCAAGGAGGTAGCTGTATGCCGTTTCGTCATAGCGGGCCTGGCAATCCTGCCACCGCAGCTCGCCCTGTGGCGAAGGCTGGCATACGCCGACAATAGATGGGGTGGCGTTAGCGGTACGTCGGTAAACCCTGAATTCTGAGTTGTCCCATCCTGGTTGTGTAGCTCCGAGAATTTGGACACAAGGGCTATCGTCATCAATGGAAACGCGCCGAAGGTATATATATTGTGGTCGTTCGGCAGCCTCAAAATCTATGGTGACAAGATTGGAAAGGGCTGTCTGTGTGCCATCGGTCGAAACGGCTCTTATATAAGCACGCAGGACGGTACACCCTACGGCAACATTAAAGGACAATGTTGTAGAACCTTCTGCCGGCAGTACATTGCGACGTTGGTATGGCTCATTGTTTTCGCTTGTCCATATTTCATAGCTGCCAACGCCAGAAGGCATATTGAAATATCTATTCCAGGTGGCAGTTATTGTTTGGCTGCAGAGCTCGTTTTCAAGAAGTAGAACAATATTGTTGCATTGTTCCGTAAGTGCTGATGCCTGGCGACAGGAATCGAAGGCACAGATACGGAACTGGTGGACACGGATACTGTCTTCGGTAGGATAGGCGTAAAGCGTGTTGAAACGTCCAAACACGGTGTCGATGGCCATACTTGGTATCCCTTCGCAGACAAGGTAGCCCATAATGTCAGTATCATTGCTGGGCTGCCATTGTAGCACGATCTGTTGCGTGGTGTGATCCATTGTGACTACGCCCCATTGAGCCGGTGATGTGGGCTCGTTGTCGGATACGTAAACGGCAGCAAAACCAGTATCAGTGTTGCCACACACGGTATAGCGGACGGTGTCGCCGCAGAGGGTGCGACCTTGTACATCGGTCCAGCTGTTGAGAGTTGTTGTGGCAAGCATAATTGGCTGCAGGTCATCAGGATATTGTCGGAGGATAGACACTGTTCCTGAGGTTCCTGACCAAGAAAGATTGACGGTTCGCAGGGCTGTCTGTTGAGCGAGCAAAGGGATTGTGTCGGCAACGGCTCTTGGTAGGGCCAAAACCAAAAAGAGAAGGAGCAGAGTTCTACTGCAGACCATTTGGATGTGTATGAACGAAGAACGATTCATAGGTCAACAATATTTTTCCAGATTGATAACTTTATCGCAGGCCGCGATAGTCGATGCGCGATGGGCAATGACATACAACGTGCGGCCACTCATCGAACTGCGCAGCGACTCCGTAAGATGCTGTTCGGTTTCAGCATCCAGAGCCGATGTAGCTTCGTCCATAACGACAACGGAGGGATTGGTTGCAAGAGCGCGTGCTATGTTGACACGCTGCTGCTCGCCGCCGCTCAGCAGGCTGCCACCGTCGCCAATGCAGGTCTTTAGGCCTCCGCTGTGTGTGGCCAGCACGGGGTCAAGTTGGGCCAGGCTCGCAGCTCTGCGTATGTCGTCGTCGGTAAGCCATTGGCGTCCAAAGCGGATGTTGGCTTCGATAGTGTCGTTGAAAAGCATCGGCTGCTGCGGTATGTAGGCTATGCGCCCTGCACGCTGACCGCTGTCGGCCTCGCCATTGATAAGAATTTGTCCTTCTGTCGGGTTGAGCAAGCCGGCCAAAAGGCGCCCAAGGGTGGTCTTGCCGCTGCCGCTGGCGCCGGTAATGGCTGTATGGCAGCCCGTAGGAAGAGTTAGCGAAAGGTGACTGAAAACACTATTTTCGCCATAGGCGAAAGAGACGTCTCTCAGTTCGATAGACTCAATTGGAGTGCTATCGGAAGCAACATCAGTCTGCGTGTCACTGTTTTTGATGTCGCAGGCATCGGCAATACGTTCTTCGACTCCCCTACCCTTCTTAAGCTGGGCAATAGCGTTGCTAAAGTCTTTTATGGGCGTGAGCAGGAGGACATATATCATTATGTAGGAGACGAACAATGCCGGAGACATTGCGGAAGCCTGGCCACCAATCGTATTGACAGCCCCGATGACGAGAATGAAGGCCACTATGACATTGCCTACAAAATCGCTCAGCGGCGATGCAGCATAGATGCGACGATAGATGGCAATGCGGCGCTGCGTGAAGCGTTGGTTTTGTTGCTGTTGCCTTTCGTTGACATACTGTATGGCTGTGGCAGCTTTGATCTCCTTGAGCGAGTCGAGCGTTTCTTGTGTGGTAGTCATCAGCTCTCCGTTGAGAGCTTGGAGTTTACGGCTTTCGCGTTTAAGACGGCGGCTGGCAGAGAGGAGCAGCGTTCCCACGCCCATCACTAGAACCACAATGAGCGTGAGGCGCCAATTGAGGTAGACAAGCATCGCGACATAGATGAATATGGTCAACAGCGAGGAAACAAGCATCTGTATGCTGTCGAGCATATTGGTCTCATATTCAGTTATGTCGTTCCCCATTCGCGAAAGCCACTGTCCCTGCGCCTGCGAAGACCATCGGGCAAAGTCCTGATGCAAGACAGCTCGATGAAGAGCGTTGCGGATATCGCGCAGGACTCCTACCTTGACACGCGCAAAAATAATAGCGGAAAGGTAAGAGAAGACATTTTTGAGCGTGTAGAGCGAAAGCAGTAGCAGGGCGTAGAGAAGAAGGGCACGCTGGGTTCCTTGTGCAATAAGGTAATCATAAACACGACCCACAACACGCATCACTGGATTGGCGACAGCAACCGAAGGCGCTGTCGACTGGCTTGGGAAAATGAGCTGCAAGAAATCGGTGACACTAAGAGCTGTGGCCATAGTCATAACTGCGGCCAAAGCGCCCGTCAAAACGAAGGCTGCCATTAGTCCCTTCCGGCGACACAATGCTATGGTGGTTATGTTTTTCATTACCATTCTTCGGCGTAGCCGAGGTAATTATGAGGAGTAATGGCGCGCAGGCGATCCTTCACACTATTGTCCACATCCAGAGTATCGATAAAGTCTGCCATCGTTTGCGCAGTCACCTTTTCATTGGTACGCGTCAACTGCTTGAGGGCCTCGTAGGGATTAGGATAATTGACCGAGCGCAGAATGGTCTGGATGGCTTCGGCCGTTACAGCCCAGTTGTCTTCGAGGTCTGCCCTCAGTTTTTCTTCGTTCAGGAGCAATTTTCCAAGACCCTTCATCAACGACTGCAGAGCCACCAAAGTGTGAGCCAGCGGGACACCCAGATTGCGGATAACCGTCGAGTCGGTGAGGTCGCGCTGCATACGCGAGATGGGCAGTTTTGCCGCCAGATGAGTCAGTATGGCATCAGCCAGGCCAAGATTACCCTCAGCATTTTCGAAATCAATAGGATTGACCTTGTGCGGCATTGCAGAGCTGCCCACTTCGCCAGCTTTGATACGCTGACGGAAGTAGTTCATCGAAATATAAGTCCATATATCACGGCTGAAATCGATAAGGATGGTGTTCATACGTCTCAGGCCGTCAAGGTATGCCGCCAGATGGTCGTAGTTTTCGATCTGAGTAGTCAATTCCTGACGCTCCAAACCAAGGCTCTCTTTCATAAAACGTTTGGCAAAAGAGCGCCAATCGACATCGGGATAAGCCACCCGATGGGCATTGAGATTGCCTGTAGCACCGCCAAATTTGCCCGAAAAAGGCACATTGTCGAGCGCCTTAAGCTGCTCTTCAAGACGGTAGACAAAAACCATCAGCTCTTTACCAAGAGCTGTGGGCGAAGCAGGCTGCCCGTGGGTGTGAGCCAGCATAGGAATATTGCGCCACTCATTTGCCAAAGCCTTGATTTTTTCTATAAGTTCGCAGTATGCAGGTCTCACCGTTTCGAGGTGGGCTTCGCGAATCATCATCGGGAACGACGTATTGTTGATATCCTGCGAAGTAAGTCCGAAATGCACCAGCTCGCGAGGCAGCGTCGAGCCAAACTCCAAACAGTCAAATTTCTCTTTGATAAAATATTCCACGGCTTTGACGTCGTGGTTGGTTGTTTTTTCGATATCCTTGACCCGTTGTGCCGATTCCGAACTCCAATTGCGGTAGATATCCCTGAGTTTTTCGGTCATCTCGGCCGACAGGTTGGCAACGCCTAGTTGACCTACCAAAGCAATGTAATACTCAATTTCCACGCGGACACGATAGCGGATCAGTGCCGACTCCGAAAAATAGGCCGCCAGTGGTTCCGTCTTGCTACGGTAGCGTCCGTCGATTGGTGATATAGCATCTAAATTATTCATATTCTTGTGTTTTTTTAATTTCCAACAGCTAGTTTTTTGTTGAGGAACTCGTGTTTTTCAAGCAATTTGATGATTCTCTTGTTGACAGAGGCGTGACGCAGCGCTTGGGCATACATAACATTATGCATATCCGTCCCAAGGAATTCCACCCAGTCGTTCTCGATGAAGTCGAATGACTTCTTGAGTGGGGCTTCGCCATAAAAGCCGTCAAGAGAAAGTATGTTGACCTGAAAATAGACCCCCTGTTCTTTGAATCGTTGAAGCATCTCGCTATGCGAATCCAGATAAGGATAGCGCTCGGGATGCGCCAAAATAACATCATAGCCCTCCGTCAAAAGCCGATAGACCTTGTCTTCTAGGCCCATCCTTTTCTGATGAAGCGAAAACTCAATCAGGACGACACCCTTTTCGGAACACTCCGTTGCATCGGTGAACCTGTAGGTGAGCAACTGTCCCGTTTCAAGGTATTCGTCAAATCCGTCGCCGACCTGGAATTCGCCTGTGACACTTGTGATGCGCGGAATCTGGCGGTCGCCCTTTTTTTTCTCAATATCGGAGCAGAATTTCTTGTAGCGTTCCTTGATGTCGGCAGCCTTGTTGGGGAAACGCGGATAGTTGAAATGAGGCGTCAGACGGATTTCCTCAAAACCGCATTCCTTCATAATCCCCATCACCTCCAACGATTCCTCTACCGACTTGCTCCCATCGTCGACCATAGGCAGCAGATGGCAATGCATATCTGTCACCAATGGAGCAAACGTGGGCAAAACTCTTTTTCTTTTCAGGAAGTCAAACATCTGTCATAGCTTTAATTGTCCATTCGCTTTATTTTTGCGCCCAAGGCGTTAAGTCGTTCGTCGATATGTTCATATCCACGGTCTATCTGCTCAATGTTGTCGATGACGCTGACACCTTGGGCAGCCATAGCAGCAATGAGCAAAGCCACACCAGCCCTGATATCGGGCGATGTCATATGCATACCCTTCAGCAGGTGTTCTCTGGCCAGTCCTATAACCGTGGCCCTATGCGGGTCGCACAATATGATTTGCGCACCCATATCAATAAGTTTGTCGACAAAGAAGAGTCTACTTTCGAACATCTTCTGATGGATAAGCACGCTTCCGCGGGCTTGTATTGCCGTCACCAGGGCGATACTTATAAGGTCGGGGGTGAAACCCGGCCAGGGGGCATCGGCGATAGTCAGTATCGAGCCGTCCATAAAACGGTCTATTTCATATACATCTTTTGCCGGAATGTACAAGTCGTCGCCTTTCTGCCATATCTCCACACCCAAACGGCGGAACACCTGCGGAATGAGCCCCAAATGTTCAAGAGCAACATTGCCTATCGTGATATCGCTCTGCGTCATTGCAGCCATACCGATAAAACTGCCCACCTCGATCATATCGGGCAAAAGGCGATGGGTGGTGCCTCCCAAACGGTCTACACCCTCTATGGTGAGCCTGTTGCTGCGGACACCGCTGATACGGGCACCCATCGAGTTGAGCATCTCGCAAAGCTGGTAGACGTAGGGTTCGCAGGCGGCATTCATTATTGTCGTGGTACCTTTGGCCATAACTGCGGCCATAATAATATTTGCCGTACCTGTGACGCTGGCTTCATCGAGCAGCATATACCTTCCCGTCATACCATTCGCAGCCTTGAGGGCATAGCCTCCGTATGTTTTGCTGCGGTTGTTATTGTCGGCAGCAACGCGAAGGATGAAATCCTCGACTTTGGCGCCAAGCATTTCCATACCAGTAAGGTGGGTGTCGATGCGTCGACGGCCTATCTTGTCGCCACCCGGCTGAGGGATAACAGCCCTGCCAAACCTGGCCAAAAGCGGACCCGCCAACATAATGCTGCCACGCAAACTGGCGGCAAGCTGGCAATATTCAGCGCTGCCTACAACATCCATCTGCACATCGTCGGCCTGGAAAGCATAGCTTCTGCCTACGCCGTCCCAGGGCAGTTCCTCGACCTTCACACCCAGCAGCTTCAACAAGCCTATCAGGTGGTTGACATCCCTTATGTCGGGCACGTTTTCGATAACCACACGCTCTTCGGTCAGCAACACAGCACACAGCACCTGCAAAGCCTCGTTCTTGGCACCTTGCGGAACTATGGTACCTCTAAGTCTGGCACCTCCTTCTATTTCAAAACTACCCATAATTATACGACAAATTTAAGTTTTAATAGTTTTTCTTTTTCTTCTTTTTCTTTTTCTGTCCAGTAGTCTCTACCGGCAGCGAACCATTGGGAACCGTAATTGGCTTGTCGCGCAGCAAGGCGTCGATACGTTCGTCGCCCGAAACACGAAGCATATGGTCGACAATAATGTTGTCGTCCGACAATTCGCCGTTCCACACAAGGTAGTCGCGCTTCGCCTGCTGGGCAACGAGGGTCACCAAGTCGTTGTACTCGTCGCCGTCGGGCATCGACTTCAGGTTGTGGAGCATCGCTTCTATATATTCGCCATAGTGACGGCTGGCGATAGTGCTGTCCTTGTATGGCAGTCGCTCTTTCGTCTCTTTTTCTGCCTCGTTTTCGCGGCTCATAAGTTTTTCCAGTTCCTCGTCGCCAAAAGGCCACGCACCGCGCAGTTTGAAATCCGACATAACCATCAGGTGGTCCCATAATTTATGGTAGGACACATCGTCGCGCAACGACATACCGCTGACAAGAGCCATTACCGTAATGATTCCCTGTGTGGCTTCATTCTTCGTTTCTCCTTCTGGAAGTTCGCACACATTCTCTATGATTTTTCCCACCGACCTTCCATATTCTCTGAACCGCATATCACTTCTGTTGGTATTGTATTCCATTCTTACTAAAATATAATTATATCTTTTGAACGGCAAAAATTGCTTTTTATTGTTGAGTGGTAGCTAAAAAGTCGAACCTGGCACAAAATCGTCTCCACTAATTTTCAAACAGCGACACGAAATCGTCGGGAAATTCTGTCTCAAACCTCATTTCCTTGCCAGTCACTGGATGGTAGAAACAAAGGCGGAAAGCGTGAAGCATCAGCCGGGTGGCAGGCGAATTGTCGTCGCGGTAGCCGTAGATGGGATCCTTCAGCAAGGGATGCCCGATGTCGCGCATATGGACACGGATTTGGTTGCGGCGTCCCGTTTCTAGGCTGAGTTTGACCAGCGAAAAGCGACGGTTTTTCTGCAACGTCTTGTAGTGCGTTATGGCAAGTTTGCCTCCGTTGTCGGTCGGGGACGATTCCACGCAATATTCGCCGTCGGTCAACCACGATTTGATGGTGCCATAGGCCGGAACAGGAGTTCCCCAACAAACGGCAACATAAGCGCGATCGAAGACCCTCTCCTTCCAGTTGTGTTCCAGCTCGCGCGAAATCTCTTTCGATTTGGCCACCAAGAGCAGTCCCGACGTGTCGCGATCCAAGCGGTGCACAACGTGAGCACGCTGGCGCGACCGGCGGCGGATGAAATAGTCGTTCAGCTCGCTGATAACAGAGCGGTCGTTCGGATGCAGGCTGCTGCTCAGAAGACCCACAGGCTTATTGACTACCATCAGATATTTGTCCTCGAAAACTATAGGCATCTTTCCGCGCATAAGTTTCCCCTTGTTTTCGTCGCCTTCAATAACAACTTTCATTCCCGGAGCCAACGGAAAATCAAATTGCGTAATCTTGCGCGACGCAACATATACACGATGAGCAAGAATTTCCTTCTGTTTCGAACGGCTGCTGTCAAGGAAAGTTTTTTCTATCAGTTCCAGCAGTTTTATCGGCTCTTTAACCTCTATTTCCATTGTTTTCATATATAACTCCTTCTCTCAAAAATGTTACACGTGAAACATACCTATAATTATCTAGTTTTTAATCTTTTATTATGATTTAAAAATTTTGCGTTATTAACAAGAACCTCCTATATTTCAACACTCTTGGCTGTATAAATCCATTATCTCATACCTGTTTCCGCAATTTTCGATGAATTTCAACATATCGCGGCTCGAAATCACAAGCGAGGCACGGTTATCATTGGGGTGGAAACTGACCTTTTCAACATCAAGCAACTTGGAGTCGACAAAAAGAGTAACCTCCTTGTCGGTATCGTTGACAAGATTGAAAAGGCTGACCGAACCAGGCTTCACGCCAAGATAGCGCATCATACGCTCGGGCGACGCAAACGACAGTTTGCCCTGGTGCAGCAACTTCTCGACACTGTGGATATCCATAGCAAAATGGCTTTCCATTATCACAAGGTAATGACGATTGCCCTTGTGATTGCGGAAAAAAAGGTTCTTGCACAACGTCGTTCCCTCGCCACGATAGAATTGCGCAGCAATCTCTATCGTCGGCGCTTCGGGATGCTCATAGTATTCATATTCAATACCCAGCCTTTCCAGACAGGCATAAACCTGCGGCTGACCAATCCTTTCCATATCAGCGTGCGGCGTTTTTACTTTATTATTCCGAGTTCGCGCGACATATCAAGCATTCTCACTATCGGCCGTGCAGCTTTTTCAATCAAATCATCGTCCAGGACAATCTCGGGCGTCTCGTCGCGCAAACATCTGTACAACTTCTCCAAAGTGTTCATTTTCATATACGCACACTCAAGGCAACTGCAACTTTCGCCACTGCTGACAGCCAGAAATTCCTTGTCAGGGTTGTTCTTTCTCATTTCATAGAGAATTCCGGCCTCAGTGGCAACAATAAACCTTTTGTTTTCAGACTTTTTGATATAACTGAGCATAGCCTTGGTCGAACCAATGAAATCGGCAACGGCAAGGACGGCAGAGTTGCACTCGGGATGGGCAACAACAGGAGCATCGGGGTTTTCGCGCTTCATCTTGAGAAGCTGCTCGGCCTCAAGTCCGTCGTGCACAGTGCATACACCGTTCCATAACACCATATTGCGACCCGTCATACTGTTGATATATCCGCCGAGGTTCTTGTCAGGGGCAAAGATGATTTTCTGCTCCTTCGGCAGGGCATTTATAAGCTTTTCGGCATTGCCCGAAGTGCAAATCAGGTCCGATTCGGCCTTGACTTCGGCCGAACAGTTCACGTACGACACAACGATATGGTCGGGATATTTCTTCTTGAATTCGCGCAAGTCACTACCGGTGCACGATTCGGCCAAAGAACAGCTGGCAGCCACATCGGGAAGCAACACCTTGCGGCGCGGGTTGAGGATTTTGGCCGTTTCGGCCATAAAATGCACACCACAGAAGACGATAATGTCGGCATCGGTGCGCTGGGCCTCCTGTGCCAGAGCCAGACTGTCTCCAATATAGTCCGAAATGGCCTGAATTTCGTCTATCTGATAATAATGTCCGAGGATGACGGCATTTTTTTCTTTTTTCAATCTTAAAATCTCTTTTTTAAGCTCTTCGTTGGTCATAATTGCATCGATTTTAGTTATGGTATCTCATTTTTAAGATGATAAACACTATTATAATATATATTTGTAAACTGCAAAATTACGATTTTTCAACGATTCGAAGAAAAAATAATAAAGGTTATTAAATTAAAAATCTTTTTTTCTTCTTTTTTTTGGTGCTGTTGATATGTTCATAACCATCATTTTTCATAGTTTTTCACAATTCTTTTGAACAACATTAACCAAACTTATCACTTCATAAATCTTGCAACTTCAACGCCTTTCGAAATTATGAACACAATGTTCATTCATCATCAAACAGGCTTTTGTTACTTTCGTTGTTCTTGTTAAAATGGCAACTGAAATAATTTGAAAAAAGGCATATTTTCTAACACAAATCAACATTTACAAACACCGTTTTTTTATCAACCTTTGTTCAACAGCTAAATTAAGTTCTTTTGAACAAACTGGTGTTTATTATTTTAAAGAGTCGCCTGATTCAAGTTTTATGTATGGGTTATACCGATTCGAGGGTAATTTTTCGGTACCCCCTCTCCGCCCGTTCCTATATCGTTCCTATATCGATCCTATATCGTTCTTATATTTTTATATAGGAACGATATAAGAACGATATAGGAACGATATAGGAACGGGCGGAGAAGGTATGGCGTGGAGGTTGTCCAAAGGGTGCTATGTGCGGAAAGAAGAATGTTATAAAATCACAATTGTTTGTCGTTAAACTATTTAATGGAAATTGGTGAAAAATAGTTATTAACAAACGCTCTTTGTTTGAATAATTATTTGTATCTTTGCAACTATAAATAAGACAATTATGAAGGAAATTATACCCATTGCATCCGACCACGCCGGATATGAACTGAAAGAGGAAGTTAAAAAATTCCTCGCAACATTAGATATTGATACTAAGGATTTTGGCACGTTTTCGACCGAAAGTGTCGACTATCCCGACTTTGCGCACAAGGTGGGCTCGGCCATCAACCGCGGCGATTACAAGCGTGGCATCGTCATCTGCGGCTCGGGCAACGGTGTGCAGATGACTGTCAACAAGTACCCCAATGTCAGATGTGCCCTTTGCTGGAACGAGGAGATCGCCTCGCTGGGTCGCCAACACAACGATGCCAATATCATCTCGCTTCCTGCACGTTTTGTGTCGACCGATCTGGCCCTGAAGATGGTCAGGATTTTCCTGGACACGCCTTTCGAAGGTGGCCGCCACCAGCGTCGGGTCGACAAGATCAACCGACTTTTGGATTAAACGATGAATAACGATTATTACAACAGTTTTCTTGAGTGTTCGGAAAGGGTCATTTCCGAAAACAAGGGTCCGGGTTCTTTCTGTTTGAAGAATGCCGATTTGCCTGATTTTGTGAAAGATAATTGCAAGGTCGAGCGAATGAAGGCGGCTTTGAACCGGAGCATCGAGAATCTGGACGAGGAGTTTTCGCGCTTCGAAAAAAAGTTTTCGGGAAAGCACAATTCTGTCTTCTGGGCGGTCGACTATAACGATGTTTTCGAGAGCCTCAAAAAGCTGTTCAAATTCCATAAAACGAAGACGGTAAGGCTGCCGAACGTCAACAATTCCACGGTCTTTCGCGAGCTGGGAATCAAATATTTCCTTCGCGACGAGAAAATCGAGCTTTCGGAGGACGGCGATATGCAGTTTTTTGCTGTCGATTTGATGTTTTCCGACACGGGGTCGCTGCTGCTGCTCAACAATACGAACAAAAGTCTTGAAAGGCTTTCGAATGCCAGGACGAATGTGTTTTTCGCTACCATCGACCGCATTGTGGGGTGCAGCGACTGGGCCGATGTCTACAGGCAGATTGTCTCGTATCGCACGGGCTGCGCCAGCCAGGATTATATCCTTTTCAGGGGGTCGCAGAATTGCAACAACTACCTGTTTATTATCGATAACCAGAGGTCTAATCTGCTTCGGCACAAGGACTTGCGGCAGTCGATGACCTGTGCCGACTGTGGGCGTTGCAAGGATGTCTGCCCCGTGTTCCAGACCATTGGCGAAGAACCTTACAATAATGTCTTTGCGGGCCCTGTGGCCAATATCACGCTGCCCTATCTCGAGACGTTCGAGACGTACCGCCACGTTGCTTATGCCTGCACGTTGTGCGGCCGTTGCGAGGAGGTGTGCCCGCTGGCGCTACCGATTCGCGATATGATTGTCGACAGTCGTCAGATTATGCTGAATGAGGGTGCGCTTGAAAAGGACGAGCGGAAGCGGCTGAATGCCTTGCACAAGGTGCTGCCAAACCGCAAGAAGATGAATGGGTCGCGATTCTTGAAACGGCGCCTGCTGATGAAATATCTGTCGTCGGAGTACCGCCGTTCGCATCATATCTTGCCTTTCAGCAAGGAATCGTTCAACACAATGTACAAAAAGAAGTCGGAGAATGGATGAAAAGATAAGAAAAGAATTTGCTGAGTGCCAGTCGTTTATTGAAGAAATAAAGAATGAGGTCCAGTCGCTTGACGAAGCGAAGAAAAACGATCTGCTAGGGAGGCTTTTTACCTGCATCGACAATACTACCCTCAACGGGTCGGACACTCCGGCGTCGGTGGCTGCCTTCTGCCGGTCGACGGTCGATATGTCGATACCTTTTGCTGATGGTTTTCAGCGTGTTGCTTCGGTTTGCGTCTATCCTGTTTTTGTTGCTTTGGCCAAAAAGGAACTGCAGGGCAGCGGCATCAAGGTTGCGTCGGTTGCCGGTGGTTTTCCGGCCGGACAGATACCGCTGAAAATCAAGAACGAAGAGGTAAGATACGTGGTCGAAGAGGGGGCCGACGAAGTTGATATTGTGATAAATCGCGGCCGTTTTCTTTCGGGCGACGACGATTATGTCTCCGACGAGGTGGCATCGGCCAAGTCGATATGTGGCGAGCGTGTGAAACTGAAGGTGATAATTGAATGCGGGGAGCTCCAGACGATGGAAAACATCTACCGCGCCTCGCTTCTGGCCCTGAATGCCGGTGCCGATTTCATCAAGACTTCGACTGGCAAGATTGCCGTCGGTGCAACCCCCGAGGCGGCCTTCGCTATGCTTATGGCACTGCGCGAATATGTGAAAATTTCTAAAAAATCTGTGGGCTTTAAAGCTGCCGGAGGTGTTTCGACACCTGCCGACGCGATGATTTACGGTATGATGTATGAAAAAATTTTAGGTGATAAATCTGTTAATAATCAAATTTTTAGGATAGGGACTAGCAGATTGACGGCGCAGCTGGCGAAAATTTTAACATTTTGATATAGTTATAATTCGATTTTTTTTTGTTACTTTGCACTCTTAATATATATACATACTAGTTTTAGATGAAGCCACTGCAACAGAAACTTGCGCGATACACTGCTCCCCAGGAGGCCAAGGCCAAAGGGGTTTATCCTTATTTCAGAGAAATTTCGAGCGATCAGGATACTGAGGTCCTTATGAACGGACGTAAAGTCCTGATGCTCGGTTCCAACAGCTATTTGGGCCTCACCAATCACCCTAAAATCAAAGAGGCTGCCAAAGCAGCCATCGACAAATATGGCACCGGTTGTGCCGGCTCTCCTTTCCTCAACGGTACTCTCGATATTCACAAGCAGCTGGAACAGATACTTGCCGACTTTTTGGGCAAGGATGGTGTAATGCTTTTTTCGGCTGGTTTTCAGGCCAATTCGGGTGTTATCCCCTGTGTTACGGGTCGAGGCGACTATGTTCTTTTCGACGAGATGGACCACGCCTCTATCATCGAGGGCAAGCGCCTCACGTTTGCCTCTACGCTGAAATACCGCCACAATGATATGGCCGACCTGGAACGCGTCTTGCAGCGTTGCCCCATTGATGCCGCCAAACTGGTGGTCACCGACGGTGTGTTCAGTATGGAAGGCGATGTGGCCAAACTGCCCGAAATGCAGGCTCTGTGCGAGAAATACCAGGCCACGCTGATGGTCGACGAGGCTCACGGTTTGGGCGTATTCGGACGCGAAGGTCGCGGCGTCACCGACCATTTCGGACTGCTCGACAAGACGGAACTCATAATGGGTACCTTCTCCAAATCGCTGGCGTCAATCGGAGGCTTCATCGCCGCCTCAAGGACACCATCAACTGGATGCGCCACAATGTGCGCCCTTACATCTTCACTGCCAGCATTCCGCCTTCGGCAACGGCGTCGGTCATCGCCGCCATCGACATTATGCGCAGCGAGCCCGAACGCCAGGAGAACCTGTGGAAGGTGGCCAACTATGCACTCAAGTCGTTCCGCGAGGCCGGTTTCGAAATCGGCAACACCGAAACGCCAATCATACCGCTCTATGTGCGCGACAACGAGAAGACCTTTATGGTCACACGTATGCTGCTCGACGAGGGCGTCTTCGTCAACCCTGTCATCTCGCCGGCTGTGCCGCCCGAGGACACGCTCATCCGCCTGGCCTGGATGGCTACGCACACCATCGAGCAGGTCGACTTTGCTGTCGACAAGACGGTCAAATGCTTCAAGAAACTTGGACTTTTGTAAAGATTTTATAAAAAGGATATGAACAATATCATTATCAGTGAGGTTAAAGGTCGTCGCGACCTTAACAAGTTCATTGCTTTTCCTAACAAACTCTTCAAAGGCGTACCGACATACGTGCCGCCGCTGAACCGCGACGAGCGCGCTTTGCTGACCGACAAGAACCCATCGCTGGAACACAGCGACTTGCAGATGTATCTGGCCACCGTCGACGGCAAAGTAGTGGGCCGCGTGGCTGCCATCATCAACCACTCCGTCAATGAGCATTGGAACAAGAAGGCTGTCCGCTTCGGATGGTTCGATTTCGTCGAGGATTTCGATGTCTGCAAGGCCCTGTTCGACAAGGTGGTGGAATATGGTCGCAGCAAGGGAATGACCGAGATAGAGGGGCCGTTTGGCTTTACCGATATGGACAAGGAATGCTGGGTCATAGAAGGCTTCGACGCCCGCCAGAACCTCAGCACGCTTTACAATCCCAAGTATTATATTGATTTCATCGAACGCCTTGACTGCAAGATTCTTTGCCGCTGGCAGCAGTACAAGATGCCGGCCAGCCAGCCCATCCCCGACAAGGTGGCGCGCATCAACCAGCTCATACTGGAGCGCTACAACCTCAAACTGCTGAAATTCAAGAAGCGCAAGGAGGTCTATCCTTATGCGCGCAAGTTTTTCCACACGCTCAATGACTCGTTCAAGGACCTCTACGATTTCGTCCCGATGACCGAGAAGGAAATCGAGGTCTATATCAAGGAGTATTTCCCCTTCGTGAACCTCGATTTCGTCAATTTTGTCGTCGACCAGGACGACAACCTGGTGGCCTTTGGCCTCAGCATTCCCAGCCTCACCGAGGCCTATCAGAAGGCCAACGGACGCCTCTTCCCCTTCGGATGGTACCACCTGCTGCGCGCCCTGCGCAAATATGACACTATCGACCTGCTGCTCAACGGTGTGCATCCCGACTGGCAGAAGCGCGGCGTGCATTCCATCTACTATGCCGAGATGAACCGCAACGCCATCAAAAACAATGTCATTTGGGCCTATACCAACCCACAGATCATCGGCAACGAAGCCGAGAAGATTTGGGGTACCACCTACCAGACCGAAGAGCTGATGAAACGCGCCGTATTCGGCAAGGAGATTTGATAGTTAAACATTAAATATGTAATTAAATATTAAAATATATAATAATGAGATAATAAATATATACCATAAATAGAGCTAACCGCCCGAGATTCTCGTCTGTAAATTCTGGTAAAATTTATTTGAACGTGAGAATAAGCTCGCGGAAGGTTCACGCCTTGGGCGTGAATTATTCTGTCGATTATCAACGTTCAGGTTACCAGAGCCTACAGACTGATAAGAGACTCAAAAGAATAATTCAACGCCTTTTTTATTGGCATTATATATGTTGGGAAAAGTCTTTAGAGTCAACAAACAAAACAAAATAATAGTGTTTGCAAGGCTTGCAAATCTGGAAAGAGAAAGGATAGTTTGTATAACTTTGCAAAAGTATTGATGTCAGCAACAAGTAGATAAAATCGTTGATATATAAATTAATAGAGTAATGGATAAACCTGATTTTTCAAAACTGAAACCAGAAAAGGCTTTTTTCAAAACCAAAACGCCTTTTAGTTTCTATTCTGGAATGACGATTTACATAGAACCGGAGTGGAATGAACAAATTAATTGTTACATTTGTAGCAATTTTGGCTTAATAGAAAATAGCTGCCATTTCTACAGATCATTTGTCTACTTGCCGCAAATTGTGAAGGAAATGGACAATATAATCCATTATAACAGGCCTAATCTTGCGTTGGATTTTGTTGAAAAGAAAGGTGATTTCAGAATGGATATTCAGGATATGTATAGGGAATTGTTCGCTTGTCGACTGGATGTAAAGAACTGGATTCCTGAATCGCCTATGCTAATGAGTTATGAATATTCGGAAGATGACTATGAGGCAGTGTTGCTTTGGCCATTGCGTTATGAGACTGATCAGCAATTCTATAATTGTTTTAAAAAGGTTTTGAGTATCAATCCATTTGAAGGTATTCGATGTAGTTCAATTGAAGAACATAATCCACCTGAAGACCCAAAGGATTATGCTGATAGCGAAAGTGTATACACAATCGCTCAAGAGATAAAATCACGTATTGAGAAATTAAAACTAATGGGTGTATCAGAATATGTAATCAAACATCTGGTATCGTTGCCGGAAGCCAAGCTAAGCCGTCTCCAAATTACGAATGATTACCGTATTGTATTGATAGACTATAATGATATGGAAATAATGATGCCAACGCTATCAAAAGTTGTTTTCTTTTTCTTTCTAAGGCATCCCGAGGGAATGCGTTTCAAGGATATGCAGGACTATAAAGACGAGTTATTACA
>JAFWYO010000063.1 GCA_017517715.1 Bacteroidales bacterium
ACGTGCGTTGTGCTGAGAAGGTTCTCGATGCTTTCGCTCGCGAGCTGAACGTCCAGGTTGGCAAGTGCACAGCCGACGGCAAGTTCTCTCTGAACACGCTGCGCTGCGTCGGTGCCTGCGGTCTGGCTCCTGTCGCTATGATTGGCGACAAGGTCTACGGCCGTCTGACCCCCGACCAGATCCCCGGCATCCTCGCCGAGTACAAATAAGCCAACAACACGCAGGCTCAAAGCCTGCTGCCAACGACAATCGAGCCGCCCTACAAAAGACGGCTCGATTATTGTAATGATAGCAGAATACGGAACAAACAGAAAATCAACCTATTTCCCCAACTTACGAAGGGCACGGAGGGCAATGTTACGCCTCAGATGGTCGACGTAAAGTGTGATGTCGAGGCGATGGTAGTTGCCTTCGCGGCCAATTAGAGGCAGCATATAATCATCAGCAGAATAGCCACTTACGCAAAGCAGGCGCGATGCAGTGTCGAGAACAACACCGAGCGTGTCACCATTGGCGATCAGCGTCGCAAGGGTGCCGTCAGTGCGCCAGTTCACTGGATTGATTGCCAAGCGGTTGCCGTCGCTGATAAGAGGGATGGCACATTGCGGCGAGCGCACACTGTTGAAACAGACCGTGACGCCAACGTCGTCGCTGTCCTTGGCAGGAACGATATGCGAAGTCGAAGCCAAATCCTCGGCGGTAACCTTCCAGCCAATCACATAGGCCGCCACCAGACACTCAAATGCGCTGTCGTCCATCGACTTAAGGATTTCAACCACGCCGATGGCACCCTGGCTGAAACCGGCCAGCACAAACGGACGGCCATTGTTCAGATGCTCGATATAATACCGAAAAGCCCGCCTGACGTCGTCCATCGCCAACGGAACACGCTCAGCGACAAGGCTATCGGACATAAACGACTCAAGCGAACATTGACGGTAATATGGCGAAAAAAAGTTGAATCCGCCCGAATACATACGGTCGATGCCCTCCATCTCGCCCGTCAGCAAAGCGCGGATGCTGTCGACCGAAACATCGGCAAAATGAATCACACCGCCGTCCGAAGGGTAGTCGACAACATTGGTCGAAGTGACGTAGAAAACATCCACATCGGCCTCGCGGTCAACGATATACCATTGACGCTCATCGCTATATTCAGGTGCCGACGGAACCAAATCACCACCAGTCGCGACCTTCGGCGCGCGACGGCAGCCAGCAAGCGCCAAAACCGCCACAAAACAAACGAAAATTTTCGAAACTACAAATCTGAATTTCATACGATTAAATAAAAATAAATACAAAAGACAAAGACTGTTTTTTTAACAATCCTATCCATTAAAAAACAGATTATCGGACGCAGTGCATCCGGTCATTTACGAAAAAGGGGCAGCCCGCGCCGCCGATTTTCCGCCACCGCGGACGGCATCTTGGCGATCGGCGTCAGGATTGTGTTCCGAATCAGCCGATGAGACTTCCCCCCTCATCGAAGCACCATCCTCCACGTCAACAACATCCTCATCATCAACATATTCCGGAGCAGCCGAAAAATCCAAAACTCCGCTGCCGATATAGAGACTCTGCGAGGCGCGACCCGCGCGGTCGACGACGAATCCCCAAAGGTACACCTCCTTGCCAGCCCACGCTTCATTGAGCTGAAAAACAACCTGTTTGCGGCGACGAGCCGTAGCGTCTGAAAAGTCAAAAGCCTTGTATTCAGGGCAATAAGCCACAATATAAATCTCGTCGTCCTGACTGCAATTGCGATGCAGGGGATTCTTTTCGAAAGAGATGCTAATGGTCGTATCGTCAAGCAGTTGCGGTGCATCGAATGCCACCGGTGCCACAGGCCCGTCGCTGAGGCGCAGCTCGGGCAGGTCGACCGTCAGTTCGCCATCCTGCAACGCGAAACACTCCTTGTTCATTCTGATAAAATAGTTGCTTGGCGTAAGTCCCACATTACGAGACGCTTCGTCGAGGGCAATCCTCAGCACGCGACGCGCGCTGCCGGCAAAACGCACCATCTCGGTGAAGAGCCGACGCTGTTCGAGCTGCTGCTCGCTGCGGGCATCGTGGAAGTCGCCCGGCAGCGTGCGCACACACCAGCGTCCGCGCCAGTTGTACCCCACCACATTGCCCAGCCGACCGCTGAACCCGCCATTGAAACCGCTTTGTTGTTTTCCCATAAATATCAAAATATTAAGTGGTTGATTTTAAATATGTTTATTAACTGCGAATTTAACGAATAATTTTATTAAGATTTAGTTTTGCAAGCAAAACACGAATCGAACGAATTATTTTGTTCTGCTTTATCAGCAGTGAGAGGTTTCCAGAAGCGCGAGGATCCCAGCAGTGCGAGGTTTCCAGCAGTGCAAGGTTTCCAGCAGTGCGAGGTTTCCAGCAGCGCGAGGTTTCCAGCAGTGCGAGGTTTCCAGCAGTGCGAGGATCCCAGCAGTGCGACACACCCCGCCCTTCGGGCACCCCTCTCCGAGAGGGGATGGCTACGCAGTCCTTTGATTGGCATACGTTTACACAAACCGACTGACATCCGGGCCGCTACCGCGACATCCCCTCTCGGAGAGGGGTGCCCGAAGGGCGGGGTGTGTCGCACTGTCAAACCCAACATCACAAACACCACCGCCAAAGCCTTCATTCCCAGCATCACAAACATCACCGCCAAAGCCTTCATTCCCAACATCACTGCCATCACAAAATCACCGTCGTCGCTATCAACGCTGTCAAAAACCTCTTCTGAATTTTCTTTTTAGCATAACGTAACCTTCTTCTTATTATTGCCTACTGAAGAAAAATTTCGTAAAAAGTTAATAAGAATTTCAGTAGAAGATGATAAGAAGATGATATATGGAAATCAGGCAGTTGACAGACCCCAAAAAAGCCCCGTTTTGGGGTTGAAAACGGGGCTATACTCTGGTGCTTGACCTGCGGACGACAGATTCATCGTATTGCCTCGATTGGCACGCTGCTGTCCATCAGGCCGATGCGGGTGTCCGACGCGTGGCGGTTCACGCCGGTATAGGCCAGCGAGGCGTCCTCGTATCGGCGGAATTTGAGGATGGCGTCGTTCATCTGGGCGCGGTTGAAGACTCCGATGCGCAGCAGCAGGTCGAAATCGTCGATGGTGAGGCCGGTAACTCTTTCGAAGAGCGACGGTTCCAGCTTGCGGATGACGTCTTCGAGGCTCTCCTCACGGTAGTCGGTGAGGTACATAAAGATGGGTATGCGCGTGGCGAACTTCATCAGTTTTTCCTGCACCTCACGCCTCTTGCTGCGGTATTCCTTCTCCTCGGCGGTCAGCTCTTTTTTCTTCTTGGGGTTGTCGCCAGCCTCGCGCTTCAGTTTCTTGATCCGCTCCGCACGGTTGACGATGTTCTCGATGATGTCGCTGCCCAGTGCGCGGAAGCCTTCAATCTTCATAATGGTGGCCATCGCCTCGGGACTGTCGAGCACGCGCTGCAGGGTGGCGTTGTCCACGTTGACCAGCTGGGCGCTGTTCCATCGGCGCGCCAGCAGCGTTCCGCTGGTGCCGTTGTCCACAAAGTCAAGTATTTCGGTGGCGTTCACCCGTTTCATCGAGCTGCCGTCGAACTGGAGGATGGGCAGGAAGTTGATGAAGTCGTTCACCTTGTCGGTGATGCGGCGGCCCGTGTCTATGTCCAGCTGGTTGGCGTAGGTCACCACCTCGCGCAGGGCGCGGTTGGGGGCAAAGTCAAAGACATAGCAGGTTGGTTTCAAGATGGTCTTCTTCGTCGGGTCGTCCTTGTCGGTCGCCGTCCACGGGCTCTGCACGCGGAAAGCCGTTTGGAAGTAGGTCTCCGGGCTCTTGCAGTTGCGCAGCATCAGCAGCCCACCAAGCGGACGCAGGGTTACGCCGGTGGTCAGCTTGCCGCAGGTGAGGGTGATGGTGCGCGTCGTCAGCGGATTGTCGCCCATAGCTTCGCGCACAGGGCCGAGGGCGTCAATGCCGATGCCGGCCTTTGTGCCGCTGCAGTTGATGATTTGGTAGGTTTGGTAGAATCCGTTGGCCGGACGGCGCAGCAGGGCTTCCATCGCGTCGCACGAGGCCACGTTGGGCAGGAACCACATCGTGTGGGCGCAGAGGTCGAGCAGGCGCGTGTCCTCGAAGGGCAGCGGAGGATGTTCGTTCAGGGGCGAGCTGCTGTCGCCATAGATTGGTGTCTTGCCGCGGATGATGTCGAGCCACTTCTGCACCGCCTTCTCGTGAACGAAAGTTGCCACTCCCCTACCCTTGCCCGGTTCGGCCCGGAAAAACTCGTTGAGGTCGACGCCGTCCATATCCCACTGCTCTATCATCGCGCCGAGGTCCTGCGGCATCTG